>NZ_CP035311.1:618472-927708 GCF_004114795.1 Janthinobacterium sp. 17J80-10 | reverse complement strand
TGGCGCGGAATCCAGGCGACCAGCGCGGCGCCGCCCCAGGCCCCGATCAGTGCGGCGACAGTGGCGGGCAGCACCACCACCCAGGGGATGCGCACGCTGCGCGCATAGCGCCAGAGCGCAGCGCCGGTGCCGGCGATGCTCGACACCTTGTTGGTGCCGAACAGCGCCGGGATCGCTGTCTGCGGAAACTGGGCGAGCAGCACCGGAATCTGGATCAGGCCGCCGCCGCCCACGACAGCATCGACCATGCCGGCGAAAAAAGCGGCGGGAGCAAGGATGTACCAGTCAACAATCATTTTATGCACACAAAAATGGATTCGGCGGCGCTGCTCAAGCCGCCTTGGCAAGCGCCAGCGCCTCTTCCGGGACCGGCAGGGCGCCTTCGGCTTGGGCTGCGGCATCGTCCACCGTAACAATGCCGTCTTCCCATTTGGCGACGACGGCGGTGGCAATGGCATTGCCGAGCACATTGGTCACCGTCCGCCCCATGTCGAGGAAATGGTCGATGCCGAGGATCAACAGCAAACCTGCATCCGGCAGCCCGAACATCGGCAGCACGGCAGCCACCACCACTAGCGAAGCGCGTGGCACCCCGGCGATCCCCTTGCTGGAAACCATCAGGATCAGCAGCATCGTGATTTGCGTAGAAAGGGTCATCTCGATGCCATAGGCCTGGGCGACGAAGAGCGCGGCAAATGTGCAATAGATCATCGATCCATCGAGGTTGAAGGAGTAGCCCAGGGGCAGTACGAAGCCGGTGATGCGATCCCGGACGCCGAATTTCTCCAGCTGTTCCATCAACTTTGGATAGGCCGATTCGCTGCTTGCCGTGGAAAAGCCGAGCAGCAGCGGGCTGCGGATCAGCTTGACCAGGCGGAATACCTCCTTGCCCAGCACGAAGTAGCCGGCCGCAATCAACACCAGCCACAGGGCGGCCAGGGCAATGTAGAAGGACAGCAGGAATTTCCCGAACACTGCCAGCATGCCCAGCCCCTGGGTCGTGATGATGCCGGCAACCGCGCCGAAGACACCAATCGGGGCGAAGCGCATGACAAAGTCGGTAACCTTGAGCATGACATGCACGACTTCTTCGAGCGTGCCCACCAGGCTTTGCGCCGCACGGTTGTGCAACTGGCCCAGGGCCAGCCCGAAAAAGACGGCGAACACCAGGATTTGTAGAATTTCATTGCCGGCCATTGCCTCAAAAATATTCTTCGGGAAGACATGGGTAATGAAATCCTTCAGGTTCAAGGCGCTGGTTTTCAGGCCGACCGCGCTGCCCACTTCCGGCAGCGGCACGCTCAGATGCGCGCCCGGCTGGAACAGGTTGGCGAACAGTAGCCCCAGGGCCAGCGAGCATAGCGAGGCGGCAATGAACCAGCCCAGGGCCTTGACGCCGATGCGGCCCACCGTTTTCGAATCGCCCATGCCAGCCAGGCCGGCCACCAGGGTGGCGAAGACCAGCGGGGCAATGATCATCTTGATCATGCGTAGAAAGATATCGGTCAGGATGCCGAAGTAAGAAGCAATTTCCTTGGCTTCCGCGGCGCTGCCGGCGAACGTATTGCACGCGTAGCCAACAATGACGCCGAGCACCATGGCAATCATGATCATCGATGTTAACCGGTTCATTCTCATGATGGGTTCCTTAATGTTTAGAAATACGGCGCAGCTCAGGCAGCCAGGGCCGGGATGATTTGCGGTTTGGTCAGCACTTCGGGGCGCAGCACCTCAGCCAGGCGCTCGACACTCATCAGCTGTCGTTCAAGCACGATCTCAGCGACGCCACGGCCGCTGAGATGGGCTTCGGCGGCGACTTCGGTCGCGTTGACGTAGCCGATGTAGGGATTCAGCGCGGTGACGATGCCGATTGAGCGCTCGACGCTGGCGCGCAGCGTGTCGCGGTTGGCGGTGATGCCATCGATGCAGTAGTCGGCCAGCGCCTTGCAACCCTTGGCGAGATGCTGTGCGCTCTTGAAGAGGCTGTGGGCGATGATCGGCTCAAAGGCATTCAACTGCAGCTGGCCGGCTTCGGCGGCAAAGGTCACGGTCGTGTCGTTGCCGATGACTTCGAAGGCAATCTGGTTCACCACTTCGGGGATGACCGGATTGACCTTGCCGGGCATGATCGAGGATCCAGCCTGGCGCGGTGGCAGATTGATCTCGCCGAAGCCGGCACGCGGTCCGGACGAGAGCAGCCGCAGGTCATTGCAGACCTTGGAAAGCTTGACGGCGACGCGCTTGAGTACGCCGGAGAGTTGCACAAAGCTGCCACAGTCCTGTGTCGCCTCGATCAGGTTCGGTGCAGTCACCACCGGCACACCGCTGATTTCGACGAGGCGGCGGCAGACCAGCGCGGCGTAATCGGGGTGGGCATTGATGCCAGTGCCAATGGCGGTGGCGCCCAGGTTGATTTCGCAAATCAACAGCGCAGCTTCCTTCAGGCGCGCCTCGTCTTCACCAAGCATGACAGCATACGTCGAGAATTCCTGGCCGAGGGTCATCGGCACGGCGTCCTGTAATTGGGTGCGGCCCATTTTCAGCACGTCGGCGAATTCAGCAGCCTTGCGCTCCATGGCGCCGCGCAGATAGGCCATGGCATCGACCAGGCGAAAAATCCCGGCGTAAGTGGCAAGCTTGAGCGCTGTCGGATAGACATCGTTGGTCGACTGGCTCATGTTGACGTGCTGGTTCGGATGCAGATGCTGGTATTCGCCCCGGGCGTATCCGAGGATTTCCAGCGCCCGATTGGCAATGACCTCGTTGGCATTCATGTTGGTCGAGGTGCCGGCCCCGCCCTGAATGACATCGACGACGAACTGCTCATGCCAGCGCCCGCTGATCAGCTCTTTACAGGCAGCGGCAATGGCGTCGGCGCGACTGGCGTCCAGCAGGCCGAGCTGATGGTTGGCCTGGGCCGCAGCCTGCTTGATCTGGGCCAGGGCGCGGATCAGGTCAGGATAAACGGCAATTGGCATGCCGGTGATATCGAAATTTTCCAGCGCACGCAGCGTATGGACGCCGTAATAGGCCGCATCGGGTACTTCTCGGTCGCCGAGCAGGTCGTGCTCGATGCGGGTCGTAGCTGCATTCATGGGGGTATCTCCGTTATATATTTGGCGACCACGCGACTGCGCGGTGTACTGCCTCTATTGCACGGACCATGCCACTCACGAAAGCATCGCAACCCTTTGATTATTATGACTAATTAAAACTGCCGCGCGCGCCAGCTGACGGAATTCCGGATATTCGCGGGCAATCGCGTTCGGTTTTCCGAACGGGCGGAGATAGGGCGGCGCGAAAGTGGCACCGGATTTGTCTGCACTGTTAACGGCCGGCTCCCACCCCTCACTTTGCAGCGATGTAGGGCCGGACCCAACCGAGCGCACGTCTGCTCAGCACTTCGGCCCCCTGCTGATTGAGGTGGAGTGGGTCAACAAAATATTTTTCGTTCCAGTAAAAATCATGTTCGACGAAATGCACATATGGATTGCCGTCAGCGATTGATTTTATTTTATTGTCATAGTGCGCCAAGACTTCCTGGAAGTTTGGAGCGGCCTTGGCTTGTAGCGGCCAGGGAAAGGCGTACACAATGACATGGATTCGATAACGTGCAGCCAGATCAAAAAACCGCTTGAGATAATCCGTGTAGACGCTATAGCCATTATCGATACCAACCCTATAGGAAGCGAATTCGCTTTCTGAAACGCCACTTATCGCACTTACGCCTCGCGACAGGTATCCTTTATTTTTCTCATCACGCGCCAGGTTGGCAATCAATGAATTTCTTGCGTGCTCTCGAAATACTGCACGCGTCGGGTCTTCGGAAAAACTATCGATCAATCCCGCCACGCGCTTACGGTACCGCAGCATGGGAATTCTAGTCCCGAAATACCAACTTAACGCCTCGTCCGTATTAATCAGCTGCGTATCAAGCGCATCGGTGACCTGCCAAAATTGGGGATGGTAATAAGCCAGGTAAATGTCTTCAAACCACTGCCGCCCGCCCAACAGATAAAAGCTGATGTTCACCACAATTGCTTTGGGATGCGTCGGGGAGTTTTCCAAATAATCGCGAGTAAGAAAATAAAACATCGGCGCCTGCATGCCCGGCCGCCCCAGATTGAGCGCGGTGAATTGCCTGCCTGATGCTTCTTCAAACACACGGGGATCAATGCCTTGATTGGTGCGGCTATCACCGATAAAAAGGACATCGGTTGCCTGCCTGCTATCAAGTCCGGACGCACTCGCGCCATTCGTATCGAGATTCTTCATGGCGTAATGCAGCGCAATGTTCAACACCACGATTGCCAAAACAATTCCGACACCTACCTGGACTACCACCCATTTAGAATTGGAAGTAAATGAATTGTTTTGCATTAGACACTCCGAACATGAAAATCAGGAAAAGCAATATCCCGTAGACCACACCTTGAATTACCCTGCCCCGAGACTTTTCCCACACTTCACCTTTGGCGCGCCATTCAAGCAAATCCAGGCCGAGCAAGGGCAGATAGTAGATCAGGAATTTGATCGTGATGGCGCCCATGGCAAGCGATGCAATCACACCAAATACATCAAACCATGTCTTACTCTGCATAAGCATCTGCAGCCAATCTGTCTTCCAGGTAAATAACCCATTGAGGTACATACCGAACTGGGCAAGCGATGTAACCCTGAATAAGATCCAGCCAAATACCACTAGATGAAACGTGATAACCATTTTCAGTAGCACCGGCATATTTTGCGCCCAACGCCCAAGCCGCCGCTTCGCACAATAGTGTTCAATGGCGACCAGCGTGCCGTGATAGGCGCCCCACAAAATGTAAGTCCATCCGGCACCATGCCAAAGCCCGGACAGCAAGAACGTAACGAACAAATTAAATATTGCCCGAGTTTCTCCTTCGCGATTGCCGCCGAGCGGAATGTACAGATAATCCCTGAACCAGGTGGAAAGTGAAATGTGCCAGCGCGTCCAGAAATCCCGGATGCTGGTGGCAAAATAGGGATAGTTAAAATTGAGCGTGAGATTAATCCCCATCATTTTCGAGACGCCGCGCGCCATGTCCGTGTATCCAGAGAAATCGCAGTAAATCTGGATCGAAAATGCATAGGCCGCCACAAGCAAGGTGATGGAATCGAAAGATTGCGGATTGGAAAAGACCGGGTCAACCAATTTTGCAACGTTGTCGCCCACCACAAGCTTTTTGAATAAGCCAAACATGAACAATCTACAGCCCAGGAAGAAGCCGGGAAGCGTCAACTCCCTGTCTCGGGTAATTTGCGCAAGCAAAACATCAGCTCGTTGAATCGGTCCCGCCACGAGGTGTGGGAAGTAGCTTACAAACGCTGCGAAATCGACGAAATTCCTTTCTGCCCGTATGTGACCCCGATAGACGTCAATCACATAACTCATGCTTTGAAAGGTATAGAACGATATGCCTGCCGGCAGTATTACGTTTGCGACGAATGAATTTGCAGGAATCGGCACATTCAACAAGTGCGCCAGAGATTCTGCAAAAAAATTCATGTATTTATAATACGAAAGCATGCCCAGGTTGACGGCCATGCTCAATGCCAGATAAAGCTTGCGCTTGTTACTGCCGGGCTTGCAAAGATCGATTAAGTAGCCGGCGCTGTAATCTAACGCTGTGGTAATCAGCAACAACGACAAAAATCGCCAATCCCACATTCCATAAAATAAATATCCCGCGAAAAGAATCAGATAATTTTGCGCCTTGCGTTGCAATTGCGTGTAAAGCAGCAGGATAAATGCAAACGGAATAATAAATTTAAGTTCGTAAAACAGCATGGCTTAGCCTATCGTTGCGTCCTGTGCAACTATTGTATATTAGCAAATGTGCCAAGTCATCCTGGAGACATGGAAGTTGGCTGCCTGCGACAGTTCTTGTTCCCGCACGCCGATTCATATGGCGCGGCGGTAGATGCCGCGTCGCCCCAACTCTTTATAGTTCATCGATTGCGGAACACATTCAAGTTCGATGCTGGCGGCGAGATTGAGTATGCCGAAGCGGGACAAACTGTCATGAAACAAGCCAAGCATGCGGCGTTGTACTGACTTGCCAAACTCTGCATAGCTTTTTCTGCAGGAGATGAGCTGGAACTCGTTGAACGAACTATCTGTACAAAGATTGTATTGGGCCCAGATAATGCGAGACTGCAGCGATTCCAGGAACACGGCGCGGCCATCACGGATTTCAAAATATTCGGCAAGGGAACGGCGGCCACCGCTTTGCCGGTAATTCGCTTCATATGCGGCAATCCGATCCGGCGAAAACGTCCCCTTCTTGATTTCCTGGAGAACTGCTTCGTTCGAACACGTGGCAAAGATCAGGCTCTTGTCGTAATGCCCTTCTTCCATCAGCAGGATGGCAAAGCTAAAGACTTCCTCCGCGCAAAGGCATTCGGCAATCCATATCTTGGGTGCCACGTAACTTCCCAGGAGCGCCCCGATCATGTCACGCAGGACTTTGAATTCGGCGGCATCATCGAAAAGCGCGGATTGCTGCATGACGAATGCCTGGCACAGACCGGACGCAGCTATCGGGTCATGCAACACCAGATTTTGCAGCGCCGAGATCGTTTCAAGACCGCGTGCCTGCATGAAATCGAGCGCCTTTTGCCGCAGCAAACGCTGCTCATACGCACGGAAGTCTTCTCCATAACGCCGGCAAATCCCATCGAGAAGCAAGTCAATCTCGACATCTTCAACGGTCAGGCCGGCGTCGTTCACAGCAGCGCCTATCGATGCAGCCATACGCGCATGAGGGACAGTAGCTGGGACACATCGACCGGCTTCGTAATATAGTCCGACGCGCCCGCGGCCAGGCACTTGTCGCGGTCGCCCTTCATCGCTTTGGCTGTCAGGGTAATGATCGGCAGCGACTTGAAGCGTTCTATTTTGCGTATGGCGCGCATCGTGTCATATCCGTCCATTTCCGGCATCATGATGTCCATCAGGACAATCTCGATCGATGGATCCTTTTCCAGCATCTCGATGCCATCCTTGCCGTTTTCCGCAAAGGCGACCGACATGTCATGCCGCTCAAGGACCGTCGTCAAAGCAAAGATGTTGCGCAAGTCGTCATCGACGATCAATACCTTGCGCCCGGCGAGACCGCTATCGGCAATGTCGATTTCTTCAATCATTTGCCGCTGTATTTCGGGCAGGCTCGACGGGGAGCGATGCAGGAACAGCGCAGTCTCGTGGACCAGGCGTTCCGGAGAACGCGCATCCTTGATCACGATGGTCCTGGCCGCGGCGGACAGATTGACGATCTCGGAGCGACTGAGGTCTTTTGCCGTGTAGACGATGACAGGCAAATCGCGCAGTTTGACATCTTTGCCGATGCTATTCAGCAGTTCAAATCCGTCGATGTCCGGCAGCGTCAAGTCCAGCACCATGCAGTCGAATCGGGACGCGTTGAGCGCGCCCAGCGCTGCCTTTCCGCTATTTACCGCCGTGATGACAATATCGTTGTCGCCAAGCAGAGAAATGACCTGGTTACGTTGGGCCTCATCATCTTCCACGATTAAAAGAGTCCGTTTTCCGCGGACAAGAAATTGCTGCACGCGCGTAAATTCTTCGTCCAGCCGCTCGAACGATACCGGCTTGGTAAGATAGGAAATCGCCCCCTGGCGCAGGCCACGCTCTCTTTCATGGGTGCTCGACAGGATATGTATCGGGATATGGCGCGTGCTTGGGTGTCGCTTGAGACGATCAAGTACGGTAAAGCCGTCAATATCCGGCAAATCGATATCCAGGAAAATCGCCGTCGGCATGTAGTCGCGCGCCAGAGTCAATGCTGAATCGCCGCTGGAGGTTACGATGGCCTTGAAGTTCTTTTTTCGCGCGAGGTCCAGTAAAACGCTCGAGAACGTTTCATCATCTTCAATGATCAGGATGGCAGGGTCGCCAGGCGCGACGACATTGCGGTCATCGGAACTCGATTCATGTTCCACCAGCACGGTGACTGCAGCCGTGGCCTGCACTTCCTCGCCATCCATGCCTGCATGCCTGGACGGCGACGCAAGCGCTGCGACAGGCGCATCATTCAGGTGAAAGGCGCTCGATGGCGCCACGATGCCTTGCGGATGACTGGATGCGTTGTATTTGGCGAGCCCTGCCTTGTTATAAGGCAGATACAGCGTAAAGGCGCTGCCGACACCGACCGAGCTCGTTACCCGAAGTTCGCCGCCAAGCAAGCGTGCCAGTTCGCGACTGATGGAAAGCCCCAGGCCAGTGCCGCCATATTTGCGGGCCGTGCTGCCATCCGCCTGCTGGAATGCTTCAAAGATCAGCTGCAGCTTCTCGGAGGGTATGCCAATGCCGGTATCAATGACCGAGAAGGCAATAACGGCATCGGCAGCGCGCAGATTGGGATGGTCGGCACTCCAGCCTGTTTCGGCCACACTGATGCTTAAGCGCACTTCCCCATGCGGCGTGAATTTGAAGGCATTGGACAGCAGGTTTTTCAGGATCTGCTGCAAGCGCGTGGTGTCGGTGACCAATGCCGGCGGCAGCGTGGCGCCGCGGCTGATGTTGAAATTGACATGCTTGGCTTCCGCCATATGGCGGAATGTCCGCTCGATATAATTGGTCAGGACAGTGAACCTGTATTCACTGACTTCGATGGTCACCGTGCCGGATTCAATCTTCGACAGGTCGAGAATGTCGTTGATGAGCGTCAGCAGGTCACTGCCTGATCCATAGATCGTCCGTGCATATTCGACCTGGGCAGGCAACAGATTTCCGGACGGGTTTTCACCCAGCTGCTGCGCCAGCAGCAGCAAGCTGTTCAGTGGTGTTCGCAGCTCATGCGACATATTGGCCAGGAACTCGGATTTGTATTTCGACGACAGGGCCAGCTGGGAGGCTTTTTCTTCAAGAGCGAACTTGGCCTGTTCCACCTCATGGTTTTTGCGTTCGACTTCGCTGTTCTGCTCATACAGCAAGCGCGCTTTTTCCGCCAGTTCCTGGTTCGTCTGCTGCAGCTCTTGCGCAAGACGCTGGGACTGGGCCAGCAAACTTTCTGTACGGCTATTGGTTTCGATTGTGTTGAGCACCACGCCAATCGATTCCATCAACTGATCAAGGAAGCCGATATGGGTCGCCGTAAAGCGGTCCAGCGAGGCGATTTCGATCACGGCCTTGACTTCCTGCTCGAACAGGATCGGCAACACGACGATATTTGTCGGCGGCGCCGCGCCCAGGCCGGACGACACGGCGATGTAATCGCGCGGCACATTGGTCAGCCACACCCGGCTTTTTTCCACCGCACATTGTCCTACCAGGCCTTCGCCGGGACTGAACGAGGTCGGCACCTTTTTGCTCGAACGGTAGCCATAACTGGCGATCATGTTCAAGCGTTCGGTCTGGGTCTGGGAATCCATCATGTAAAACACGCCATGATGCGCCGATACCAGCGGCGCCAGTTCCGAGAGAATCAGCTTGCTGACCGCTTCCAGATCGCGCTGGCCTTGCAGCAGCTGGGTAAACCGCGCCAGGTTGGTCTTGAGCCAGTCCTGCTCGGCGTTTTTCTGGGTGGTTTCCTTCAGATTACGGATCATCTCATTGATGTTGTCCTTGAGATCGGACACCTCGCCGCTTGCTTCCACCTGAATTGAGCGGGACAAGTCGCCGCGCGTCACCGCTGTGGCCACCTCGGCAATGGCGCGCACCTGCGTACTCAGGTTCGCCGCAAGCTGGTTGACGTTTTCCGTCAGCGCCTTCCAGGTTCCGGAAGCACCGGGCACGCTGGCCTGTCCGCCCAGCTTGCCTTCCACACCGACTTCGCGCGCAACAGTCGTCACCTGGTCGGCAAACACCGCCAGGGTATCGGTCATCTCGTTGATGGTGTTTGCCAGCGAGGCAATCTCACCTTGCGCTGCCACGGTCAGCTTCTTTTTCAAGTCGCCGTTGGCCACCGCGGTCACCACGCCCGCGATACCACGCACTTGCTGGGTCAGGTTGGCCGCCATGAAGTTGACGTTTTCGGTCAAGTCTTTCCAGGTGCCGCCGACACCCTTCACCTGCGCCTGGCCGCCGAGCTTGCCCTCGGTACCCACCTCGCGCGCCACGCGGGTCACTTCGGAGGCGAAGGAAGACAGCTGGTCCACCATCACGTTGATGGTGTCCTTCAATTCGAGAATCTCACCCTTCACGTCCACCGTGATCTTCTTGGACAAGTCGCCGTTTGCCACGGCGGTGGTCACTTCCGCAATGTTACGCACCTGATCCGTCAGGTTCGATGCCATGAAGTTCACCGAATCGGTCAAATCCTTCCAGGTCCCGGATGCGCCCGGCACGAAGGCCTGGCCGCCCAGGCGCCCTTCGGTACCGACCTCACGCGCCACGCGGGTCACCTCCGAGGCAAAGGAACGCAACTGGTCCACCATGGTATTGATGGTGTCTTTCAGCTGCAGGATCTCGCCGCGCACGTCCACCGTGATCTTCTTGGACAAGTCGCCGTTTGCCACCGCCGTGGTCACGTCGGCGATGTTACGCACCTGCGAGGTCAGGTTGCCGGCCATGGAGTTGACCGAGTCGGTCAAGTCTTTCCAGGTGCCGGCCACGCCCGGCACGTTGGCCTGGCCGCCCAGCTTGCCTTCGGTACCCACTTCGCGCGCCACCCGCGTTACTTCGGAAGCGAAGGAACGCAACTGGTCCACCATCACGTTAATCGTATCCTTGAGCTCAAGAATTTCACCCTTGGCATCGGCGGTAATTTTCTTGGACAAGTCGCCGTTCGCCACGGCGGTGGTCACTTCCGCAATGTTACGCACCTGCCCGGTCAGGTTACCCGCCATGGAGTTGACGTTTTCGGTCAAGTCTTTCCAGGTGCCGCCGACACCCTTCACCTGCGCCTGGCCGCCGAGCTTGCCCTCGGTACCCACTTCACGCGCCACGCGCGTGACTTCGGAGGCGAAGGAAGACAGCTGGTCCACCATCACGTTGATGGTGTTCTTCAATTCCAGGATTTCGCCTTTCGCATCTGCCGTGATTTTCTTGGACAGGTCGCCATTCGCCACCGCGGTCGTCACTTCGGCAATGTTGCGCACCTGGCCGGTCAGGTTACCGGCCATGGAGTTGACCGAGTCGGTCAGGTCCTTCCAGGTCCCGGCCACGCCGGTGACCTCCGCCTGGCCGCCGAGCTTGCCTTCGGTACCCACTTCACGCGCCACACGCGTCACCTCCGAGGCAAAGGAAGACAGCTGGTCCACCATCACGTTAATCGTGTTTTTGAGCTGCAGGATCTCGCCGCGCACGTCCACCGTGATTTTCTTGGACAAGTCGCCGTTCGCCACGGCGGTCGTCACTTCCGCAATATTGCGCACCTGCCCGGTCAGGTTGCCCGCCATGGAATTGACGTTATCGGTGAGATCTTTCCAGGTGCCCGCCACGCCCGGCACATTCGCCTGGCCGCCCAGGCGGCCTTCGGTGCCAACTTCACGCGCCACGCGCGTCACCTCGGATGCGAACGAGGACAATTGGTCCACCATCACGTTGATGGTGTTTTTCAATTCCAGAATCTCGCCCTTCACGTCGGCAGTGATTTTCTTCGACAAGTCGCCGTTTGCCACCGCCGTCGTCACCTCCGCGATGTTACGCACCTGCCCGGTCAGATTTGACGCCATGAAGTTGACGTTGTCGGTCAAGTCTTTCCAGGTGCCGCCGACACCCTTCACCTGCGCCTGGCCACCGAGCTTGCCCTCGGTGCCCACTTCACGCGCCACACGGGTCACTTCAGAAGCGAAGGAAGACAGCTGGTCCACCATCACGTTGATGGTGTCCTTCAATTCCAGAATCTCGCCTTTCACATCCACCGTGATTTTCTTGGACAAGTCGCCATTCGCCACCGCCGTCGTCACCTCCGCGATGTTACGCACCTGCCCGGTCAGGTTACCCGCCATGGAGTTGACCGAATCCGTCAAGTCTTTCCATGTACCGGCCACGCCGGTAACTTCTGCCTGGCCGCCGAGCTTACCCTCGGTACCGACCTCACGAGCCACACGGGTCACCTCCGAGGCGAAGGAAGACAGCTGGTCCACCATCACGTTGATGGTGTCTTTCAATTCCAGAATCTCGCCCTTTACGTCCACCGTGATCTTCTTGGACAAGTCGCCATTCGCCACCGCCGTCGTCACATCGGCGATGTTTCGCACCTGGTCCGTCAGGTTCGATGCCATGAAGTTCACCGAATCGGTCAAATCCTTCCAGGTCCCGGATGCGCCCGGCACGAAGGCCTGGCCGCCCAGGCGCCCTTCGGTGCCCACTTCACGCGCCACGCGGGTCACCTCTGAAGCAAAGGAACGCAACTGGTCCACCATGGTATTGATGGTGTCTTTCAGCTGCAGGATCTCGCCGCGCACGTCCACCGTGATCTTCTTGGACAAGTCGCCGTTTGCCACCGCGGTCGTCACGTCGGCGATGTTGCGCACCTGGGAAGTCAGGTTGCCGGCCATGGAGTTGACCGAGTCGGTCAAGTCTTTCCAGGTGCCGGCCACGCCCGGCACGTTGGCCTGGCCGCCGAGCTTGCCTTCGGTACCAACTTCGCGCGCCACGCGCGTTACTTCGGAGGCGAAGGAGGACAGCTGTGCAACCATCGTATTGGCGGTCGTTGCGGAACGCAGGAACTGGCCCTTGAGCGGACGCCCGTCGACATCCAGCATCATGGTCTGCGACAGGTCGCCTTTGGCGACCGCGCCAATCACGCGCGCCATTTCGGTCGTCGGCCGGACCAGGTCGTCGATCAGCGTATTGACCGAATTGACAATCGTCGCCCATCGTCCTCCCACCTGAGGCGCGGGGCAACGCTGGGACAGCTTGCCATCGCGGCCGACGACCTTGCTGACGCTGACAATGCCCAGGGCCATTGCCTCGCTGTTTTCCATGATTTCATTAAGCGTATCCGCAATCTTTCCATCCAGGCCCGTTAAATCCGATGGCATGCGAACCGAAAAATCCCCTTTTTTCAATGCCATCAAGGCGGCAAGTAATTTTTTGGAATCAATGGTTTGCTGAACATCGGTCAATGTATTCATGGAAATAATCAGGGAGGGAAGTGAACTAGGGAATTCTTTACCGCTCTATACAGGCTTGCAAGAACTTAATTGCATTTGATCAACATACATTGATATATCGCAAGGTAGTTTCTTTATGTTATTAATGCACTGGCCAAAAGGTGAGAATGCAGCATATTGGAAGGTCAAAGTAAATTTTTGCAGCCACCCTCTTTTTACCCTGTGCTTTTCGTTCCAGACTTAAAAAATTATGGAGCAGGACGAGAAACGCTTTTTCCAAAATACGCTGTGACGAATCACGATTATTTAGAACACGTCCCAACTGTTCTCGTCGTCAATGATGACCCGGGCAGTCTGTTAGGCTTGGTTGCCTTGCTGTCGCAATGGCAGGAAGAACTCGCTTTCAAGGTCATTTCGGCACGTTCGGGCGCCGAAGCGTTGAAGCAAGTCTTGCTGCATGATTTCGCCGTCATTCTCCTGGATGTCAATATGCCCGGCATGAACGGCTTTGAAACTGCCGAGGCAATTCATTCCCGGAAGGCTTCAGCTTCGACCCCCATCATCTTTTTGACCGCCTATCTGGCCGATGAGATGAACCGGTTAAGGGGCTACGAGCAGGGCGCCGTCGATTACCTGTTCACGCCGATCATCCCACAGATCCTGAAGGCGAAGCTATCGGTGTTTGTTGGCCTGGCCAGGAAAAAACTCGAACTCAAAAGCCAGGCCAGCATTTTAGACAAGCGTACGCAAGAACTCACCACCATCAATGCGCTGCTTGAAGCTGAAATAGATAAACGCAAGACCGCTGAGCACAAAAACAAGACCACCGAAGAGTTTTTGGCAATGCTGGGTCACGAGTTGCGCAACCCGCTCAGCGCCATCAATGGCGCGGCAATACTTCTCAGCCTCGACGGGATCGGGCAGCAGCAGACGATCGCTGCAAAGGAAATCATTCGCCGCCAAAGTACGCAACTCACAAGCATTGTTGACGACTTGCTGGATTTAAGCCGGGTCATGTTAGGCAAGATATCGCTGACCAGGCGCCCAACAAATTTTGCGCAAATAGTTCACAGGTGCATCGAAACACTGACAATTGCCGGGCGCACCCGGCACCATACGTTGACAGTGGTTGCCGACGAAGTCCATATCGAAGCCGATGCAACGCGCATCGAACAAGTCGTAACCAATCTCCTGGATAACGCACTGAAATACACGCCGAACGGCGGAGAAATCCATGTCGAACTGAGGGCAGCCGGCGACGAAGCCATGCTCTCGGTCAGTGACTCCGGAATCGGCATGTCGCCTGACCTGCTCACCCGGATATTCGATATTTTTAGCCAAGGCGAGCGGTCACTTGACCGCCCGCAGGGTGGCCTGGGCATCGGCCTATCCCTGGTCCGTCAACTCGTGCTTCTGCATGACGGCGACGTAACCGCAGACAGTCAGGGAAGCGGCACCGGCAGCAGGTTTACCATTCGGCTGCCAAGGAGTGAAGAGGTAACGAGCAATCTGGCAACGCTCCGCCCAAACTCCCCTGCCGCAACATATTCCATCCTCCTGATAGAAGATAACGACGATGCCCGATCCATCATGGCAGCGATGTTATCCACGCTCGGGCATCGAACGCTGACAGCAGCCAATGGGGCGTGCGGCATTGAAATTGCTGCAGCTGAATTGCCCGACATTGTCCTGATCGATATCGGCATGCCTGACATGAATGGCTACGAAGTGGCGCAGAAACTTCGTGCCATGCCAAAAACGTGCGCCCTCAAGCTCATCGCATTGACTGGATATGGCCTTGCAGATGACAAGGTCAAGGCAATTGAAGCCGGCTTCGATATGCACCTGGTAAAGCCTGTGAGCCTGGACGCGCTAAACAATGCGTTCAACCAGTGCCTCTCCACCTCTGCAGCTTGATGACCTCAGAGTGACATGCAGCGTTCAATGGCCCAGACGACCATCCCGAATGACCTTGTCCGGTTCATTATGCTTGGGATTCCTTCCGTGCCCTATCTCGAAGCCATGCTGCTCTTGCGCAGCGAGGCGGACTATCCGTGGGATGCAAAGCGGGCCGCGCAGCGCTTATATCTCTCGGACAGCGTCGCGCAGTCGCTCCTCGACGAGCTGTGCAGCAAGGGGGTAGTAGAAGTCACCGATCACCAGGCGCCACTCTTTCGATACCATCCGCAGTCAGACGAACTTGCGCAGACAATCGATCTTCTCGCGAGGGTGTACGCCGAGAATTTGATCGAAGTGACCAATCTCATTCATTCAAAGACAAACAGGAAGGCGCAACAGTTTGCTGATGCGTTCCTGTGGAAAAAGGATCCCTGATGGCAGCTTCGATTATCTACATGCTTTGTGCGCTGACTGCGTTCGCCTGCGCGTGCCTGATCCTGCGCAGTTACTTGCGCAGTCGCCTGCGCTTGTTGCTCTGGAGCGGTTTGTGCTTTTGCGGGCTCTTTATTAACAATGTCATGCTCGTGATCGATCGTCTCCTGACCGGGCCTGAAGTCGATTTATCCACTGGGCGCCTGGCAGTGGCCCTGGTCGCGCTGCTCCCGCTGCTATTTGGACTGATCTGGGTGGAAGAGTGATGCAACTGAATGCGATATTAACCGGCGCCATTATCATGGTGTCCCTGACTGTCAGCCTGTTTTTTCTTCGTTTCTGGAAAAGCACGCGCGATAAATTTTTCCTGTACTTTGCAATTTCATTTGCGCTGGAGGCGGTGAACCGGATCGTGCTAGGCATGTCAGTCACTCAAAATGAGGAAACACCTGCCTTTTATCTGATCAGGCTAGTGTCTTATGCGCTGATCCTGTTTGCGATTCTGGAAAAGAACAAGCGGCACGGAAAAAAATGAGCCGAAAAGGTTCGCAGCAAGGCAACTGTTGCGACTCTGGGTGTGTGACGCGTTAAGGCTTGGCAGCAATTGTATAGACATGATTTTCTGGATACTGGTCTAGCTCAAGGTGCAAGATCTTTAATCCATTGCGCATCAGCAGCTGTAGATTTTCGGATATTCCTATCGAACTATAATAAAAAGTATCGTTGTGCCAATGATCCGTATGTTCACCATGCGCGTCACCAAAGCTATACATCAGGATTCCTCCGGTAGCCAATAGACTGCATAACTTGGAAACAACAGGCTGCTGCATTTCAAACGGCAAATGAAAAATACTGTCCCAGGCAAGGATAAAGTTGAATTTTTCATCGGTCTCCCACGTGCAAATATCCTGATGCAAGAAAGTGTGCTCTGGGTGATTCATCCTGGCCAAACGGATCATCTCCTTCGAGACGTCAAGGCCGGTGACAGCAAAGTCATGGCTTTGCAAAATGCGGACAAATCGTCCTCCTGCGCCACACCCTACGTCTAATGCCTTGCCTTCCCGGGAAGTAAATCGCAAGGCCCTTTCAAACTGCGTGACGCCATACGAGGAATTGACATGGCGCTCATGCCACCACTGGGCAATCTTGTCGTATTTCGTTCCAAGGAGCGATGGTTCCATTTGATAGCCTTAACGCTGCACTGACAGGCAAATACACTTCGAAATATGGGAATAGTGAGCTTCACAAAGCCCCCAAAAATGCATGGAAGGCCCGGGCGCCAGACGACGAGAATAGCCAACCGAGTGTGCCGCAGTTAAGGAAAACGCATATCCAAAAGACGATCTGAAAAGATAGCTTTCTCGATTTGTGCCGAAAAATACGCTGTGCAATTAATGCACCTGGCCAACCGCCGACCAGGCCGACTAGATGCAGTGTGCTTTCCCTGATTCTCCATTGGCCAGATTTGGCCGCAGATTTATCCGCCCAGTAAGCGGCGTAGGTGGCGGCACTCGCAACAAAATACAGCCCCAGGAGGAAGACTGGCAGTTTTCCTAGTAGTGCAGAGGCTGCAACAAAAGCAAGAAACAGGGCAGCAATGGATAGCGGCGGCGTTTCATTACTTTTTGCCTTATGGAGGCGAACACGATCATCATTAAACGCAACATGTTCAGCGCGCGGCTGTCCCTTTTCATTCCGTGTTACCTCATAGGTAACGATCTCGCCTACAACAGGGCGGCGCATACTGTTTGTAAATTTTTTGATATGGACGAAAACTGGAGGTCCGCCGCCATTTGGACTGATGAACCCAAATCCCTGGCCATCCTTCCATGTAGTGATTTTTCCCTGATATCGCATATTGAAATAAGTGAAATCTATCCCGGAGCCTGACAGGCCTGCATCCCACGCCGCGAAACTGCAAACTCACTGGCACGTGGACTTACTGCTGCCAGCTCTTGCAGACGAATTCAAGGCTGCATCCGTCCGGCTCCAGTACCTTGGCCGCATAGTAGCGCGCGTTTGCTCCGAAACCCTTGAGGCCGGAAAGCGGCAAGATGCATGTTGCTCGTCCTGGTTCAGCATCGATGGATCAATCAAAAAGGCCACCAATGTCGCTTGCAATTTCAATGATGTCACCCAAGCCGAATCCAGAATCCGAGCTTTCATCGATTTTTGGAGACTTCTCGCGATTTCTTTTTTCTTCTAAATCTTGCTGCTGCCGATCTAGCTCAGCCACTATTTCTTTTGATAAAAGAAGCTCAGGCGGAAGCGTCGCGCCACAATACAAACAGCGATCTATCTTGCGATTTAGAATTCCCTTATCGCAGGCAGGACATCTATATCGGAATCGCACTTCTTCCATCGCTAATCCATATATCGTTTGAATTCATCGGCCTTCTGCGGTTTTTTGCGCAAGGTCCAGTGGAATGATAGGTTGGGCCTCATTTATTTGAGAATACAGAATTGAATTTCTTTTGATCCATGTATTTTGCGAAGTCGGAAAATGAGGCATTTACATTTGGGTTAGACATCAACTCTTGCATTGCCAACTTGCCAACAACGCCAAACGCAACTTTAAATGCCTCACCTCCATCTTTCTCCATCGCCGATCGCGCCTGTACTAGACAGTTTTCTGTCATTAGTCTCGTAATCAATGCTGCCATGCTCTTATCGAGTTCCTCCCGTTTTGCCTGAGTTACGTTCGATAATGTCTTGATTTCTGGATGAGTCGCCATCCCCACGAAGATCCAACGCGCCATCTCTTTGCGATCCTTGCCCGTTGTGTTATCGGCCAAGCATGTACTTAGGGCGTCTGTGGCTGTGCCAGCTAAAGCCGATGGGACGTTTACTGCTGAACCAATAACAACGGCAGCAATAGCAGAGAAGAACGTTTTCATGTAATTGTTTTCCATTGATTTTAAAATCCTGGAAGCGTACGAGTTGAACAGCGAAAGGCCCAACGTCTAGATTAAACCGCGGTCTCGCCGGAGGCGGGGCCGTCGACTTGAACCGCTGGTTGGGTGTTTAGGTAGATGCGTGAAGTGCCCTGAACGACCACCGCAGCAGCTAGCGACAGCGCGAATGCGAGCCCAATATTCATATAAGGTAATGCCAAGGCCAACACCAAGCAGAAACTGGCAAACGCATAGTACCCAAGCACCATGCTGCGAAGCTGCTTAATCGTAAAGTCCGTACCGTTGCGTATATGGGAGAAAACAGTTAACACCGACGCAATGACCGGAAACATGGCAAGCAACCCACTCAATCGCGCTCCTAGGCGGGACGAAAAGTGGGTGACAAGCATCACAAGAGCTGCGCCGGCGACCATACGCCACAATATATCGCTGCGTGCTCCTGATGCCGGAGCGACCGCTGACGCTGGAGGATTGGGATAGACCGTAGGGGCTACCGCTAGCGCCAGAAACACGCTGACTCCCGCTGCCATCAACGACGGTGCCCATGCAAATAGCGTCACGACAGTCAAGAAGTAGCAGGTAAAGCTAAACAGAGCGCTGACGATCCACGAATACCGAAGGGCAGCCCAAGCGTAACTTACCCCAAAAACGAGAATGGCAAGCACCGCAGATAGCGTTGCTACCGAAGCGTGCGCTGCAAATGGCGTGCCCTGTTCAAGAGCAATGAAAAACAGAATGGGCGCTGACACGATTGGGAAGGCGGACAGCCAACCCGCGACACTAGGCCCCCAACGCCGGCCAGCCAGTGTAACTCCTCCAATAAGTAACGGAACTAACGCGACCTTTAACGAGAGAATAACGCTCATAATTTTTCTTTTTCCACTCAACGCCACGTTGGCCAGCATGCGCCATGGGCCGCGAAGCGGCCTTTTCTTTGGCGTTTGTCTGGGTTGAACAATGAATTACGCATGTCGACCAATCCGCCCGAAATGCGTAAAACCAAATCCTGTTTGATATTTGAGGCCATAGCCAAGCACGCGATCAAATCCAATATGGGCACACCAAATCAAGCCGGCAGTTAGTAACAGTGGCAAGGAAAGCAATAAGCCGCCGGTTAGACACGCAACTGCACCGATATACGAGTGCGCAAAATTATAGGCGGCTGCACCTACTCTTGGCCCCATCAGATAGCCTAAAAACGAAAGGTCAGGTAGCAAGAAGAAAATTGCAAAGACTTCCCAACCATTTCCAAACTTGGAATAAGCAAGTAAGACCGCAGCAAGAACCACCAACCCTTCAAGCCGAAGGATTACTCGAACACCGCCCGTTACTTCACCGGACATCATTTCTCCTTTATTCATAACGCCTGGCTATGCATTTTTTGGCTCGCTTCGTACTGCAAATGAAGAGAGGTACAGGTTCTCCACTTGCTCTCTAGCCCAAGGAGTTTTCCGAAGAAATTTCAGGCTGGATTTCACAGACGGATCATTTTTAAAACAATTGATACTAATTCTATTAGCAAGCTCATCCCAGCCGTAGTGATCAACCAGTCTCACGACGACACTCTCAAGAGTGACTCCATGCAATGGGTTATTCTGTTTCTCGCATTTCATACTTCAGGTACGTCCTTATGATCGATGATCATTGAATGCATCGCCGAGCTAACCGACCCACAACATTGGCCGCGAAGCGGCAGCTTTATGTTGTGTGTCCGGGTTGAGTGATGAGTTATACATCTGCCGCCGCCAACTGTTTAATTTCCAATTCAGAGAGCCGAACAAGTCTTGCCTTGTCAGAGATCGTCGCTCCGATACTCTCGTAGAACTTCTGTCCGCTTTCGTTATGCATCGAGACTAACCAATCTACGCGGCCGCATGCGTTTTCATCTGCAATTTTGCACAGATGCTCCATCAATGCCTTCCCGATGCCCTGCCCTCGGTATGCCTCATACACATACAAATCGTCGAGCCAAAGGCCGGGCTTGACGATGAATGTGGAAAAGATGGAGAAATACGTTGCCATACCGACCAAGGTGCCATTGATTACGGCCACCAGCGCATGCGCCATTGGTCGATCAGAGAACAATGCGTCCCGCAAGTTTTCTTCGGTTGCGCGTAAGGACTCCGGGCAGCCATCGAATTCTGCCTTTGCTTCTAACAAGGCAAGAAGCTCACTCAGCTCAGTTTCTTTTAGTTTTCTAATTTCCATAGTCTGCACTGATTCAGGATGTATAACGTTTGACATGAGAGGCGGTGCAAGGGCGCAGCCCTTGTGACGTCCTCTCGGTGGAAGGGTTAGGCATCACGTCTTTGCCGTTGACGCCGAAGCGGGCGGGCCTTTGAATTGCTCGAGCGACTGATCAACGCAAGCCCAACTTGGCGCGCTTGAAACCCAAATGTTCGTGCTTGGTTTGATGGTTGACGGTTCATCCAGCGTGCCCACTCGTACAACCGTAAGGCCGGGGCGACCGCTCGAATCAGAGAACAGCTGGCTACCGCACTTGGAGCAGAAGCGACGGGTTACCGTGTTTCCGCTGTCGGCGGTCTTTTCGTGCCTGCTTGGTACTCCGGAAATCTTGATCGCGTTGCTTGGAAAGATCACGTTGACGGTCCCATTGGATGAGATCCGCTGACAGTCCCTGCACCAACAGACCCTGGACGGACCTGCATCAGCTGTGATCTGGTAGCGAATTTCGCCACAAAGACAACCACCAGCATATGACTTCATGTGAACTCCTTACGTTTCTGAAATTTGACGCAGATGCACCTCGTGATGCCTAACGCTGCGCTAACAGGCAGGCAACATGCGCCGCGAAGCGGCAAGCTCTATGTTGCTTGTCCTGGTTAAGCAACGAGTTAGGCGTCAGTTTTTGATTTGCCATCGCTTCATTTCTCCGGAAGTGAAGTCAATATTGTGTGACGATCAAGGCTTAACTGGATCAAGTTTGCATACCGTCAAATTTTTATGCCGTTCAGACTTAACGCAGGATGACGTGGTGCTGCCGTTTGGCTTGGTTCTGGGAGGATCCTGACACGCGAGATCGGTGAGCACAATTTCTTTTGGAGTGTGTCGACCGTCGCAACCACTCTTACAAGAGTAGGTGGACACACATCCTTTTGCAGGAGTTTTCTCGAAGGAAGCTCCTGCCAAGGGCGACCAGCCTGCCAAATTGCAGACAAGTTGAGCCATGTCTGGCGTCCAGTTACATTCCGTCTCAAACGGGAACCGTGCAAGTGTCTCGATTCCTACACCACCCCGATGAAGTCGAGAAATGACGATCATCGGCCTGGAGGGGTATATGTCGTTTAAACACATTGATTGAAGATCCGCGTTGCCTACCTTTGCAGAAATAACGCGATAGCACTCCGGATTCACTGGGGCTGTCGGCAAAGTTTTATCTGCAGAAAATGCATGTTGACACTGCATAAACACCAGGAGAAAGATGGTTCGAAGGAGTGTTCGCATCTTAGCGAGAAAGACCGCTTTCTGCGGTCCGGTTGAATGATGGGTTAGACGGCGGCTTCATTATGGCCTAGGCATTGAAACCGATGTCGGCATGCAAAAGCCATTAATTATGCATGTTTCGAGATTGAAATTGGATAGCGAGAGAGGGGCTTTGAGCTTGAACGCATGTCTCTTCTCGGAGTACCCCTGCCTCCTTGTCTTCTTCCAGTAGATCACCTTCTGGGTCAAGTAATTGACGCTATTTCCACTTGTTTCCTCCAATTCAAATTTCTTTCCAGACATAAATGTACTTGAATGGTCCTCACCGGCCAGGATTAGGTCGTTATTGCGCATTTTGAACTTGTAAGAGGATGCCCAACTTTCGGGATTACAGTTGTAGGCGCAATGCTCAGAAAAGGCGAGAATCTTGTTCTTGATTTCAAGTTCCTTCTCGCTTCGCCCGTTCCAAGGCCATACTTCGGACCGATAAGCGATTTTGTAGGAGCCGCCTTGTTGCCCATAAAGGACGATGAGTTCCTCGTCTTGTCGTTCCCCGTATTCTGTGGATTTGCAATTGACAATAGCCGCGACGTCTTGGAACCCTTTTCCGCTGAGATTACCTATTGCGACTACCATTGGATGTCGCAGCACTTCGGGACAAATTTTCTTAACAGAACGGAGGGCTTCTGACGGAAGCCGATCATCCGCTCGACATGCAGAAGCGGGGATTGTTACAAGAACCGCAAAGCAAACAGTGGTGATTGTTTTGGTCACGGAGACGCCTAACGCCGCGCTAACAGGCGCACAACATGAGCCGCGAAGCGGCAGCTTGTTGTTGTGCGTCCTGGTTCAGGAACGAGTTAAATGAACAGCAGTGAATAAAGATTTTCAACATTTTTATTTACAGTGCGCTTCGATTTCCTTGCCTAAGTTGGTCAGATGCTCTTCAATCTCACACGTGGCAAATAATCTCGGAAGCTTCCTCCGTATCAGCGTATTCTCCGTTACTTTCCCACCATACTCGCAATACAGCCTCCATCGCTCGCCGACCAACGAAGTTACCCGGAAAAATTCGGTTGTCGTTCGTTTCTCGGCGGTGTTCGATTGTGTAGTCTTTACTGGGTCTGGAGTTTCTTCATAATGGTCATCCAGCCTCATAATCCACGCCCTGGAGAGCTTCCCAGGACCGTTGTCATAAAAACCCCAATCTTTGTACATGGCCAGACTTTGATTACCCTCGATTACGCTAGGGCATTTAATTACTTCCTTGGCCACAGCAATGCCATGTTCGCTTGCCAGAAATAGGCAACACGAAACAAGAACAAAACGATATCCAATTCTTGCGGCAAAATTCAATCCAGAACCTTCCTGTCCATTTAACGCCGAACTAACAGGCGCCGCATAGCGGCGTCCGGGTTGAGTGACGAGTTAAAACTTTTATTCGCCACCATTTGGTCCCCAGAAAACTGCCCAAGTTGAAAAATCACTGCTGAAACTCTCAAACCTATGTACTGCGCCAGCTGGAACAAATACACAGTCACCGGTGGCAAGATGCGTCCGATTATCTTCGAGTACAAATTCCGAATTTCCCGCTACCACAAAGTACAGCTCATCTTGGTCGTGTGGCGCTTGAGGATCGTGGCCGGCTGGAGCATACAACTCAACTGTCATTGAGCCATGCGAAAGCGCCTGAACAAATCGCTCGCCGCCCGGCCATTTCTCGGACGCTGGCCCAGGAATCTTCTTCAGCAAGTCGGCAAAGCTGGCTTTCATAGTTTTAACGCCGAACTAACCGGCACCCAACATGGGCCGCGGAGCGGCAGCTTTATGTTGGGTGTCCGGGTTGAGTGACGAGTTATGCGATCTCATCGCTGTATGTTTCATTCTCAAACTCAATCAAGCAAAAACCATTACCAAATGGATCGGAAAACGTAATGCATTTTGAGCCTCGCCAGCTAATACATTCAGTCTCAAGTATGGCTCCGGCATCAATCACACGTTCAACAGCTCGGCCTAAATCATCGACCACGAAATCAATGTGAACTGGCGTCCAATGCCTGGAATATTTCCGAATGTCAGGAATAGCCCCTGCACATTTTGAACCCTCAGATTTTTGCAAAAGATAGATGATCGAAGATCCGCCTTCCAGCTCCGCCACATCACTATCCAGTGTGCGCTTAAGACGCAAATCAAATGCTGAGCAATAGAAATCAATTCCCTTTTGAAGGTCAGGCACATCTATGTCAACCAGCATTTTCATAGCGAGCTATCCTTCTTTGTACGCATAACTTTAATTAGGTGGACACCGTTGTCCGCTTTTTCTGGCCGCCTGCCACCTAACATGACCGGCCATCCCGCGGAAACGCCCTGTCCACCTGCATTTGACGCCAATCTGTGCAAAAGCACAGTACTAATTAAAATGAAAAAACTGACACCGATTCCATCTTGTTGAATCTTGGTGTCCGCCTAATCTGGCTGCGCGCCACCTAACACGGGCGTCCAATCTTACGAAAACGCAGTATCCATCAGGGTTTCAACGTAGTACTGCACAAAAGTACAGTACTAATTAAACGGGAAAAACGTCACGGCGTGCGCAGGTGCATAACTCTGCTCACCGTCGCCAGAAGATTGCATCAATTGCAATTAATTATAGTGTATAGATGAATGCAAACCATATCTACTAGGCAAGATCATATAGTTATTGTTGTAATGAACGCCATCCCATGAACATGGGAGACAGAAAGAAATTGCTTCTTATTTTTGTCTATAGCAATTCAATGCCGAAGTGCCGCACAACAAACGCAAACACTGCAAAGCAAATAGCCGTGATGACGATACTGGCCAACAAGGCGGGCCAGAACCCTAAACGGTTGAACAGCATGGGGTACGCCAGGAACATCGGCAGCGTTGGCACGACGTACCAGAACGTGTACCAGGCATGATTGGTGATCCTTTCAGGAGGCTGTTTCTCGATATGCAGCCAGACCAGGGTAAGTATGGTTACCAACGGCAGGGCCGCGACCAGAGCGCCCAATTTATCGCTGCGCTTGGCCAGTTCGGACACGAGGACCACGACGCCTGCGGTCAGTAAATACTTGGTGATGATCCAGGCCACGTGCCCTCCATGTCCCCCCTGCAGGCAGGGGGTGCTGTATCAGGACTCCGGAAGATTGCGAAAATCCGGCTTTCTCTTTTCCAGGAAGGCCGCCACAGCTTCCCTTGCGGCCGGCGCCGGCAGCATGGCGGCAAAATGGCGAATTTCCTCCGCCATTTGCGCTGCGACTGCCGCCTGCTGCTGCGCCTTCATCAATTGCTTGGTAGTGCGCACCGAGGCCGCGGGTAAAGCCGCCAGCTTGCCGGCCTGCGCCTGGGCAAACGCCAGCAACTCGTCCTTTGGAAATACCCGGTTGACCAGGCCCATGTCGTACGCTTCCTCGGCGCCGAAAGCGTCACCCAGCAGCAGCGCCTCGGCGGCGCGCTGGTAGCCAGCCAGCTGCGGCAGCAAGAAGCTGGACGCAAATTCCGGGCACAGGCCCAGCTTGGCGAACGGCAGCGCGAACTTGGCATTGTCGGCGGCATACACCAGTTCGCAATGCAGCAGCAGCGTGGTACCGATGCCAACGGCGTTGCCGGCTACCGCGGCCACCAGCGGCTTGCGGGCGTCGGTGACGGCCTGCATGAAGCGAAAGACCGCGGCGTCCGGGCTCATGGGCGGATCGTTCACAAAGTCTTCCAGGTCGTTGCCTGCCGTGAATGCATCCGCATTGCCCGTGAAGAGGATGACGCGCACGGACGGATCATGCTCCGCCTCATGCATGGCATCGGTCATGGCCTGGTACATCGCAGCCGTGAATGCATTCTTCTTGGTTGGCCGGTTGAACTGGATGGTGAAGACGCCATCCACATTGCTGCTTAAAATTTCCATGGCATCAAACCCGTTCGAACACGCCAGCCGCACCCATGCCGGTGCCCACGCACATGGTGACCATGCCGTATTTCAGGTTACGGCGGCGCAAGCCATGCACCACGGTAGCGGCGCGGATGGCGCCGGTGGCGCCCAGCGGATGGCCCAGCGCAATCGCGCCGCCCAGCGGGTTGACCTTGGACGGGTCGAGCTGCAGGTCGCCGATGACGGCCAGTGCCTGCGCGGCAAAGGCTTCGTTCAACTCAATCCAGTCGAGCTGGTCCTGGGTGATGCCGGCTGCGCGCAGCGCCAGCGGCACGGCTTCCTTCGGCCCGATACCCATGATTTCCGGCGGCACGCCACGGATGGCGAACGAGCTGAATTTTGCCAGCGGCGTCAGGTTGTGTTCCTTGAGGATTTTCTCGCTCACCAGGAGCAGCGCGCCGGCGCCATCGGACATTTGCGAACTGTTGCCGGCGGTGACGGAGCCCTTGGCGGCAAACACGGGCTTCAACTTTGCCAGCGCTTCCACGCTGCTGTCGGCGCGCGGGCCTTCGTCCTGGTCGGCGGTGCGCGTCTTCACATCGATCTGGCCGCTGGCGAGATTCGGGAATTTTTCGACGATCTCGAATGCCGTGGTTTCATCGCGGAATTCGCCGCTTTGCTGCGCAGCGATGGCCTTCTGGTGCGAATTCAGGGCAAATGCATCCTGCGCCTCGCGCGAGATTTTCCATTGCTGCGCAACCTTTTCGGCGGTGATGCCCATGCCATACGCCATGCCGATATTCTCGTCCTTCAGCACCAGCGGATTCATCGAGGGATGGTGGCCCATCATCGGCACCATCGACATCGATTCGGCGCCGCCGGCGATGATGACATCGGCCTGTCCCACGCGGATGCGGTCGGCAGCAATGGCGATCGCCGACAGGCCCGAGGCGCAGTAGCGGTTGACGGTGATGCCGCCCACCGTGTTGGGCAAT
Organism: Janthinobacterium sp. 17J80-10; assembly: GCF_004114795.1. NCBI lineage: Bacteria > Pseudomonadati > Pseudomonadota > Betaproteobacteria > Burkholderiales > Oxalobacteraceae > Janthinobacterium > Janthinobacterium sp. 17J80-10. Next base: position 901,090 of record NZ_CP035311.1, on the reverse strand, counting down.
CCTGCCAGCAGCACGCCCATGCGCGCAAAATTCAAACCCTGCTCGGCTTCCGGAAAGGCGCAGCCGATCACGGCATCCTCGATCAATTGCGGGTCGAGGTTGGGCACCTGCGCCACGGCGGAACGGATGGCATGCACCAGCAGGTCGTCCGGACGCACATTCCTGAACATACCGCGCGGCGCCTTGCCGATGGGGGTACGGGTGGCGGCGACGATATAGACTTCTTGAAGTTGTTTGGTCATCATTTGCTCCTTAGTTTCGCACCGGCTTGCCGGTCTGCAGCATGCCCATGATCCGTTCCTGCGTCTTGGGATGGTTGAGCAGTTCCATGAAGTATTTGCGTTCCAGGTCCAGCAGCCATTGTTCGCTGACCAGGCTGCCCGCCTCGATATCGCCGCCGGCAACCACTTCCGCGATCAGCGAGCCGATCTTGTAGTCGTGCGCCGAAATGAAGCCGCCGTCGCGCATGTTGACCAGTTGCGCGGCGATGGTGGCCATGCCGTAACGGCCGGTGACGGGGAATGGCGCGCGCAGCGGCGGGCGGTAACCGGCGTCGTACATGGCGCGCGCCTCCACCTTGGCCACATGCAGCAATTCATACGGATTGAAGACAATGACGTCGTTTTCCGTGAGGTAGCCGAGCTGGCGCGCTTCGTGCGCCGACTTGGAGACCGCCGCGGTTGCCGCGTGCATGTAGGTATCCTTCAGGAACTGCAGGATATCGGTACCCTTGGCCTGCTTTGCAGCGCGCTGGGCAATTTCCTTCAGGCCGCCGCCACCCGGCAAGAGGCCCACGCCCACTTCCACCAGGCCGATGTAGGATTCCAGCGCCGCCACGCGTTTGGCTGTGTGCAGGAGCAGTTCGCAGCCGCCGCCCAGCGCCAGCCCGGCAACTGCCGCCACCACTGGCACATTGGCGTATTTCAGCATCATGTGGGCATTCTGCAGGCGCGCAATTTCCGGCTCGATGGCTTTCACGCCGCCCGACATGAACAGCGGCAGCATGGCTTGCAGGTCGGCGCCGGCGGAGAACGGCCCGCCTTCGGCGGCGTCGGCATGCCAGATCACCAGGCCCTTGTAATTCTGCTCGGCCTCGGCGACGGCGCGCTTCATGCCTTCGACCACTTCCAGGCTGATGAGATGCATCTTGGTCTTGAAGGACAGGATCAGCACGTCGTCGCCCTGGTGCCAGATGCGTACCGCATCATCCTCGAACACGGTGGTGCCGCCGGTGGCGCCCTTGGGCGCATTGTCGCCCACCAGTTGCGCGCGAAACGCCTGGCGCTGATAGACCGGCAGCTCGGAGCGCGGCACGTAGGCATTCTTTTTCGGCGCGTACGACCCCTGCGGCGCATGCACGCCTTCGCGGCCGTCGAAGACCCAGGCCGGCAGCGGCGCCGCGCTCAACGCACGGCCGGCATCGATATCTTCCTTGACCCAGGTGGCAACCTGCTGCCAGCCGGACGCCTGCCATGTCTCGAAGGGGCCGACGCTCCAGCCGAAGCCCCAGCGCATGGCGAAATCAATATCGCGCGCATTGTCGGCAATAGATTCCAGGTGCACGGCGATGTAGTGGAACGCGTCGCGGAAGATCGCCCACAGGAACTGGCCCTGCGGGTTGCTCGATTCGCGCAGCGCCTTCATTTTCTTGACCGGGTCCTTTTCTTTCAGGATGCGGCCGATCAGCTCGTCGGCCTTGCCGCCGCCGGCAACATAGTCGCCCTTAGCCGGATCCAGGCGCAGGATATCCTTGCCCACTTTCTTGTAAAAGCCGGCGCCGGTCTTCTGGCCCAGCGCGCCGGACTCGATCAGCTTGGCCACCACCGGCGGCGTTGCGTAGGCAGCATAGAAGGGGTCGTCCTTGAGCGCATCCTGCATGGTGCGGATCACGTGGCCCAGGGTATCCAGCCCGACCACGTCGGCGGTGCGGAAGGTGCCGGACTTGGCGCGGCCCAGCCGGGCACCGGTCAGGTCATCGACCACGTCGCACGAGAGGCCGAATTTTTCCGCCTCGATCATGGTTGCCAGCATGCCGAAGACGCCGACGCGGTTGGCGATGAAGTTGGGCGTGTCGAGCGCGCGCACCACGCCCTTGCCCAGCGTGGTGGTGAGGAAGCCTTCGAGCTGGTCGAGGATGTGCGGCGCAGTGGTCGCCGTCGGGATCAGCTCGACCAGGTGCATGTAGCGCGGCGGGTTAAAGAAATGCACGCCGCAGAAGCGCGCCTTCAAGGCGGCGTCGAATCCTTCCGACAGCGCATTGATCGACAGGCCGGAGGTATTGGAAGCAAAGATGGTATTGGCGCCGATATGCGGCGCGACTTTCTTGTACAGGTCGTGCTTCCAGTCCATGCGCTCTGCAATCGCCTCGATGATCAGGTCGCATTCCTGCAGCAGGTCGAGGTTTTCCTCATAGTTGGCGGCCTGGATCAGGGCGGCATCGTCCTTGTTGCCCAGCGGCGCCGGGCTCAGCTTCTTGAGGTTCTCGATGGCTTTCTGGACGATGCCGTTCTTCGGTCCTTCCTTGGCCGGCAGGTCGAACAGGATGACAGGCACGCGGGCATTGATGCAATGGGCGGCGATTTGCGCGCCCATCACGCCGGCGCCCAGCACGGCGACTTTCTTGACGATGAAATTGGACATGGAGATACCCTTTCTGTGTTCTTTAAAACAAATCGGCGTCAAGCGCCATCAGGCTGGCAGCACCCGAACGGGCCTGGCGGATCAGCATGGCGGTTTCCGGCAACAGCCTGGCGTAGTAAAAACGCGCGGTCGCCAGCTTGGCCTTGTAGAAGTTGTCGCCGCTATCCTGCTTGTCCAGCGCGATCTTCGCCATGCGCGCGAAAAAGTAGGCAAACACTAGGTGGCCGACTACGCGCAGGTAAGGCACGGCGGCGGCGCCCACCTCGTCCTGGTTCTGGAATGCCTTCATGCCGATTTCCATGGAAAGCTTGGTCACCTTGTCGCCGATATCGGCCAGCGGCGTGATGAACTCGCTCATGGCTTCGTCGGTGCCGTGCTCTTCCACGAATGCCTGGATTTGCGCGCCGAACTTGCGCAGCTTGGCACCGTTATCCATGAGCACCTTGCGGCCCAACAAATCCAGCGACTGGATCGTGTTCGTGCCTTCGTAAATCATGTTGATGCGGGCGTCGCGCACATACTGTTCCATGCCCCACTCGGCGATATAGCCGTGGCCGCCATAGACTTGCTGGGCTTCGGAGGCGGCGGCAAAACCGTTATCGGTGAGAAAAGCCTTGACGATCGGCGTCAGCAGCGCCACCTGATCGGCGGCTTCCTTCCTCACTTCTTCGTCAGGGTGATTGAGCTCGCGGTCGATCATCAGCGCAACATACGAGCTGAAGGCGCGGCCGCCTTCGGCCCAGGCGCGCGCTGTCAGCAGCATGCGCCGCACGTCCGGGTGCACGATGATCGGGTCGGCCGGCTTGTCCGGCGCCTTCGGCCCGGACAGGCTGCGCATTTGCAGGCGGTCCTTGGCATAGGTGACGGCATTCTGGTAGGCCACTTCGGTCAGGCCGAGCGATTGCATGCCCACGCCCAGGCGCGCCGCATTCATCATCACGAACATTGCCTGCAAGCCGCGGTTCGGCTCGCCGATGATCCAGCCGGTGGCGCCGTCGAGGTTCATCTGGCAGGTGGCGTTGCCGTGGATGCCCATCTTTTCCTCGATCGCGCCGCAGGTGATGCCATTGCGCGCTCCCAGCGAGCCGTCGGCATTGGGCAGGAACTTGGGCACGAGGAAAAGCGAAATGCCCTTGGTGCCGGCAGGCGCATCCGGCAGGCGCGCCAGCACCAGGTGAAGGATGTTGGCCGCCATGTCATGCTCGCCGGCGGAAATGAAGATCTTGCCGCCGGTGATGCTGTACGAACCGTCGGCCTGCGGCTCGGCCTTGGTGCGCAAGAGTCCGAGGTCGGTGCCGCAATGGGCTTCGGTCAGGCACATCGTGCCGGTCCATTCGCCCGACACCAGCTTCGGCAGGTACAGCGCTTTCTGCTGCGGCGTGCCATGCGCGTGCAGGCATTCGTAGGCGCCATGGGAAAGACCCGGGTACATGGTCCAGGCCTGGTTGGCGGAATTGACCATTTCATAGAATGAGTTGTTGACCACCAGCGGCAAGCCCTGGCCGCCATGCTCCGCATCGCACGATAGTGACGGCCAGCCGCCGTCCACATACTGGCGGTAGGCTTCCTTGAAGCCCTTGGGAGTCGTTACCGCATGGGTGTCCTTGTCGAGGCGGCAGCCTTCGCGGTCGCCGCTGTGATTCAGCGGGAACAACACATTGGCGGCAAACTTGCCGCCCTCTTCCAGCACCTGGTTGATGGTGTCGGCGTCGAGGTCAGCGTGTTTCGGCAACTGCTTCAATTCCTCTTCGACATGCAGCAATTCATGCAGAACGAATTGCATGTCACGCAAGGGGGCGGCGTAGTGTCCCATGACGGTCTCCTGTGGTTAGGCGTTTTATCTGGCGTCTTTTTTCTGGTAACTCTCGATCATTGTGTCAAAGCCTGCCTGCGCACGCTTTTCGCTGCCGGGGCGCTGGATGAAGCGGGCATCGTGGTGCAGCGCCAGCACCAGGCCATACATTTCAAATACCATCTGGTCGGGGTCGATGTCGGCGCGCAAATGGCCTTCATCGATTGCCTGCTGCACTGCCCGGCGCAAGCTGCCCTGCCAGGTGCGTACCATCGCCACCAGTTCTTCCCGGATCGCGCCGGGGCGGTCGTCGTATTCGACGGCGCCGCTGATGTAAATGCAGCCGGACGTAATCTCCAGCGTAACGCGCCTGACCCAGCCGGTAAAGAGGGCGCGCAGGCGCGGCAAGCCGCGCGGCTGCTTCATGGCGGGGAAAAATATTTCTTGCTCAAACTGGTCGTGGTAGCGCTTGACCACGGCGATCTGCAAATCTTCACGGGAGCCGAAATGGGCGAATACGCCCGACTTGCTCATGCTCATCTTGTCAGCCAGCAAACCTATCGTCAAGCCTTCCAGGCCTTGTCTGCTGGCCATGTCCAGGGCGGCGTCCAGGATGGCCGCGTGGGTTTGTTCGCCTTTGCGCAATTGTCTTGTTGCCATGCCGAGTGCGTGATCCGGTTAACCGATGTTCAAATAATCGTACGACCGTACTATTATGCATTGCGCGGCAAAAGTCAAACGTTAAAACAACGCCTGTTCACCAGGATGAATCGTCAAGCTTGCGGCGGTCGCGCTTGGTCGGCCTGCCGCGAATCGCTGCGCCCGGCTCCTGGAATAAGCGGCGCGTTTCAGCGCTCTGCTGACGCTTGGCAATACTCTCGGCGGTTTCCTCGTACAGGGTCTGGGCGACGGCAGCCGGCCCGCGCGTTTCCGATAGCCCCCGCACCACCACTTCCCATTCGGTTGCGCCATTGTCGATGGCCAGGGTATCGCCGGGCTTGACGCTTCTGGCCGGCTTGATGCGCTCGCCATTCAGGCGCACCTTACCGCCGTCGACGGCATCGGTGGCCAGCGAACGGGTCTTGAAAAAACGGGCTGCCCACAGCCATTTGTCGATGCGCACTGCGGCGCTGCCGGTATTCATGGTCAATCCCCGGAAAAAATCAGGACTCGCTGGCCCACACGATGAGCCTGATGGTATTCCTGTAAAAAAAATAGGCGGTGCGGTAGCCGATCCGCTTGTACCAGGGGATCTTGTCGAAGTCTTCCCGGCGCACCGCCACGCCGTCGGCGACGCCGCTCTCGATCTGCCTGCGCAGTGCCGTGGCAAAGGCGGCGTCGCGTACCACCACGTTGGCTTCCTGGTTGAGAACCAGGCTGAAGCCGTCGTAATTGCTCGAGCCTACCGTGGCCCACTGGTCATCTACCACGGCCACCTTGCCATGCAGCTGGGTGCGGCGGTATTCGACGATGCGCACGCCGTTTTGCAGCAGCTTGGGATAGTAGGCGCGCGCCACGGCATCCTGCAGCGGAAGCTGGCCCACGCCCAGCAAGAGCGTCACGCGCACCCCGCGCGCGGCCGCCGCGGCAAGTGCCACGCGCATCTTGCGCCCCGGGGCAAAATACGGATTGGCCAGCCAGGCATCCTGGCGAGCGCGGCCCAGCGCCTGCAGGTAGCTGCGTTCGATGGTACGGCGGTTGCGCAGGTTGTCGCGTACCACCAGCCCCGCCATGGCTGGCGCCACGGTGATGTCCGGCACCGGATGACGGTAGGCCTTGAGCCGCTCCATGCCTGCGCGCAGATTCATTTGCAGGCGGCCCATGCTGATCCACTGGGCTTCCATCTCGCGGTGGATTTCGGCTACCAGCGGGCCGTAAATGACCACCGCAAAATCCCAGCGCGGCGCCGGCAGGATGATGCGCGGGTCTTCATCGTCGCGCAGGTCCTCGTTGATATTCAGGCCGGCGACAAAGCCGGTATGACGGTCCACCACGCACAGCTTGCGGTGCAGGCGCGACAGGCCACGGCGAAACCACGGGTTATAGCGCCGGAAATGCACGCCGGCCGCGGCAAAATCGCGTTGCAGGCGCAGGCTTTGCTCGTCGCCAGTGCCAAGCCAGTCGACAATCACGTTGACGAAGACGCCGCGCGCGGCGGCGCCATGCAGGGCGGCTTCGATGCGCCTGCCGGTATCGTCGTCGGCGAAGATATAGGTTTCGAAGTAAATCTCGACCGTTGCCGCATTGATGGCTGCTTCCAGCGCCGGAAAAAATTCGGCGCCACAATGCAGCAAGGTGACGATGTTATCAGCGGTAAATTTTACCGAGCGCATAAGTCATGGCGAAACCAGCACAATGGGAGTGGCAGGGGGCTTACTTCAAGTGCAATGTTGCCACAATCGGCGCATGGTCAGACAGCCTGGACCACAAGCCGCCATGCAAGACTTTGGCATCTTCCACGGTAAAGCCGCGCACATAAATCCGGTCCAACTGCAATAGCGGCATCGCCGCAGGAAATGTGCGTGCCGGCGCCATCTTCGGCCCGCGCCCGGCCAGGCGCCGCAAGTAAGTGCCGAAACCGCGACGCGAAATGTTTTCATCGAATACTTCGCACACGCCCAGTTGCTCGCGCAACTTGTCGCTCAGCTGGTTGGTCCAGTCGTTGAAATCGCCCGCAATCACCACCGGCGCATCGCGCGGCGCCAGTTCATTGACTGCCTCGATCAGGGACGCGGTCTGGCGCTTGCGGCTGCCGGCGAACAGGCCGAGATGGATCACGAAACAATGGACGTCGACACCTGCCTCAACCCAACGCACCACGCAGTGCAGGATGCCGCGTTTTTCAAAGGCATGGTCGGACACATCCTGGTTGCTGAAGGAGGCGATCGGGTAGCGGCTCACCAAAGCATTGCCGTGGTGGCCATGGTCATACACGGCGTTCATGCCATAGGCGACATGATAGGCATCGTCGCCGGCCAGAAAGTCATGTTGCCCCTCCTCGGGCCAGTTGGTGGCATGCTTGGCCGCGAGCAAGTCGTGGCGCCCCTGGACTTCCTGCAGGAACAGGATATCGGCGTGCAGCGTGCCGACAGCTTGTTTTAATGCATGAATGCGTGGCCGGCTGCCAATGGAGGACACGCCCTTGTGGATGTTATAGGTGGCGATGCGAAGTTTCATGCAAACATTGTAACGCCAAGGCCCGACGATTTCAGTCTTTCATGCAGGCATGTCTGCGCTGGCTCAGGAAAGCCAGTTATCGGCTTCGGGATCAGGAAACTGCGCCATCATGAAATCGACGAATACGCGTACTTTGGACGACAGCAGGCGGCGACTGGGGTAGACCAGTGCGATCGGCAGCGTGTCGAGATGATAGGCCGGCAGGATACGGACCAGGCGTTCGCAAGACAAGTCGTCCTTGGCTGCAAATGAAGGAAGGATGAAGATGCCCATATCGGCCAGCGCGCAATCGCGCAATAAATCGCCGCTGTTGGCAATCACCCGGCTGACCACCGGGACATCGATGGCGCCATGCTCGTTGCGCAATGACCAATGGTGCCGGACTTGCTCGAAGGGATAGTTGAGGCATTGATGGCTGGCGAGGTCAGCGGGCTGTAGGGGCTCCCCATGTTTTTTTATATAGCCTGCAGAGGCGACCAGCAAGGTCTTGGCCCTGCCCAGCTGGCGGGCGATCATGGTGGCGTCGAATTGTTGCAGGTCACCGATCAGGATGCCGGCGTCGAAACCTTCGCCCACCAGGTCCACGGCCCTGTCCGAATACGTCACATCCAGCACGATTTCCGGATGGGCGGCGGCAAATTGCGGCAATAGTGTCGACAGCTGATAGCGTCCGAATGCCATCGACGAATAGATGCGCAAGGTGCCGGCAGGCTTGCGCGACATCGCGCCGGCGATCGCATCCGCATCCTCGATATCTTGCAGGATCTGGCGCACGCGTTCCAGGTAGGCCTGCCCCGTTTCCGTCAGCGACAGCTTGCGCGTGGTGCGGTTCAGCAGGCGCGTACCGAGATGATTTTCCAGGTCGGCAACCAGCCGGGTCACGACCGTATCCGAAATATTCAAGGCACGGGCTGCCCGGGCAAATCCGCCCTGCTCCACCACCCGCACGAATGCACGCATTGATTGCAAACGGTCCATTTTTTCCATTCCTGCTAAAAACGCAGTATTGCCTTGCAATTTTCAGCCTTTTTCTCCGGATCCGCAATGGATAAAGTAAGCCCATCGATGACACACAAACGCAAGCACGTGCGCTCCACCGATCCGGACCTGGCCGCAACGCCACAAGCGCGATCCTGCCAAGTCCGGCCATTGAAGCACTTACTTTTGGAGAAATTGAAATGAATGCAAAAAAAATGATCGTTGCTGTTGTTGCAGCCACTTGCGCCGCTGGCGCCTTTGCCGCCGATGTCGTCCGCCTGGAGTTTGCCAGTTCGCCGGCGCCTTATGACGTCACCGCCCAGGACACGGGCAGCTCCGCCGGCGCGGGAGGCGAAGCACGCAGCGCCGGTGCAGGCATCAGCGAGCAGTCGTTGCCGGCCATGAACTTTGCCAATTCGCTCGAACCGTCGGCAGTAACGGCGCAGTCGCCGGCCATTGCCCTGCCACGCAAGTAATTTGCCCGGCAATGAAAGCCGCACGCTCCTGCTTCGCCGCGCATGCGTGACAAGCCAGGAGAATGCGGCTACGCCTTGATCTGCTCGCGCAGGCGCGACTTCAGCAGCTTGCCAGCCGCATTGCGCGGCAGCACCGTTACGAGGTGCAGTTCGCGTGGCAGTTTGTAGCGCGCCAGGCTGCCTTCGGCAAAGCGGCGCAGCTCTTCCAGCGTCAGCGCAGCGCCAGGTTTGAGCACGGCAATGGCGACCACGCGCTCGCCCCACTTGTCGTCGGGCGCACCGACGACGGCGCATTCCGCAATCGCCGGATGCGCATACAGCACGCTTTCGACTTCGGCGGGATAGACATTTTCGCCGCCGGTGATGACGACATCCTTGAGCCGGTCGCTTAGGTAAAGAAAACCTTCGTCGTCGCAGTAGCCGACATCGCCCGTATGAAACCAGCCCTGCTGGTCAAACGCTGCAGCGCTGGCGTCGGCATTGTTCCAGTAACCCTTCATGACGTTGCTGCTGCGCACGCACACTTCCCCCTTGACGCCCGCCGCCGCAATGACTTGCCCGGAAAAATCCTGCAGGCAGATTTCGGTCATCATGCCTGGCGTTCCGCACGACCCCGGCTTGTCGGCGGCGCGCTCGGCTGCCAGGAACGTCACGGTCGCCGAGGTCTCGGTCAGGCCATAGCCCTGTTGCACGGGAATGCCGCGCTCTTCATATATCTGCAACAGCGGCACTGGCATCGGCCCGCCGCCCACGGACAACAGGCGCAGCGAGGCAAGCTCGGCACCCGCAAAGTCGGCATGCTGGCTCATGAAGAGCAGCATTGCCGGCACGGCAAAGGCAATCGTCACGCGGTAGTGCCGGATCGCCTGCAGCACCGCGCCGGCATCGAAGCCGCGCTGCAGCACCACATGGCCGCCGGCCACCAGGGTCGGCAGCGTGACGGCCAGCATGCCGCCCACATGGAACAGCGGCACAAAACCGAGCGCGACATCGGTCGACACCATGTCCTTGCTCAGCACAACATTCAGGCATTGCGACCAGATGTTCTGGTGCGTCAGCATCGCGCCCTTGGGATGGCCGGTGGTGCCCGAGGTGTACATGAGCGCGGCCACCTCCTCCGGGTCAACCGCCACCTGCGGCGGCACTGCGGCCACCTGCCCCATGCGCGGCACGACGGCAGGCCAGCCGGGCGCATCCGCTTGCAGGCCGAGATAATGGCGGCAGGCCAGGTTCGCGCGCACGCTGTCGATCATGCCTTGATGGGACGGACCGGCCAGCAGCAGCTGCAGGCCGGCGTCGTTGATGATGAAGGCAAGTTCCGGCGCGCTCAGGCGGAAATTGAGCGGCACGAAAACTGCCCCGAGGCGGGCAACGGCGAACTGGCTGACGAAGAACATGGGGCCATCGAAATCCAGGTGGCCGACACGGTCGCCACGCCCCACGCCGTGCGCCGCCAGCACGGCGGAAAGCTGCTCGACGCGCTGCCACAACTCGCCATAAGTCCAGGTGACATTGTCGCAGGTCAGTGCCGGCCGCTGCGGCGCGCGCACGACGCGGCGACGCAGCCATTCGGCCAGGCCCAGGGCGCTGGCACGCCCGCTTGCATTCTCATGATTCATTGCAGCGCTCCCTTTCCCGCCGTGGCATTCAGGCGCGGTAATGCGGCAGTTGCAGGATCGCTTCCGCATTCGACGGCGAAAAGCAGCGGTCGGCGGCTTCGCGCCAGGGCAGCCAGGCATACGCGACATGCTCCCGCGGGCTCAGCACGATAGGCGCATCGCGCGGCACCAGCAAGCCGAACACATGCTCGGTATTTTTCACCACGCCCGGCGCATAGCGGTGCCGCCAGACAGGATAGATTTCATAGATATTCGACAGCTGCCAGTCGCGCAAATTTGCCGCAGGCAGGACGCCCTGGGCCGGGACGCCGGCAGCATCGGCTGGCGCCACACGGATGCCGGTTTCCTCGAACACCTCGCGCATCGCCGTCTGCAGCAGCGGCTCGTCCTCGGTATCTTTCGAACCCGTCACCGATTGCCAGTAGCCGGCCTTGTCGGCGCGCTCGATCAGCAACACCTCGAGCTCGGCGGTGTGAATCACGACCAGGACGGATTCCGGGATCTTGTAGGGCTTGTGCATGCAATACCAGTAACGGAGAAACCACAAAAATAAAGGCGCGGAAATCCGCGCCTTTATTATGCTGCAAATATATCCAGTTAAATAATGTTGAGGACAGAGTACCGCTACGCTTAACTCTTTCCCCAATCATTACAATTATCAACCCTTGATGGCAGGCTCGGTCGCGCGCAGGCGGATGTGCAGTTCGCGCAACTGCTTCTCGTCGACTTCCGAAGGCGCGTGGGTCAACAGGCATTGCGCGCGCTGGGTTTTCGGGAAGGCGATGACGTCGCGGATCGATTCTGCGCCGGTCATCATGGTGACGATGCGGTCCAGACCGAAGGCCAGGCCACCGTGCGGCGGCGCGCCATATTGCAGCGCGTCGAGCAGGAAGCCGAACTTCAGCTGCGCCTCCTCGGCATCGATCTTCAGGGCGCGGAATACCTTGCTCTGCACTTCGGCGCGGTGGATACGCACGGAGCCGCCGCCCAGTTCCCAGCCGTTCAGGACCATGTCGTAGGCCTTGGCAATGGCCTTGCCCGGATTGGTTTCCAGGAAGTCTTCATGGCCATCCTTGGGCGAGGTGAACGGATGGTGCGCGGCGACATAGCGCTGGTTGTCTTCGTCGTACTCGAACATCGGGAAGTCCACCACCCACAGCGGACGCCAGGCATCGTCGAACAGGCCGCCCTTCTTGCCGAAGTCGCTGTGGCCGATCTTCACGCGCAGGGCGCCGATGGCATCGTTGACCACCTTGGCCTTGTCCGCGCCGAAGAAAATCAGGTCGCCGTCCTGGGCGCCGGTCAGTTCCAGCACCTGCGCCAGCGCGGCGTCATGCAGGTTTTTCACGATCGGCGATTGCAGGCCGTCACGGCCCTTGGCCTTTTCATTGACCTTGATGTAAGCCAGGCCCTTGGCGCCGTAGATGCCGACGAACTCGGTGTAGCCGTCGATTTCCGAGCGCGGCATGGCAGCGCCACCCGGCACGCGCAGGCCGACCACGCGGCCGCCTTCCATGTTGGCGGCGCCACTGAACACCTTGAAGTCGACATCCTTCATCACCGGCGTCAATTCGGTGAACTGGAGCTTGACGCGCATGTCCGGCTTGTCGGAACCATACGTGCCCATCGCTTCGGCGTACTCCATCACCGGGAACGGGTTGGGCAGGTCGATATCGAGGCAGCTCTTGAACACGCCGCGGATCATGCCTTCGAACATGTCACGGATTTCCTGCTCGTTCATGAACGAGGTTTCGCAGTCGATCTGGGTGAATTCAGGCTGGCGGTCGGCGCGCAAGTCTTCGTCGCGGAAGCACTTGACGATCTGGTAGTAGCGGTCGAAGTTGGCCACCATCAGCAATTGCTTGAACAGCTGCGGCGACTGCGGCAGCGCAAAGAAATTGCCCGGGTTGACGCGCGACGGCACCAGGTAATCGCGCGCGCCTTCCGGCGTGGACTTGGTGAGCATCGGTGTTTCGATGTCGATGAAGCCATTGGCGTCCAGGAACTTGCGCACTTCCATGGTGACCTTGTAGCGCAGGCGCAGGTTGTTCTGCATTTGCGGGCGGCGCAGGTCCAGCACGCGGTGCGTCAGGCGGGTGGTTTCCGACAGGTTGTCGTCATCGAGCTGGAACGGCGGCGTCACCGACGGGTTCAGTACTTCGAGTTCCTGGCATAGCACTTCGATCTTGCCGGACTTCAGGCCAGCGTTGCTAGTGCCTTCCGGACGGTTGCGCACCAGGCCCGTCACGCGCAGGCAGAACTCGTTGCGCACGCTTTCGGCCTTCTTGAACACGTCGGCGCGGTCCGGGTCGCAGACGATCTGCACCAGGCCTTCGCGGTCGCGCAAGTCGATGAAGATCACGCCACCGTGGTCGCGCCGGCGATGCACCCAGCCGCACAGGCTGACGGTTTGGCCGAGCAGCGCTTCAGTGGTGAGGCCGCAGTATTGGGTTCGCATAGACATATTCGGGTTCCGGTTTTTAAATTTCTGGTTTCTGGTTAAACGGTTTCGGCCGCATCATCGGCTGGAAATTCAGGTGCCGACGCGGGGCTGTTCTTTCCTGGCTTTCTTGTCGACCGGCTCCGGCATCACCAGGCCCATCGAAACGATGTACTTGAGTGCGGCATCCACGCTCATGTCGAGCTCGACCGTGTCGGACTTGCGCATCATGAGGAAAAATCCCGAGGTCGGGTTCGGCGTGGTCGGCACGTAGACGCTGATGTACTCGCCCTGCAGGTGGTTGGCCACATCGCCGCCCGGCACACCGGTCAGGAAGGCGATAGTCCAGCTGCCCTGGTGCGGATACTGCACCAGCACGGCCTTGCGGAAAGCATTGCCCGAAGGAGAAAACAACGTATCCGAGACTTGCTTGACGGCGGTATAAATCGAATTGACGACGGGGATGCGCACCAGGATGGATTCCCACAGCACCACGACGCGCCGGCCGATGAAATTGCGCGCTGCCAGGCCGGTCAGCAAGACCACCAGCAGGGTCAGGATGACGCCCAGGCCGGGGATCCGGTAAGGCGGCTTGGCCTCCGGACGCCAGGCCTCGGGCAGCATCATCAGCATCTGCAGGCGCAGGCTTTCCGGCAGCAGCAGGAGCGACTGGTCCATGGTGCCGATGACAAGGTTCAGCACCCACAGCGTAATCGCCAGGGGTACCAGGATCAGCAGGCCGGTCAGAAAGTATTTGCGCATGTTTCAGGCTTTCGGTGCGGACGGACAATGCCGCCCGCGCGTCATTGGAATGGCTCGGGCAATCAGGAAGTCGACGCAGGCTTGGTGTCGGTCGTGCCAGTGGAAGGCGTGGCAGCCGCGGCAGGCTCGCTCGGGGTTGCTGGTGCCGCCGCCGTCGCCGGTGCCGAAGTCGCGCCGGCGCCGCCGCGGAAATCGGTCACATACCAGCCGGTCCCTTTCAGTTGGAAACCGGCGGCGGTCAATTGTTTCTTGAAACTGGGCTGCTTGCACTCCGGACAATCAGTCAAGGGCGCATCTGACATTTTTTGCAACACATCCTTGGCAAAACCGCAGGACTGGCAGCGGTAAGCGTAAATCGGCATGGAAAATCCCCGCTAAAAGCATACAAAACCCTGAATTATAAAGGTTTTTGCCCTGACTTTTAAGGCTTTCGGGGACCGCCCGGCGGCGGCCATGCCGGCTCCTGCAGGCAACGCGCTCTCACGCCCCCAGGCTGACCGGGGCTTGCGAAGCTTCGTGGCGATTCTTGAGCGCCTGCGGCGCCAGCGAACCGGCCAGCATCCCGGCAAATGCGGCGATCAGGCCGGCCAGCTGGCCGGGGAAGTGCGCGCCCAGGGTGGATACCTGGGGCAGGAACAGGACCCAGATGCCCATGCCGCAAGCGACCGAGGCTATGGCACCTTGCGTCGTTGCCCGCTTCCAGTACAGTCCCGTCACCAGGGGCACGAAAGCGCCGACCAGCGGCACCTGGTAGGCGCCGGACACCAGGTCGTAAATCGAGGTCCCCTGCATGGCGATGGCGTAAGCCAGCACCAGCCCGGCGAACACAATCAGGGTACCGCGCATGGCAAACAGCTGTTCCTTGTCGGTCATGCCGGGACGCAGGTTCTTGAGGATGTTTTCAACGAAGCTGGTCGACGGCGCGAGCAGCGTGGCCGACGAGCAACTCTTGATGGCGGAAAGCAGCGCGCCGAAAAACAGGATCTGCATGACCAGCGGCATCTTGGTCATGATAAAAGTAGGCAACAGCTTCTGGTAATCGTTCTTTGCCAGGTCAAGCGCATCCGAACCCATGACCACAACCGCCGCGGCCACGATGAACATCGGCACGAAGGCAAAGACAATATAGCTTGCACCGCCGACGATGGCGCCGGTGCGTGCCGTGGGTGCATTCTTGGCCGACATCACGCGCTGGAACACGTCCTGTTGCGGAATGCTGCCCAACATCATCGTCACGGCTGCGCCGATGAAAAACGCGATTTCGGTAAAGCCGGCAGGCGGCAGGAAGTCCCACAGATTGGCGCTGGTGGCGTAATCCAGCACCACGCCCGGGCCGCCAGCCAGGTCGGCGGCAAAAACCGCGATGATGGCCATGCCGACCACCAGGACGATCATCTGGATAAAGTCGGTCCAGGCGACGGCAAGAAATCCGCCGATCACGACATAGATCAGTACTGCCAGCGTGCCGACGATCATCCCCGCAGTTTGAGACATGGCGCCATTGGTCAGGACGGAAAACACCAGTCCCAGCGCCGTGATCTGGGCTGCAACCCAGCCAAGATAACTGAGGATGACGGCGACGGAACAAAACACTTCAATGCCCTTGCCGTAACGCTGGCGATAAAAGTCGCCGATGGTCAGCAGGTTCAGCTTGTAGAGCCTGGCGGCGAAAAATGCCCCGACCAGGATCAGGCAAATGCCGGCGCCAAACGGGTCTTCCACGATCGAACCCAGGCCGCCCTGGACGAACTTGGCCGGAATGCCCATGACCGTCTCGGCGCCGAACCAGGTCGCAAACGTGGTGGTGATCACCATAATCAGCGGCAAGCTGCGGCCGGCGACCGCGAAGTCACTGGTATTCTTGATGCGCGTGCCTGCCCATACGCCGATGGCGAGCGTACCCAGCAAATACAGCACCACGAAAGAAATCAGCGTGTAGTTCATGTCAGGCGCCCTGAGTGAAAATTCCGCTGATTATAATAAAGTTTGATTGCTTAATTACACTTTCATGAACAAAGAAAGTGCCCGAAGCAACGCCCTGGGTGCGCCCCGGAGTAGTGTTGCATATTGGCAAGGAATTAGTGGCCGAATACAACATCGAGGACGACTGCGTTCTTGCTAATTCAGCAGGTTGCCCCAGTGCCAGTAAATCTGCATGACGGCCACACCCACGATCAGGCCGGTGCCGAAATACACGGCCACGCCCAGCAGCAAGTTGGTGCGGCGCTGCTCCTGCAACAAGGCCATCAGCAATTCACGATCGCGCCCGCCGCCCTGCGCCGACTGCGATAGCGCCGCATGCGCCAGGCGTGGCAATTGCGGCAACAGCTTGCTGTAATGGGGCGCTTCGATCTTGAGCCGCTCGACCAGGCCGCGCCAGCCGATCTGCTCCTGCATCCAGCGCTCAAGGTAAGGCTTGGCGGTCTTCCACAAATCCAGGTCGGGATCGAGCTGCCGGCCCAGGCCTTCGATATTGAGGAGGGTTTTTTGCAGCAGCACCAGTTGCGGCTGGATTTCGACATTGAAGCGGCGCGACGTCTGGAACAGGCGCAGCAACACTTGTCCAAACGAAATTTCTTTCAGGGGACGGTCAAAGATCGGCTCACAGCAGGCGCGCACCGCCGATTCCAGTTCATCAACGCGGGTTTCCGGGGGCACCCAGCCCGATTCGATATGCGCTTGCGCCACACGCTTGTAGTCGCGCTGGAAAAACGCCAGGAAATTTTGCGACAGGTAATCCTTGTCGAAATCGTTCAGGGTGCCGACGATGCCGAAATCCAGGGCGATATAGCGTCCCAAGGTCGCCGGATCCGTCGACACCAGGATATTGCCGGGGTGCATATCCGCATGGAAAAAGCCATCGCGAAAGACCTGGGTGAAAAAGATTTCGACGCCGTCGCGCGACAGTTTTTTCAAGTCGACGCCGGCAGCGGCCAGGCGCTCTGACTGGGAGATCGGGATACCCGTCATGCGCTCCATGACGATCACATTGCTGGAACAGTAATCCCAGTGCATTTCCGGCACCAGCAAGAGCCTGGAATCGGCAAAGTTGCGGCGCAGCTGGCTGCCATTGGCCGCTTCGCGCATCAGGTCGAGTTCGTCATGCAGATACTTGTCGAACTCGGCCACCACTTCGCGCGGCTTCAGGCGCTTGCCATCGGCCCAGAGGCGCTCGACCAGCCCTGCGGCGATATACATCAGGCCGATATCTTCCGTGATCGACTTGTGCATGTTCGGACGCAGCACCTTGACGGCCACCTGGCGGCCATCCTTCAGGGTAGCGAAGTGCACCTGCGCAATCGAGGCCGAGGCCACCGGCACGCGGTCGAAGGAGGCGAACAACTGGGCGGGATGGGCGCCCAGCGAGCGCGTGATTTCCGCAATCGCCAGGTCCGGATCGAAGGGCGGGACGCGGTCCTGCAACAGCGCCAGTTCTTCGGCGATATCCAGCGGCAGCAAGTCACGCCGGGTCGACAGGACCTGGCCAAACTTGACGAAGATCGGCCCGAGTTCTTCCAGGGCCTTGCGCAGGCGCACGCCGCGCGGCGCGGAAATGTCGCGCCAGAAAAACAGCAGGGAAAACAAGGCTGCCGTGCGGCGCACGCGCAAGCCCGACATGGCAATATGGTCCAGGCCGTAGCGCAAGGCGACGCGGCCGATTTTCAAGACCCGCAACAATTTCATCAACATGCAAAACCCATCTTATCGGTCCAGTTTGCGTACGCGCTTTTCCAGGCGTTCGATATCGTCGCGCAGCTTGCCGACCTCGCGGCCGAAATCGGCCACCGCGTGCGGCCGCAAGAGCATCGGATTTTCTTCCAAAAAATATTCGGCGATATTTTCCTGCAGCGCCTGACCGCGCGCGCGCGCGCCGGACAGTGCCGACTTTGCCGTCGAAACGATGCGGTGGGCAGCGACATCCCCCACCACGCGTCCGAGGTCTTCCTCGGCTTCCCATTTGAGCGACTCGCTCAGCTGCGAAATCGCATTGGCAAAATCAGCATCGCCTTCGATGCGCACATACGATACGGCGCGCTCGCGGTTTTGCAGGATCAGCGGCACATCCGCCAGTTTTACCCGGAGTACCACGTGCGGCGTCGCGCCGGATTCAGCGGCCTTGAACATGCCATCGGCGGTGACTTGCCAGTCAAGCGCCAGCAGTCCGGCGTCGAGCCGGGCGATCTTGCCGGCGTGCGCTGCCAGGCGCTCGCGCGCCCACGCATCCTGCGCCAGCAAATGGTTCACCGGAGCCGGTGTCAGCGAAAATAAGGAAGTCATCATTCAAAACCAAAGCCGTCCCCGACGATCGGCGGACGGCTTGCAGTGTAACAGTTTGCGCAGTCGAACCGGGCAAGCATTCGCAGCGCCGGGCGCGGCTAGTGTTGCTCGATGCCGGCCACGATCCAGCTGCGGTGGCCGTCCAGCGGCTTGGACAATATCCAGATTTCGGAAAACGGCGCGACGGGCGCGGCGGCATCTTCCTTGATCATGCCGGAAAATTTTACTCTGGCGATGTAATAGCCATCCACCGTTTCCACGCTGTGCAATTCCGCACCGAGTGTCACGACTTCCGTGAGGTTTGGCGCACCGTCGCGCTCGTTAATCTGGCGAAAGAATTCGCCAAACAATTCCTTGCTGGTGAAACGCCGGATATCGTTCAGGTCGGCCTGGTCCCAGGCCGTCTGCAGGCGCACGAACGCCGACTTGGACTTGCGCAAGAAACGCGGCACGTCGAAATCCGCGGGAATGCTCCAGGGCGCCACCACGGTATCGGTGCGCGCGCCGGTCACGGTATTGAGCGAAAGCGGCCGCAGGTTGGGATCCTTGCGCGGCGGCCGGACCGGCTGGATCGTGTCGAAACCGCCGTCGTAGGTGTTTTCGAAACCACTGGCCTCGCCCTTGCCGGTGCTGCGTCGCCAAAGCACGATCGCCAGCCCCATCAAGGCGACCAGCGCCAGCAGCACCCCGCCGATCACAAGGGAATGCTCCATGAGGCTCTGCACCAGGCTTGCGGGAGGCTGCGCCAGGGCACCCTCTGCACCGGGCGCGGAATCGGCAGTCTGGGCGTGCAGGGAGACCGCGACCGGGAAGGCAGCGGCAAGCAGCAAGGCATTCAGGCACTTCGTCATGCGTTTCTCCCGCAGGCGCACCGGCACGCTATAGCTTGACCCCGGTATGCAAGGCCGCCACCCCGGCGGTCAGATTGAAATAGGTGACCTTGTCCAGGCCGGCATCCTGCATCATGGTTTTCAGGGTTTCCTGGTCCGGATGCATGCGGATCGACTCGGCCAGATAGCGATAGCTGTCGGCATCGTTGGCGATCTGCTTGCCCAGCCAGGGCAAGACTGAAAACGAATACACGTCATAGGGCTTTTGCAGCGGCTCCCACACCTTGGAAAACTCCAGCACCAGCAGCTTGCCGCCGGGCTTGAGCACGCGGCGCATTTCCGCCAGCGCCGCATCCTTGTGCGTCATGTTGCGCAAGCCGAATGCCACGCTGACGCGGTCGAAGTAATTGTCCGGGAAAGGCAGCTTTTCGGCATCGCACAAGGCCGTCGGGATCGCCATGCCCTTGTTGAGCAAGCGGTCGCGCCCCACGCCCAGCATCGATTCATTGATGTCGGTCAGCCAGACTTCGCCGGATGCACCGGCCTGCTTGGCGAACGCCTTGGCCAGGTCGCCCGTGCCGCCGGCGATATCGAGCACCTTGAAGCCGGGACGCACGCCCGCCTGGGCGATGGTAAACGTCTTCCAGAGGCGATGCAGTCCACCCGACATCAGGTCATTCATGACATCGTACTTGGCGGCCACGGAATGGAACACTTCCGCGACTTTTTTGACTTTGTCTTCCTCGGCGACGGTCTGGTAACCGAAATGGGTGCTATTGGTCATGGCGCAAATGATTGGTGAACTTGCATTATAAATTGGAAATACCGGTCACAACATGCTGAAACGCAAGGCTTTATTGCCAATTTACATTGCCAAAAATAGGTCGGTCAGCACGCGTGGCCGCTTTTCCCGGGCATGGGCAAGTCGCGGCCAGCCTCGCGACCCAGTCCCGCAGCATCCAGGCGCCCCAGGTAATCTTCCCACTGTTGCGCCTGGTTGACACCCAGCCAGTGCAGGTAGGACCAGGTATAGATACCGGTATTGTGGCCATCGGAAAAATGCGGCTGGACGGCATAATTGCCGACCGGCTCCAGGGCCGTCAGCAGGATGTCGCGCATGCCCGTCTGCAGCACTTCCTGGCCGGCGCCGTGGCCGCGCACTTCCGCCGATGGCGAATACACCCGCAACAATTCGAACGGCAGCGAATAGCTGCTGCCGTCATCGAATGCCACTTCCAGCAGGCGCGACTGTTTGTGGACCGTCAGCGCAGTCGGGTTGGGGGCAACCGGAGCGGCGGGGTTCTGACTCACACCAGGATGCGTTCAATGCCGCCGTTGTTGGCGCGCTCGACATACTCGGGCAGCCAGTTCTCGCCCAGGATATGCTTGGCCATCTCGACCACGATGTAATCGGCATCGGTGCCGGAATCGTCGTCGTAGCGGTGCAGGCCCTGCAGGCAGGACGGGCACGAGGTCAGGATCTTGACGTCGCCGGCAAAGCCGTCGGCACGCAGCTTGTCGGCGCCCTTGATCATTTCCTCTTCCTTGCGGAAGCGCACCTGGGTCGAAATATCCGGACGCGCCACCGCCAGCGAACCCGACTCGCCGCAGCAGCGGTCATTCTTCTCGATCCTGACATTGTCGACGGTGGTGATCAGGGCATTCACCGTCTTCAGCGGATCCTGCTGCTTCATGGGCGAGTGGCAGGGGTCGTGGTACATGTAGCGCGTGCCGTTGACGCCTTCGAGCTTCAAGCCTTTTTCGAGCAGATATTCATGGATGTCGAGAATGCGGCAGCCCGGGAAGATCTTGTCGAATTCATAGTTTTGCAGCTGGTCGAAGCAGGTGCCGCAGGACACCACCACCGTCTTGATGTCGAGGTAGTTCAGGGTATTGGCGACGCGGTGGAACAGCACGCGGTTATCCGTGATCATCTTCTCGGCCTTGTCGAACTGGCCGGCGCCGCGCTGCGGATAGCCGCAGCACAGGTAACCCGGCGGCAGCACGGTTTGCACGCCCACATGCCAGAGCATGGCTTGCGTGGCCAGGCCGACTTGCGAGAACAGGCGCTCCGAGCCGCAGCCCGGGAAGTAGAACACGGCTTCGGTATCGGCCGTGGTGACCTGCGGGTTGCGGATGACCGGGACGATCTCGTTGTCTTCGATATCCAGCAAGGCGCGCGCGGTCTTCTTCGGCAGGTTGCCCGGCATCTTCTTGTTGATGAAGTGGATGACCTGTTCCTTGATCGGCGGCTTGCCATGCGTGGCCGGCGGCGCCTTGGTCTGCTTCTTGGCAAACTTCTTCAAGACCTCATGGCCCAGGCGCTGCGCCTTGTAGCCCCAGCCGATCATGGTCTGCCGGGTGGCATTAATGGTCGCCGGGTCGGTCGCGTTCAGGAAGAACATCGTCGCGGCGGAACCGGGATTGAAGGACTTCTGCCCCATCTTGCGCAGCAGGTTGCGCATGTTCATCGACACGTCGCCGAAGTCGATATCCACCGGGCAGGGATTGACGCACTTGTGGCAGACCGTGCAATGGTCGGCCACGTCCTCGAACTCTTCCCAGTGCTTGATCGACACGCCGCGGCGGGTCTGCTCTTCATACAGGAAGGCTTCGACCAGCAGCGACGTCGCGAGGATCTTGTTGCGCGGCGAGTACAGCAGGTTGGCGCGCGGCACGTGCGTCGCGCACACCGGCTTGCACTTGCCGCAGCGCAGGCAGTCTTTGACGCTGTTGGCAATCGCGCCGATGTCGCTTTGCTGCATGATCAGCGACTCGTGCCCCATCAGGCCGAACGACGGCGTATAGGCATTGCGCAGGTCGGCATGCAGTTCCGGCAGGTTCAGGAGCTTGCCCTTGTTGAAGCGTCCTTGCGGATCGACGCGCTCCTTGTAGGCACGGAAATCCGCCATTTCGGCGTCCGTCAGGAATTCCAGCTTGGTGATGCCGATGCCATGCTCGCCGGAGATGACGCCGTCGAGCGAGCGCGCCAGCGCCATGATGCGCTCGACCGCACGATGCGCGACCTGCAGCATTTCATAGTCGTCGGAATTGACCGGGATATTAGTGTGCACGTTGCCATCGCCGGCATGCATGTGCAGCGCCACGAAGACACGGCTGCGCAATACCTTCTTGTGGATTGCGCTGGCTTCCTCGAGGATCAGGCGGTAGGCGGCGCCATTGAAAATCTGGCGCAGGGCGGCACGCACTTCCTTCTTCCACGACACGCGCACGGTGCGGTCCTGCACGACATGGAACACGGTGGCCTGCGGCTGCCGGTCCACGCGTTCGTCAAACTCCAGCGCCAGTTTTTCCAGGCCCAGGCCGATCAGGTCATTGCGCGCGGTGTCCAGCGGCTTGTCCAGCTGCGTCAGCAGGTAGGACCAGCGCGCATGCGTGGCATCGATCAAATGCAGCGCTTGCTGCGCACGGTCGCCCAGCAGTTCGGCATCGGAAATATCCTCGCCTTCGGCATCTTCGCTCTTGCCAACCGGCAGATCGCCCTTGGCAAAGAATTCGCGCAGGGCACCCAGCAAGGCCAGCTTGTTCTGGATCGACAGCTCGATATTGATGCGCTCGATGCCGTCGGTGTACTCGCCCATGCGGTTGAGCGGAATCACCACGTCTTCATTGATCTTGAAGGCATTGGTATGGCGCGAGATGGCGGCGGTGCGGGCACGGTCCAGCCAGAACTTCTTGCGCGCTTCCGGCGACACGGCGACGAAGCCTTCACCCACGCGAGTATTGGCAATGCGGATGACTTCCGAGGCGGCGCGCGCCACGGCATCTTCATCGTCGCCGACGATGTCGCCGAACAGCGCCATCTTCGGCAGCACGCCGCGCTTGGACTTGGTGGCATAGCCGACGGCGCGCAGGTAGCGCTCGTCCAGGTGCTCGAGGCCGGCCAGGATGGCGCCGCCCTTGCGGGTTTCGGCGTCCAGGTAATCCTTGATCTCGACGATCGACGGAATGGCGTCGCGCGCCTGGCCGAAAAATTCCAGGCAAACGGTACGCGCGAACTTGGGCATCTTGTGCAGGATCCAGCGCGCCGAAGTGATCAGACCATCGGTGCCTTCCTTCTGGATGCCGGGCAGGCCGGCCAGGAACTTGTCGGTGACATCCTTGCCCAGGCCTTCCTTGCGGAAGCGGCGGCCTTCGATTTCGAGGACCTCGCTCTTGAACGGCGTGTTCTTGCGGCCGCGCTCGGCCGGATGGGTCCACTCCAGCTTGAAGCGGGCCACCGGTGCGTCATGGATCTTGCCCAGGTTATGGTCCAGGCGCGTGACATCGAGCCAGTCGCCGTTGGGGTCGACCATGCGCCAGCTCGCCAGGTTGTCGAGCGCGGTGCCCCACAGCACGGCCTTCTTGCCGCCGGCATTCATGGCGACATTGCCGCCGATGCAGGAAGCTTCGGCCGAAGTGGGATCGACAGCGAAGACGAAGCCGGCTTTTTCGGCAGCGTCCGAGACGCGCTTGGTGACCACGCCGGCACCGGAGTAGATGGTGGCGTAATCGCGGTCCACGCCCGGCAGTCGGGTCATTTCGACGGCGCCCAGCGCTTCCAGTTTCTCCGTATTGATGACGGCCGACAGCGGCGTCAATGGCACGGCGCCGCCGGTGTAGCCGGTGCCGCCGCCGCGCGGGATGATGGTCAGGCCGAGTTCGATACAGGCCTTGACCAGGCCGGCCATCTCATCCTCGGTGTCCGGGGTCAGCACCACGAAGGGATATTCGACGCGCCAGTCGGTGGCGTCGGTGACGTGCGAGACGCGCGACAGGCCATCGAACTTGATATTGTCGCGGGCGGTGTAGCGCCCCAGCACGCGGTTGGCGCGCTTGCGCAGGTCGTAGGTTGCGCGGAATTCCTCGGCAAAATCGGCCACGGCCCGGCGCGCCGCTTCCAGCAGGGTGCCGACATGGGCGCTGCGGCGTGCCGCGGCAGGATCATCGGCCGCCGCGGTTTCGGTGCGGCGCTTGTCCACTTCGGCCAGGCGGTGGTTCAGCGCATCGATCAGTGACTGGCGCCGCTTGGGGTTGTCCAGCATGTCGTCCTGCAGGTACGGATTGCGCCGCACCACCCAGATATCCCCCAGCACCTCGTAGAGCATGCGCGCCGAACGGCCGGTCTGGCGCTCGCTGCGCAACTCGTCGAGCAATTGCCACGCCTCTTCGCCCAGCAGGCGCATGACGATTTCGCGGTCGGAAAACGACGTGTAGTTATAGGGAATTTCGCGCAGGCGCGTGGGAGCGGCGCCGGTGGCAGCGTCGGCAAGAAGTGCCTGGATTTGGGCGGGTGCGTTCATATTCTTATTTTACCGTATCGCGGCGGCGCAAGCAGGAAGCCCCCGTCTACCGTACGGCTTCTCGCCCTGCCGAAAATCCGCGGAAAACATATCAAACGATTAACACCATGCTATCCCAGCAAGTGTGCCAGGCGGTGCCACCAGCCGTCGGGCACGCGCAGCAGGATCGTGGTGACAGCCAGGTAGCGTAGCAGCTTGCCGATCGCAATGTATCCCGCGCAGGGCCAGAAAGGCAGCTTCAGCCAGCCGGCCACCGTGCACAGCGCATCGCCGATGCCCGGCACCCAGGCCAGCAAGAGGGTCTTTGCGCCAAAGCGTTCCAGCCAGCCGAACCAGCGCGTCGAGCGTTCCCGGGCGAATGCCTGCCGCGCGCCATAGCCCATGCCGTAGCTGACAATGCTGCCCAGGGTATTGCCCAGGGTCGCCACGCCAATCGCCGGCCAAAACAAGGCTTCGTTGGCCTTGACCACGGCAAACAGGGTTGGCTCCGAGCCCAGCGGCAACAGGGTCGAGGAAAGAAAGCTGACGAGGAATACGGCCGCCAGCCCGACATGGGGCAGCGCCAGTACTTCCAAAAACCAATGGATGGCAGAAAGCAGCATCAAATAAAGTAAAAATGCACAAAACGACGGAGTTTCCAGCCGTTTTCCGCCGGTTAAGAGGTGCTCCATTATAATGAGCGCTTAACCTGCGCGTGCCGCTTTGTGGCGACGCCCACCCTCTGGACACCATGAGTACCGATTACCTCAAGAAAATCCTCACCTCGCGCGTCTATGACGTTGCCATCGAATCCCCGCTGGAACTCGCCCCCTCGCTGTCGGCGCGCATGGACAACCGGATTTACTACAAGCGCGAAGACATGCAAAGCGTGTTCAGCTTCAAGCTGCGCGGCGCCTATAACAAGATGGCCAACCTGTCGCCGGCGCAACTGAAGCGCGGTGTCATTTGCGCTTCGGCCGGCAACCATGCGCAAGGCGTGGCGCTGTCCGCCAGCCGCCTGGGCTGCCGCGCCGTGATCGTCATGCCGACCACCACGCCGCAACTGAAGATCAACGCTGTCAAGGCGCGCGGCGGCGAAGTCGTGCTGTTCGGCGACTCCTATTCCGATGCCGCCCAGCATGCGTTCGAGCTGGAAAAGAAACTCAAGCTGACCTTCGTCCATCCTTTCGACGATCCCGAAGTCATCGCCGGCCAGGGCACCATTGCCATGGAAATCCTGCGCCAGCACTCCGCGCCGATCCATGCGATTTTCGTGGCCATCGGCGGCGGCGGCCTGATCGCCGGCGTCTCTGCCTACGTCAAGGCAGTGCGCCCGGACATCAAGGTGATCGGCGTGCAAACCGTCGACTCCGACGCCATGGCCAGGAGCATCAAGGCTGGCCGCCGCATCACCCTGCCGGATGTCGGCTTGTTTTCCGACGGCACCGCCGTTAAGCTGGTGGGCGAAGAAACCTTCCGCCTGACCAAAAAATACGTCGATGAAATCATCCTGGTCGATACCGATGAAGTCTGCGCGGCAATCAAGGACGTGTTCCAGGATACGCGCAGCATTCTCGAGCCCGCCGGTGCGCTGGCCGTTGCCGGCGCCAAGAAATACGTCGAACGCGCCAAGGCGGCAAAAAAACCGCTGAAAAATGAAGCGCTGGTGACGATTGCCTGCGGCGCCAATATGAACTTCGACCGCCTGGGCTTTGTTGCCGAGCGCGCCGAAGTCGGCGAAGCGCATGAAGCCGTGCTGGCAGTCACCATTCCCGAAGAACGCGGCAGCTTCCGGCGCTTTTGCGAACAGGTCGGGCCACGCAACGTCACTGAATTCATCTATCGCATCAGTGATGCAAGCCAGGCGCATGTCTTTGTTGGCGTGCAAACCGGTGCCCGCGACGAATCGGCCAGGCTGGTCAAGAATTTCGAAAAACATGGTTTCAAGGCACTCGACCTGACCCAGGATGAGCTGGCCAAGCTGCACATCCGCCACCTGGTGGGCGGCAAGAGCGCGCTGGCGCAGGATGAATTGCTCTACCGTTTCGAATTCCCCGAACGCCCCGGCGCGCTGATGCGCTTTTTGGCCTCGATGGCGCCGAACTGGAATATCAGCCTGTTCCATTATCGGAACCAGGGGGGCGACGTAGGCCGTATCCTTGTTGGCCTGCAAGTACCGAAAAAGGAAATGAAAGGCTTCCGGGAATTTCTCGCCGGTTTGGGCTATCGTTATTGGGACGAGAGCGAAAATCCGGCTTATAAACTGTTCCTGGGGTGATGGAAGAAACCAGCATGGCCGATGTCAGCAGTACCGCCGCTTCCCCGCTGGGCAAGCCGGCCACCTACCGCAGCGACTATGACCCGTCGCTGCTGTTTCCAATTGCGCGCGCCGAGAAGCGCGCCGAACTCGGCATTGCCGGCACCCTGCCCTTTTTCGGCATGGATATCTGGAACGCCTATGAAGTATCGTGGCTGAATGCCCGCGGCAAGCCGCAGGTTGCCATCGCCACCTTCCAGGTGCCGGCCGATTCACCCAACATCATCGAATCCAAGTCGTTCAAGCTTTACCTGAATTCCTTCAACCAGACGCGCCTGGGCAGCAGCGATGCCCTGCTAGAACTGTTGCGCAAGGATCTTTCGGCTGGCTTTGGCGCCCCGGTGCATGTCCTTCTCACCCTGCCGGACGCCTTCGGCGACGTGCGCATGGGCGAACTCGGCGGCGTCCTGCTGGACCGGCTGGATATCGACGTCGACGCCTACCAGCCCGATCCCGGCTTGCTGCGCGCCAGCCTGAATGAAGCCGATGTCGAGGAAAGCCTGGTGTCGCACTTGCTCAAGTCCAATTGCCTGGTGACGGGGCAACCGGACTGGGCCAGCGTGCAGATCCGTTACGTCGGCCCGCAAATCGACCAGGAAGGCTTGCTGCGTTACCTGATCGGCTTTCGCGATCATAATGAGTTCCATGAACAGTGCGTCGAGCGGATCTTCATGGATATCCTGCGACAATGCCATCCGCAAAAACTGGCCGTCTATGCACGTTACACGCGCCGCGGCGGCCTCGACATCAACCCCTGGCGCAGCAATTTCAGCACAGGACACCCCCCTGGAAACGCGCGCCATGCGCGACAGTGACCACTTACCCCCATTACGAGGATTGCACGCGCGCCTGCTCGTCAGGCAGTACGGCCAATTTATGGAATCGTCAAGAATCTTGCGTTTTTTCAAGACACATTCCCCACAAGCGGAAAATTGGGATTGCACAAGCTCAAATCCGGCCTATAATTTGCCTCGATACCGTGTTTGTGCACCGCACCAATTTCAGTAAGCCATGACCAACCTCGCTAAAATTCTGTTGCCTTCGAATGTAGTACTGGGCCTCGAAGTCTCCAGCAAGAAACGTGCATTCGAGCAAGCCGGATTAATTTTTGAAAACAACTGCGGCATTGCACGTTCGCTGGTGTCGGAAAACCTGTTTGCCCGTGAGCGGCTCGGCTCGACCGGCCTGGGCCACGGCGTGGCCGTGCCGCATGGCCGCATCAAGGACTTGAAGGCGCCGCTGGCCGCCTTCGTGCGCCTGGCGGAACCGATTCCCTTCGAATCGCCTGACGGCCAGCCGGTCAACCTGCTGATCTTCTTGCTGATGCCGGCCAATGTCACGCAACAGCACCTGGAAACCCTCTCGGAAATCGCGGAAATGTTTTCCGACGATGCCTTGCGCAATGCGCTGGCGACCGATCCGGACCCGGCCTCGGTCTTCAACCGCATCGTGTCCTGGCGCTCCAGCATCAGCCACGAAGCCTGACCCGGCCAGGTTCATCCTTGTCCCCGCTCCAGTTCTCCATCATGCCCGCATCCACCCCGCTCTCCATCCAGGAGCTCTTCGATGAAAACCGCGAACCGCTTGAACTGGGGTGGTTTGCCGGATTTCCCGGCGGCGAAAAGCTGATTTCGGGCGACGCCGCCTCCGCCGCCGACCAGGTCGGCCACCTGAACCTGATCCATCCTGGCCGCATCCAGGTATTTGGTCACCAGGAAATCGATTACTACAACCGCCTCTCGCCCAATGGCCGCAACCGCCTGATCACCGAGCTGGTATCGGGCAATCCGCCGGCCTTCGTGGTGGCGCAGGGACTGGAAACGCCGGCGGTATTCATCGAGGTGTGCGAAGAACACAACATCCCGCTGTTTTCGACGCCGCTGCCGGCTGCGCAGGTCATCGATTACCTGCGCGTGTACCTGTCGAAAAAGCTGGCGCAGCGCATTACCATGCATGGCGTATTCATGGATGTGCTGGGCGTGGGCGTGCTGATCACCGGCGAGTCGGGCCTCGGCAAGAGCGAACTGGGCCTGGAACTGATCTCGCGCAGCCATGGCCTGGTGGCCGATGACGTGGTCGAATTTGCGCGCATTGCCCCCAACATGATCGAGGGGCGCTGCCCGCCGCTCTTGCAAAACCTGCTGGAAGTGCGCGGCCTGGGCCTGCTGGACATCAAGACGATCTTCGGCGAAACCGCCGTGCGCCGCAAGATGCGCCTGAAGCTGATCGTCCACCTGGTGCGCCGCAAGACCCTGGAAGAAAACTACGAACGCCTGCCGCTGCATTCACAGACCGAGGAAGTGCTGGGCCTGGCGATTCGCAAGGTCATCATCCCCGTGGAAGCCGGCCGCAACTTGGCGGTGCTGCTGGAAGCCGCCGTGCGCAACACCATCCTGCAGTTGCGCGGTATCGATACCCTCAAAGAATTCATGGACCGCCAGCAAAAGGCCATGGATAGCGATTAAGCCGTGATGGTATGATCCTGACATGCGCATCATACTGATCACCGGCATCTCCGGCTCCGGCAAATCCGTTTGCCTGAACGCCCTCGAAGACGCGGGCTATTTTTGCGTCGACAACCTGCCGCCGACGCTGTTGCGCGCGCTGGTCGACACCCGCATTGCAGAAGAATCCGCTGCCAGCCTGGCAGTGGCGGTCGATGCGCGCAGCGCCGCCTCGCTGGCCGGCTTGCCGGCCGATATCAAGCAATTGAAGGATGAAGGCCACGACGTCAAGGTGCTGTTTTTGACCGCCAAGACCGAATCGCTGATCAACCGCTTTTCCGAAACCCGCCGCAGCCATCCGCTGTCGCACCGCGTGCGCGCCGACCAGAACCCGAGCGACCGCCCGACCCTCACCGAATGCATCCTGCACGAACGCGAAATGCTGGGCTCGATTGAAAAGCTCGGCCACGTCATCGATACGTCCGGGCTGTCGGCCAACAAGCTGCGCGCCTGGGTCAAGGAACTGGTGGAATCCGACAAGGCGCCGCTGACCGTGCTGTTCGAATCCTTTGCCTTCAAGTTCGGCGTGCCGCTCGATGCCGACCTGGTCTTCGACGTGCGGATCCTGCCCAATCCCTATTACGACCTGACACTGCGGCCTTTCACCGGCCGCGATGCGCCGGTGATTGCCTTCCTGCAGGGGCAACCGGAAGCCACCGACCTGTACACGGACATTCGCAGTTTTGTCGAAAAATGGCTGCCGGCCTTCAAGAACGACAACCGCAGTTACCTGACGGTGGCCATCGGTTGCACCGGCGGCCAGCACCGCTCCGTCTACATGGTCGAACAACTGGCCAGGCATTTCCAGAAAACCGAGCGGGTGGTGTTGCGCCATCGCGAGCTCGCCTGAGGCGCTGTACGCACATTTCATGGCATCCCCCCATCTCACCCTGATTCATCCCCAGCCCAACGGCTGGCTGCCGCTGTTTCCGCTGCAAACCGTCCTGTTCCCCGGCGGCGTGCTGCCGCTGAAAGTATTCGAGTCGCGCTACATCGACATGGTGCGCGACTGCATGAAGCGCGAAGCCCCCTTTGGCGTGGTGCTGATCAAGTCGGGACAGGAAGTCGGCAGCGCAGCCGTGCCGGAAAGTGTCGGCTGCCTGGCGCACATTACCGACTGGGACATGGAACAGCCTGGCATGCTGCTGCTGCGCACGCGCGGCGGCGAACGCTTTCGCATCCTCGAGACGCGCCGCCTGGCCAACGAACAACTGGAAGCGCGCATTGACATGATTGCCGCCGACGCCCCCACGCGCACTGTCAGCGATGCCCACGTCGGTTGCGCCAAGGCCCTGAAAACCGTGATCGATACGATCGAGGAGCAGGGACGCGCCGAGCAGGGAAAAGAATTCATCAGCCCCTTTGCTACGCCCCTGCAATTCGACCAGAGCGGCTGGGTCGCCAACCGCTGGAGCGAAATCCTGCCGATCCCCCAGAAGGCGCGGCAAAAGCTGCTGGAACTGGAAGATGCGCCGGGCCGGCTGGCAATCATCCACCAGTACCTGCAGCAGCACAAGATCCTGTAATCAATCCATTGCCAGCAAGAGTTTCTTGACCGGCGCCGGCAATGGCGCTTCGGCCAGCTGCGGCCGCGCCAGCCAGACATGGCCCTCCTGCGCCGCCAGCGGCAGGCGGCGCGCCAGGCGCACGCGGTAGGGCATGATGTGCAGCTTGAAGTGCGTGAAGCCGTGCACCAGCGCCGGCAAGCGTTCGCTGCTTTCTGCCACGCCATAGGGCAGCACCGCCTGCAGCAGGGCATCCTCGCCCAGCACCGGGATCGCCGCGGCCGGACCTTCCAGCGGCGCGAAGCCGCCGACCTCGGGCAACGACAACAGGCCGCCCCAGATGCCGCTGCCTGGGCGCTGCTGCAGCAATACATGCCCGTCATGCTCGACCACCAGCATCGCCGCATGTTTTTGCGGCACGGTCTTTTTCGGCTTGCGCACCGGCAGCTCGGCCGTGCGCAAGGTATTGAAGGCGTCGCAGCGCGGCGCCAGCGGGCAGCGCGGGCATGCCGGCCGGCTGCGCGTGCAAAGGGTGGCGCCGAGATCCATCAAGCCCTGGGTATACGATGCCATGTCGGCTTGCGGCAGCAGCGCTTCGGCGCGCAGCCACAGCGCATCCTCGACCTTCTTTTCACCGGGATACCCCTCGATGCCGAACACCCGGGCGAACACCCGCTTGACGTTGCCGTCGAGGATGGCCGCGCGCGCGCCGTGGGAGAATGCCGCGATCGCCGCCGCCGTCGACCGGCCGATGCCGGGCAATTGTTCCAGCAGGGCCGGATCGGCGGGGAATGCGCCGCCGTGCAGATCAACCACCTGCTGCGCGCAGCGGTGCAGGTTGCGCGCCCTGGTGTAGTATCCCAGGCCGCTCCAGTGCGCCATGACGTCTTCGACCGGTGCCGCCGCCAGGCTGGCCACATCCGGGAAGCGCGCAAGAAAGCGCAGGTAATACGGAATCACCGCCGCCACCTGGGTTTGCTGCAGCATGATTTCGGAAAGCCAGATGCGATAGGCGTCGCGGGTATTTTGCCAGGGCAGCGCATGGCGGCCATGCTGCTTTTGCCAGGCAATCACGGTCGCGGAAAAGGCAGGATCGGCAAATTGCCGGCCATCGACTGCGGCCGGCGCTGCAACAACACGTTTCATCGCTTCGTCTTTACTTTATGCGGCGGCCTTAAGCGCGGGCATCTCGGCCGCGATCGCCTGCGCCAGCGCCGCTTCCAGCGCGTGCAGGTCTTGCATCTGCGCTTCCAGTTCCGCCTGCATCTGCTCGAAGGAGGTGATTTTTTCTTCCAGGCTGTCGGTGGCTTCGAAAATCCGTTCCACCGATTTCTGCCGCTGCTTCAATTGCAGCTTGTGTTCGCGGATTTGCGCATCCAGCGGCGCCATTACCACCTTGAACCAGGCTTCGACATCACGATTGGCTTGCAAGAAGATATGCTTGACGCGCGAGGCGATGGAATCGAAAAACTTGCGCATCAGGACAGCCTGGTGCGTGGTAAGGAGCGCCGCGGCGCCGAACTGCTTGTGATAGACCGCCTCGACATGGTCGAGTTCTTCCCGGTATTTTTTCAGCGAAAACGGCATCGGTGTCGTCAACGCCAGGCCATGCTCGGTGGAGAACTTGCGGTACATCACCGTCATCATTTCAGCGACTTCATCGATCTTGTGCCCGGATTGCCACAGGTTGTCGCGGGTTCCGTCAAAGAAGCCCTTGACCGCTTCGCGGAAGCCCGCCGAGAACATGCTCTGTTCCATCGACCCGGCCGCCTTGCGCGCTTCCTGCTTGAGCACGCCGATGCCGAGATGGGTATAGACATCGGCCGACAATCGGGCAAAGACCGAGCGCGTGCTTTGCAGCTTGACCAGGCTGGTATCGAACTCGCGCTTTTCCATCTCGATGCGCTTCATCATGTGGTTGACGATGTTCTGGTTCTTGCCGCGCAAGCTCTTCAATTCGACCAGTTGCTCGACCACGTTGCGGGTGCGCGAGCCCAGCAAGGTCTGGCGGGCGCTGCCGAGTTCGTGGATCTCGCTGCTCAACTGGGCGCGGATGATGCTTTGCCGGGACGGCAGCAATTCCTGCGACAAGGCTTGCTCGAGCTTCATCAGCCGGCTTTTTGCCAGCAAGGGCGCATCGCGGTTGATCTTGCCGACCAATCCCTTTTGCGCCGACACGGGAAAAATCTGTTCTTCGGCAATGCCGAGGGTCTGCGCCACGGAACTGACCTGCTGCGCGATCTGCCGCTCGACTTCTTCGGGCGAGCGCAATTCATCCCACATGCTGTCGATCTTGTTCAGCACCGCCAGGCGGCCGGCGCCGCCGCCGATATGGTTGCGCCAGACATCGATGTCGCTCTTGGTCACGCCGGTATCGGCGGCAAGGATGAACAGGACTGCGTGGGCATTGGGAATCAGGTTCAGCGTCAGTTCCGGCTCGGTGCCGATGGCATTCAGGCCAGGCGTGTCAATGATGATCAGGCCTTGCTTGAGCAAGGGGTGGGGGAAATTGATGATGGCATGACGCCATTGCGAGATTTCCACCGCGCCGTCCGCGCCGAGCGCCTGCTGCTGCTCCGGATCATTCTCGTCGTACAAGCCATAGCGCTGCGCCTCCTCGATCGGCACGCGCTTGGACAGGCTGACCTGGCGGAAGGCTTCGAGCATGCCCTCGCCGGACTGGATATCCAGCGGCAGCACGGTCCAGACCTGGTTCTGCTCCTTCAGGTCCGATGTCGACAAAGCCTCGGCCCGCGTTTCGATCGGCAAGAGTCGGATGCAGGGCGGGAAGGTTTCATCGTACAAAAGCTCGGTCGGGCACATGGTCGTGCGCCCGGCCGACGAGGGCAGGATGCGCTGGCCGTAGTCGGCAAAAAAGATCGCATTGATCAGTTCCGATTTGCCACGAGAGAATTCAGCGACGAAGGCGATCGACAACTTGTCATCGGCCAGGCGGTTTTTCAACTGCGCCAGCCGCTGTTCGCAGGCGGCATCGGAAAGGCCGGCGGCGACGATCCAGTCCTGATAGCGCGTCAGCGCATCGACGACGCTGTTGCGCCATCCGCTATATTCTTGAAATTTTTGTATCAGATGGCTCAAACGTTCCCCGGAATGTTACTTATTGTCTCGCTACACTAGCATCGACACTCATTTTTGACAATTTGCGCAGTAAAAGGTCGAGCGCTGCCCTTGCTGGATCTGGCGCACCGGCTTGCCGCAGATGCGGCATGGCTGGCCGGTGCGATTGTAGACAAAATAGCTCTGCTGGAAGTAACCCGACTGGCCATTGACGTTGATGAAATCGCGCAGGCTGCTGCCGCCCTGCACTATGGCGGCCGCCAGTGTTTCGCGGATTGCCGCGGCCAGCAAAGTATAGCGCGCCAGGCTGATGCGCCCTGCCGCCGTCTTCGGATGAATGCGGGCCTTGAACAAACTTTCGGATGCATAAATATTGCCGACGCCAACGACAACGTTGCCAGCCAGCAACAGCTGCTTGATTGGCGCGTTGCGCCCGCGCGTCACACGGTGCAGCAATTCGGCCGTAAATGCCGGCTCCAGCGGTTCAACGCCGAGGTGGCGCAACAGGATGTGCTCTTCCACTGCCCCCTCATCGGCGCCATGCCAGAGCACGGCGCCGAATCGGCGCGGATCGGTCAGGCGCAGCGCCTGGTCGCCCAGCACCAAATCGACATGGTCATGTTTTTGCGGCGGGGTTGCCGCCGGCAAGATGCGGATGTGGCCGGACATGCCAAGATGGATGATCAGCGTGCCATGATCGAAACGCAACAACAGGTATTTGCCGCGCCGGCCGGTGGCGCGCACCGTGCGGCCGGCCAGCAGGCGCTCGAGTTCCGGCGGAAATGGCCAGCGCAAGCCGCTATGGCGCAGCACGACGCCGCTGACCTCCTTACCCTCCACATGCGGCGCGACGCCGCGCCGGGTCACTTCAACTTCTGGCAATTCAGGCATGAAAAATCGTGGTCCCTTTGAAACGCGATAAAACGTGAAACGGCAACTGTATGAAGGTATTCAAGAGCCAGGTCCGCAAATGCGCAAACGGCACCGGTTGGGCGTAGAATGCAATTCAGCCCTTTTTGACAGGATCTCTTCTTGAAAAACGCTCCCGCCATTGTAACGCTGTCGCTGCTGCTGGCGGCCTGCGCCTCCGT
Organism: Janthinobacterium sp. 17J80-10; assembly: GCF_004114795.1. Lineage (NCBI taxonomy): Bacteria > Pseudomonadati > Pseudomonadota > Betaproteobacteria > Burkholderiales > Oxalobacteraceae > Janthinobacterium > Janthinobacterium sp. 17J80-10. The sequence continues at coordinate 866,321 of NZ_CP035311.1, read as the reverse complement.
GACGGCGCCGCCCCCGGCGCCGCCGGAAAAGACGGAAACGCTGGCATCGCCATCGCGTCAGCACACGGCCACGCCCGCGCAATTGCGGCGGATGCTGCAAGCCGGGCAGGCTGCGTCGGCCGAATCATTGCCGCCGGTGGCCCTGAGCCCCGATATCCTGTACAAACTGCTGACGGCAGAAATTGCCTCCCAGCGCGGCGACTGGAAAACCGCCTACATTGCCAGCATGGCGCTGGCGCAGCAGACCCGCGACCCGCGCCTGGCGCAGCGCGCCATGGAAATTGCCCTCTCCGGCAAGCGGCACGACGAAGCCCTGGCGGCAATTCGCGTCTGGCGCACGCTGGCGCCGGAGTCGGAGCAGGCCACGCAGTATTTTCTCGGCTTCGTGATGCTCTCGGATAACCTAGCCGAAGCCGGACCAGTCTTTTCGCAAAGGCTCAAAGACATTCCCGATTCTTCGCGCACCATGCTGATGTTCCAGATCCAGCGCCTGCTGGCCCGCGCCAAGGACAAGCCTGCCGGCTTCGCCCTGCTGCAACAGGTCCTGGAACCCTACCTGGCGACGCCGGAAACCCGCCTGGTGCTGGCGCAAGGCGCGCTGGCGGTGGGCGACTATCCCCGCGCGCGCCAGGAAGCGCTGGCGGCACAGGCGGCCCAACCCGAGTCGGAACTGGCCGTCCTGACAGTGGCGCAAGTCAGCGCCGACAAGGCTGAAGCCAGCCAGTCGCTCAGTGCTTACCTGGCCACCTATCCAAAGGCACGCGAAGCCCGGCTGGCGCTGGCGCGCCTGCTGGTCGAGCAAAAGCAGTATGGCGACGCGCGCAGCCAGTTCGAACTGCTCCTGCAGTACAACCCGAAAGACCTGACCACGCTGTACGCGCTGGGCGTGCTGTCGGCGCAGACCCGAGACAATCCCGCTGCCGAAAAATACCTGGGCAGTTACCTTGAGTTGCTGGCAGCCCAGCCCGATGCCGAGCGCGATCCCAGCCAGGCCCTGATGCTGCTGTCGCAACTGGCAGAGGAACGCAAGGATACCGAGGCGGCGCTGCGGTGGCTGTCGCAGATCGATCCCGGCGAAGCCTATATCGGCGCGCAGATCCGCCGCGCGCAATTGCTGGCCAAACGCGGCGACCTGGTCGGCGCGCGCAAGGTCTTGCTCGACCTGTCGCCGCAGGAAGAACGCGAGCAAATCCAGGTGCTGATCGCCGAATCGCAGATGCTGCGCGACGCCGGCCGCCTGCCGGACGCGCTCGCCGTGCTCGACAGCGGCCTCAGGCGCCATCCCGACAATGTCGACCTGCTGTATGACCACGCCATGCTGGCGGAAAAGGCCAACCAGATCGACCGCATGGAAAAGGACCTGCGCAAGGTGATCGTGCTGGCCCCCAAGAACCAGCATGCCTACAATGCCCTGGGCTATTCGCTGGCCGACCGCAACATGCGCTTGCCGGAAGCCTTCGCGCTCATCAGCAAGGCGCTCGAACTGGCGCCGGAAGACCCTTTCATCATGGACAGCATGGGCTGGGTGCAATTCCGCCTGGGGCGCCTGAAGGAAGCCGAGGAGATACTGCGACGCGCCTTCGCACTGCGCCCCGACACTGAAATCGCGGTACACCTTGGCGAAGTGCTGTGGGCCAAAGGCCAGAAGGCCGAAGCGCAAAAATTCTGGCGCGAAGCGCGCGAGAAAGACCCGCAAAACGACACCCTGAAAAACACCTTGCTGCGGCTGCAGGTCCAGCCATGAATCGGCGCCTCGCCTGCGCCGCGGCGCTCGGCTGGCTGCTGGCCGGCTGCGCCGCGCTGTCCCCGCCGCCGGACGCTGCCTCTGTGACTGGCGCGCAACTGCAGCGCCCCTATGCCGAAGCGATCGAACTGGCCGGCAGGCTCTCGGTACAGTACCGTCGCGGCAACACCGATGAAGCGCTGCACGGCAGCTTTTCCTGGTCGCAAACGCCGCAACGCACCCTCGTCACCCTGCTCTCCCCGCTCGGCCAGACCCTGGCCGTCATCGAAGTCCAGCCCGGCAGCGCCACGCTGACCCAGGCCGGCCAGCCGCCCCAGGCAGCGCCCGATGCGGATGCCCTGGCGCAAACCGCGCTCGGCTGGCCGCTGCCGGTCGCCGGCTTGCGCACCTGGCTGCAAGGCTTTGCGCAGGATGCCCGGGGCCAGCGCTGGATCGCGCCACCGGCATCCGGCAGCACCGTCACCACGCCGGATGGCTGGCATATCGTTTATGCCAGCTGGCAACAAGACAATCGCGACGCCACCGCGCGTCCGCGCCGCATCGACCTGGCGCGCCAGACGCAGGAAGCCGGCCCGGTCAGCCTGCGCATCGTCATCGATCACTGGCAAGCCAATTAAGCCTCGTAAGCCTCATGTCCTCCCGCACCTTGAAGAATTGCCTGGCTCCGGCCAAGCTGAACCTGTTCCTGCATGTCACCGGCCGCCGCGCCGATGGATACCACCTGCTGCAAACGGTATTCCAGTTGCTCGACCATGGCGACTTGCTGCATTTCGAAACGCGCGATGATGCTGTCATCTGTCGCACCACCGAGGTGCCCGGTGTCGCAGCAGAAGACGACCTGATCGTGCGCGCCGCCCGATTGCTGCAAGCCACCCTGCCGGAAGGTGCGCGGCCGGGCGCCAATATCGCCATCGAAAAACGGCTGCCGATGGGCGGCGGCCTGGGCGGCGGCTCCTCTGACGCCGCCACCGCCCTGCTCGCCCTGAACCGCCTGTGGCAAGCCGGCCTCGACCGGCAACAATTGATGGATCTGGGCCTGCAACTGGGGGCCGACGTGCCATTTTTTATTTTCGGTCGCACTGCCTTCGCCGCCGGCGTCGGCGAAGAATTGACCCAGGTCGTCACCCCGGACGGCTGGTATGTCGTGATAGAACCAGGCGTCTCGGTCCCGACCCAAGCCATATTTTCTGCAAAAGAATTGACAAGGAACACGAAAGCCGTCACAATAACGGACTTTTCCACTAGCCCTGTTGGCTTTGGAAAAAACGACTTGCAAGCAGTAGCTGCCAAGCTGTTTCCGGAAGTCGCCGAAGCCATAATTTGGCTACGACAATACGGCGATGCGAGAATGACGGGATCAGGCGCGTGCGTGTTTTGTTTTTTTGCGCATGAACCAGATGCCGACCTGGTACTCAAAGCAGTACCAGCGCACTGGAAGGCATGGAAAGCACGGGCCATAGCAAAACACCCGCTTGCAGATATATAATAGAAGTCGTTACCACCAGATTCGTTTGACGTTGCAAGCGATGCCCCAGCGGCACGATTGCAACGGCAGACAACCGGTCGTGTAGGGGAATCGCCAAGCTGGTTAAGGCACTGGATTTTGATTCCAGCATACCAAGGTTCGAATCCTTGTTCCCCTGCCAATAAACATTAGTAAACAAGAAGCTACATCGATAACAAAGCCGCCAACGCAAGACTAACCAGTCTGTTTTGGCGGCTTTTTAAGCTTTTAACGCATTCATTTTGGGGATCTCATGGCACTCGAAAACCTGATGGTTTTTACCGGCAACGCAAATCCGGACTTGGCTATCGGGGTCACCAAACAACTCGGCATTCCACTGGGCAAAGCCCTGATTTCGCGCTTTTCCGACGGCGAAGTGGTTGTTGAAATCAATGAAAACGTGCGCGGCAAGGATGTGTTTGTGCTGCAGTCGACCTGCGCGCCGACGAATGACAACCTGATGGAAGTCATGTTGATGGTCGACGCCCTGAAGCGCGCCTCGGCCGGCCGCATCACCGCCGCCATCCCCTATTACGGCTACGCGCGCCAGGACCGCCGTCCGCGGTCGGCCCGCGTGGCGATTTCCGCCAAGGTAGTCGCCAACATGCTGCAGGAAGCCGGCGTCGACCGCGTGCTGATCATGGACTTGCACGCCGACCAGATCCAGGGCTTCTTCGATATCCCGGTCGACAATATCTATGCTTCGCCGGTGCTGCTGGGCGACCTCGTCAACAAGAAATATGACGACCTGCTGGTGGTCTCGCCCGACGTTGGCGGCGTGGTGCGCGCCCGCGCGCTGGCCAAGCGCCTGAACTGCGACCTGGCGATCATCGACAAGCGCCGTCCGAAAGCCAATGTCTCCGAAGTGATGAACATCATCGGCGAAGTCGAAGGCCGCAACTGCGTCATCATGGATGACATGGTCGATACCGCCGGCACGCTGACCAAGGCTGCCGAAGTCCTGAAGGACCGCGGCGCCAAGAAGGTCGTGGCGTACTGTACCCACCCGGTGCTGTCGGGCCCGGCGATCCAGCGCATCACCGAATCGTCCCTGGACGAACTGGTGGTCACCGATACCATCCCGCTGTCCGACGCTGCCAAGGCTTGCCCGAAAATCCGCCAGCTGACTTGCGCGGAATTGCTGGCTGAAACGATCCGCCGCATTTCCAAGGGCGATTCGGTGATGTCGCTGTTTGCAGACTAATTTCAAGATTTAACTGGCTGCTCAAAAAATGAGCGGCTTCCCAAATCCCCTGGTCGCGGGGGATTTTTACCGCAGGATGCAAGTCCTGCACACACTGGAGCAACACCATGAAAGTAATCGCATTTGCACGCACTGAGCAGGGGTCCGGAGCGAGCCGCCGCCTGCGCACTGCTGGCCAAACCCCCGGCATCATTTACGGCGGCACGGCAGCACCGGTCAACATCAAGCTCGACCACAACGCGCTGTACCACGCACTGAAGAAAGAAGCGTTCCACTCGTCGATCCTCGACCTCGAAGTCGATGGCAAGGCAGAGAAAGTTCTGCTGCGCGACTTCCAGGTGCACGCATACAAGCAACTCGTCCTGCACGTTGATTTCCAGCGCGTCGACCAGAACCAGAAGATCCACATGAAAGTGCCACTGCACTTCATCAACGCTGAAACCTCGCCGGCCGTCAAGCTGTCCGCCGCCGTCATCAGCCACGTCGCGTCCGAACTGGACATCTCCTGCCTGCCGAAAGACTTGCCGGAATTCGTCGAAGTGGACCTGGGTTCCCTCGAAGCCGGCAACTCGCTGCACCTGGCCGACATCAAGCTGCCAGCTGGCGTGACCGCCGTGCACGCGCAAGACAACCCCACCATCGTTACCGCGATGGTGCCGGCCGGCGCTGCTGCTGCTGCCGAAGCCGAAGGCGAAAAGAAGTAATCCTTCGCCCGGGCACTGCGCCACCAAAGAACCCGCCCTGGTGGCGGGTTTTTTTTATCGATCCATTATCGACTCCAACATGTCCATTCGCTTGATCGTCGGCCTTGGCAATCCTGGCCCGGAATATGAACAGACCCGCCACAACGCCGGTTTCTGGCTGGTGGACCAGCTTGCCGCCAACCGCCTGGCGCGGGAAGCAAAATACAATGCGCTGGCAGCCAAGAGCACCATCGCCGGCAAGGAAGTCTGGCTGCTTGAGCCGCAAACCTACATGAATCGCTCCGGCCAGTCCGTCGGCGCACTCGCGCGGTTTTTCAAGATTGCCGCTGATGAAATCCTGGTCGCGCATGACGAACTCGACTTGCCGCCGGGTAGCGCGAAAATCAAGAAAGGCGGATCGTCCGGCGGCCACAATGGCTTGAAGGACATCACTGCTGCGCTTGGCACCCAGGATTACTGGCGCCTGCGCATCGGCATTGGCCATCCGCGTGCGATGAACCTGCAGCAGGCGGTCGTCGATTTTGTCTTGCACCGCCCGCGCCGCGAAGAGCAGCTGCTGATTGACGATGCCATTGCCAACAGCGTGCAAGTCATACCGCTCTTGTGTGAAGGAAAATTTGAAGTCGCCATGATGCAACTGCATACCAGCAAGGCCTCCTGACGCTGGCGGACCACGCCAGAGGACAGCACGCGCACTGCGCAAGTTCCGCCTATTGGACGCTCTCGCGCGTGCGCTCTTTCCGCATCAAATATTCCATATATTCCCCTTCTTTCCGCTGGCGGTCTGCGCAGCGCGACCTATACTGAGTTCACTTTCCGCATGGGCGGCGAGCACTTATCCGAAAAATATTTGTCGGAGGCACATCATGAAAAACGTCTTGGTCATTCTCGCCCTGGTTGCGGTTGCCGGTTGTTCCGGCATGCGCCCAGGCTCCAGTTCCGGCAGCATGGGCTCGGATGTCAGTCGCAGCGGCACAGCCTCCAGGGACATCCCCATGGAACGCTATAGCGTCGAACCGCTGCATTTGCCGTAACGTTGCCGCAAGTCGGATTTCGACGGTTGCGCCACGCTGTTCCAGGCGCAATCGTCCCGACTCATGCCTCTCGCATGTCAAAACCGCTTTCCAACAGTACGAACGTCCCCTCCTGAGCCCTGCCATTCCTAGCTCAGGCACCTGAATTCAGGCAAGCCCGCTCATGCTGCGAAATGGAGCGCCCGGCTACGGTAAAATAGCGGGTTAATCCATCTTGAGCAAAGCACACCATGAGTCTCCAATGCGGCATCGTCGGCCTGCCTAACGTCGGCAAATCCACCCTGTTCAATGCCCTGACCAAAGCGGGTATCGCTGCGGAAAATTATCCTTTCTGCACCATCGAACCCAACGTCGGCGTCGTTGAAGTACCGGACCCGCGCCTGAAAGCATTGGCCGAGATCGTCAAGCCCGAGCGCATTGTCCCGTCCATCGTCGAATTCGTCGATATCGCCGGCCTCGTTGCCGGCGCCTCCAAGGGCGAGGGCCTGGGCAACCAGTTCCTGTCGCACATCCGCGAGACCGACGCCATCGTCAACGTCGTGCGCTGTTTTGAAGATGACAATGTGATCCACGTTGCCGGCCGCATCAGTCCGCTCGACGATATCGCCGTGATCGAAACCGAACTGGCGCTGGCCGACATGGGCACGGTGGAAAAAGCGATCCACCGTGAAAACAAGAAAGCCCGTTCCGGCGACAAGGATGCCGCCAAGCTGGTCGCACTGCTGGAACGCATCATGCCGCACCTCAACGACGCCCGCCCGGTACGCGCATTGGGCCTGGATGCCGAGGAAATGGCGCTGATCAAGCCGCTGTGCCTGATCACGGCCAAGCCCGCCATGTACGTTGGCAATGTCTCCGACCATGGCTTCACCAACAATCCGCTGCTGGACCAGTTGACCGAATACGCCAAGAAGCAGAATGCGCCGGTCGTGGCGATTTGCGCCGCCATCGAAGCCGAAATCGCCGACCTGGACGATGCGGACAAAGTCGATTTTCTGGCCGACATGGGCATGGAAGAACCTGGCCTGGACCGCCTGATCCGCGCCGCCTTCAAGCTCCTCGGCCTGCAAAGCTATTTCACCGCGGGCGTCAAGGAAGTGCGCGCCTGGACCGTCCCCGTGGGCGCCACCGCACCGCAGGCAGCCGGCGTGATCCACACCGACTTCGAGCGCGGCTTCATCCGCGCGCAAACGATTGCCTTCGATGATTTCATCGCCCTCAAGGGCGAACAGGGCGCCAAGGAAGCCGGCAAGATGCGCGCCGAAGGCAAGGAATACATCGTCAAGGATGGCGATGTGCTGAACTTCCTGTTCAACGTCTAAGCAGGCGCCATGCCGATCCTGGCTTCACTCACCCTGTACCCGGTCAAATCCTGCGCCGGCATTGCCCTGCGCGAAGCCATCGTCACGCGCGCCGGCCTGATGAGCGATCAGATCTATGACCGCGAATGGATGGTGGTGGATGCCGGGGGCAATTTCCTTACCCAGCGCGAGCATCCGAAAATGGCCGCCATCGTGCCGCAGATCGGACTGGATGCACTGAAATTGCGCGCACCTGGCATGCTGCGCCTGGAAATTCCGCTGGGCTTGCCGGATCCGGAAGACGAGCGCCTTGTCACGGTCAAGGTGTGGGACGACAGTGTGCCGGCTTACGATTGCGATGAAACGACAGCCGCCTGGTTTTCCAGCTATCTGGGCGTTCCTTGCCGGCTGGTGCGCTTTCACCCGCAAGCCAGGCGCATCGCCAGCACGGACTGGACCGGCGGCATCGAGGCGCCCACCTTGTTTGGCGATGGCTATCCCATGCTGGTGATTTCGCAAGGCTCGCTGGACGACCTGAATGCAAAGCTGGCGGCACAGGGCCGCGCCGCTTTGCCGATGAACCGCTTCCGCCCCAATATCGTCATCGATGGAATCGGCGCCTACGAGGAAGATTTCGCCGGCAGCATTACCGTCGGCGGTGCCGTGATCAAGCCGGTCAAGCCCTGCCCGCGCTGCCGTATCCCGTCAATCGACCAGTCCACGGGCGAAGTCGGCCCCAGCCCGCTGGATATCCTGCAGGCCTACCGCGCCGATCCGAAGATCGACGGCGGCCTGGCCTTTGGCATGAATGCGATCTTGCTGGGAGGGGAAAACCAGGTGCTGCGGGTGGGCCAGGATGCCGAAGTCACACTGGCATTTTAGGCACGCGTAAGCGCAGGCAAAAAAAAGGGACAGCATGCTGTCCCTTTTTATTTTAAGCCGCACGCAATTACGCCGCTTTGGTAGCCTGCAAGGCTTCGTATTTCGCCATCAGCTGTTCCTTCGTCTCGCGCCATTCGGGATTGAAGGGAATGCAATTGACCGGGCAGACTTGCTGGCATTGCGGCTCGTCATAGTGGCCGACGCATTCGGTGCACTTATGCGCATCGATTTCATAGATGAGCGGCCCCATCGAAATCGCGTCGTTCGGACATTCTGGTTCGCAGACGTCGCAATTGATGCAATCGTCCGTGATCATCAGTGCCATAAATTCAACTCCACTACAAAAAAATCAATTGCCGGATGTCGCGACTCTCGCAGCGAGCTTGGTCTTGAGCCACTTCTCGACCGACGGAAATACAAACTTGGAAACATCGCCGCCCAGGCTGGCGATCTCACGCACAATGGTACCCGAAATGAACTGGTACTGGTCCGATGGCGTCAGGAATAGGGTTTCGACATCAGGCAACAGGTAACGGTTCATGCCGGCCATCTGGAATTCGTATTCGAAGTCCGAGACAGCGCGCAAGCCGCGCACGATCACGCGGCCATCATGCTGGCGCACGAAATCCTTGAGGAGACCGGAAAAGGTTTCTACCTGGACGTTGGGATAATGCCCCAGCACCTCGTTGGCAATTTCCAGGCGCTCTTCCAGAGAAAAGAACGGTTTCTTGTTTTGACTGTCGGCCACACCGACGATCAGCTTATCGAACAGGCCAGAGGCGCGCCGTACCAAATCTTCATGCCCACGCGTCAGCGGGTCGAACGTACCTGGATAAATTGCGGTGACCATGAGGACTCCGTGAAATAAGGAACGCGCATTATGCCTGAATTCCAGTCATATTTCCGTTTTGTAATAGATGGTAAAAAACCATTCCTGCCTTGTCGGCTCGGACGATTTCCCACTCTGCCAGCCACGGCGCATCCAGCCCGACGAGAGGCACTTCCGCTTCGGCATATACCAGTCCGCCAGGCTGCAGGAGCGCGGCGCAATGCGGCAGGATTTTCGCCAGCCAATCCTGATGATACGGTGGATCGAGAAAAATGATGTCGAAGGCGCCTTCGCGCCGCCCGGCATGGCCTGCCACCGCCTGCGCTAGCGCCAGTCCCGCCGCCAGTTCGCGCACGCGGGCGAGCGCATCGCCGCGCATGACCGTTACCTGCGATGCCTGCAGCTTGCCCTTGACAGCTTCGAGCTGCCGCAGCGCCGGGCTGTGGTTTTCCACCATCAGCACGCGCGCGGCGCCGCGGCTGGCAGCTTCGAACCCGAGCGCGCCGCTGCCGGCGAACAGGTCGAGGCATGCACGCCCTTCCCAGGCACCGTCGAACAAATGGTTAATCCAGTTGAACACCGTCTCGCGCACCCGGTCCGGGGTCGGCCGCAAGCCGGCGGCATCGGCCACCGGCAAGGGCGTGCGCTTCCAGAGTCCGCCGATGATGCGCACCTGGTGCGGCACGGCTTTTTTGGCTTGAGGCTTGTTCATCGCGATCCGCTGGCTATTTGGCGCCTTCGGCGCCGCCGGCCACGCCGTTATTGCCAACGACCACCGTCGCCAGCTTTTCAACGGCGATCTTGCGCTGGAAGGCTGCCTGGATGTCTGCGCGGCTGACCTTGGCAATGTTCGCAGTCCAGGTATCGAGGTAATCGAGGGGCAAGCCGTAATAGCCGATGACGGCAATGTTGGCCAGGATCTTGCGGTTATTGTCGATACGCAGCGGGAAGCCGCCGATCAGGTTGTCCTTGGCCGCCTGCAATTCCTTCTCGGTCGGACCGCTGCGCAGGAAGTCGGCGACGGTTTCGCGCACCACCTGCAAGGCCTGGTTGGTTTGCGCCTGGCTGGTTTGCAAGCCGATCTGGAATGGTCCCGGCTGCGCCAGCGGGTCGAAATAGCTGTACACGCTATAGCTCAGCCCCCGTTTCTCGCGCACTTCCTGCATCAGGCGCGAGACGAAACCGCCGCCGCCCAGAACGTAGTTGCCGACAGTCAGCGCAAAAAAATCCGGGTCGCCGCGCTGTATCGCCGGCGTGCCGATCAGGATGTGCGACTGCGAGGCCGGATGGGCGAGGCGCTCTTCCACGGCCTTCAGCGGCGCCACCGCCGGCAAGACCGGCAGGGGTTCGCCCTGCGGCAGGCGCGCGGTCAACTGGCGCGCGATGGCATCGGCCTGGGCGCGCGTGATATCGCCGATCATGGCGATCACCGCGCGGTTGGCGACGTAATGCTGGCGGTGGAACGCCACCAGGTCTTCGCGCGTCACCGCCTCGACCGACGCCACCGTGGGTTCCAGGGCATACGGATGGCTGCCATAGAGCAGCCGCGAAAATGCGCGGCTGGCGATGACTTCCGGCTTGGTCAGGCCTTCCTTGATGCCGGCGATGGTGCGCGCCTTGTCACGCGCCAGAAAATCCGCTGGAAAGCCCGGTTGCGCCAGTACGCGTGCCAGCAGCAGCACGGCAGCATCGCGCTCGGCGGCATTGGTCAGGGTGCGCAGGGATACCCCGCCGCGATCCTCGCCGACGCCGCCGCCGCGCTGGGCGGCGATATCGGCAAAGGCATCCGAAATCTGCGCTTCGCTCATGGCCGGCTCGGCCTCCGCCGCGGCGCCCGCCTGCAAGCCACGCGCCAGCATCGCATTGGTCAAGGATGCCGTGCCGGACTTGCCGGCGGGATCACGACGCGCGCCGGCGTCGAATTCGACGCTCACATCAAGCATCGGGATGGAACGGCTTTCCACGAACAATACCCGGGCGCCATTATCCAGTTTCCAGGTCTCGATTTTCAGGGCGGCGTGGGCAGGCATGGCGCACAAGGCCATCCATGCCACGATGATCAGTCGTTTTGTCATAGGGTCAGTTTTCCGGAGTTCAGTGCGGTCAGTGGCGCAGCGCCGCAACCGGCGTGGCTTTCTTTTCTTCCAGCGGCAGGGGGTGCAGGGTGGCGACCGTCAGGCTTTCTTCGCCAAAGTATTTTTGCGCCACCGCCTGTACCTGCGCCGCAGTGACCAGGCGCAGTTTTTCAATGATCCGGTCGATATCCCGGTGCGACAGGCCCGACAATTCCATCGTGCCGATTTCCATTGCCTGGCCAAAAATCGAATCGCGCTTGTAAATCTGTTCGGCGATCAATTGCGTCTTGACGCGTTGCAGCTCGCTCTCGCTGACACCCTCGGCGGCAATCCGCGCGACTTCGGCACGCAAGCGTTTTTCCAGCTGCTCGGTCGTCGTGCCCGCAGCCGGCACGCCATCGAGCACGAACATGACCGGCCCGCGCGAAACGCCCGAGTAGCTGGCGCCGGCGGAATTGGCAACACGGTCGGTGCGCACCAGTTTCGCATTCAGCCGGGCATTGTCATAGCCGTCGAGCACTGCCGAGAGGACATCGAGCGCATAGGCGTCGGTATCCTTTTCCACATCGCGCAAGGCCGGCACCTTGTAGGCCAGCGCGACATACGGGTTTTCAGCGGGCGCCTTGACGACCACCCGGCGCATGCCGCGCTGCGGCGGCTCTACCTGCGGCTTGGTGCTGCCGACCACCTTGCGCGGAACGCGGCCGTAATGTTTTTCGGCCAGCGCCAGCACAGCTTTGGCATCGACGTCGCCGATCACCACCAGCACCGCATTGTTCGGCGCATACCAGCGGTCATGCCAGGCGCGGGCATCCTCGACCGTCATGTTTTGCAAGTCGCTCATCCAGCCGACAATGGGATGGTGATAAGGATGGGCGGTATAGGCAACAGCGTTCAAGGCTTCGTGGACCAGCGCCAGCGGCTGGTCGTCGGTACGCAGGCGGCGCTCTTCCATCACCACCTTGATTTCCTTTTCGAATTCCTTTTTATCCAGCACCAGGTTGGCCATGCGGTCGGCTTCAAGCGCCATCACCTTGGGCAGGCGGGTTTTTTCGATCTGCTGGAAGTACGCCGTGTAGTCGCTGCTGGTAAAGGCATTTTCACGGCCGCCCAGCGCCGCCACGCGGGCGCTGAACTCACCCGGCTTCAGTGTCTTGGTGCCCTTGAACATCATGTGTTCCAGCACGTGGGCAACCCCGGTGGTGCCATTCACCTCGTCCATCGAGCCAGTGCGATACCACACCATGTGGGCCACGGTGGGCGCCCGGCGGTCTTCCTTGACAATGACTTTCATGCCGTTTTTCAGCATGAATTCCTGGGCAGGCACCCCTGCCGCCAGGGCAGAAGTGCACGCAAACAACCAGCAAATCAGTACGACTATCCGCGATTTCATATTTCCCGCTCTGTTAAAATAGAAAATTGCCTGTGTGTGGGTTCCACAGCTGATTGTACCCCGCTTGCCTGGCGCCTTGCTGCGCGTCAGCCATCGCCCACTGATTGCGATTCCGTCCAGCCCCATGTTTAGTTTCTTCAAAAGAAAACCGAAAGAGACAGCCGCGCCTGCTGCCGCCCCTGTCGAGGAAATCGTTGCCGAAAAGGCACAAGAGCCAGTTGCGCCTGTGCCGCTGTCCCCTGCAGTACCCCTACCTGCAGCCGCAACGCCTCCTGCGCCGGTGATTTTTCCGCCCCCACCTGAGGCAGTGCAGGAAGTCGAGATTATCCCGGCTCCCGCGCCATCGGCTGAGCAAAAACGCTCATGGCTGACCCGGCTCAAAGCCGGCTTGTCGAAAACTTCTGCCAGCCTCACAACGCTGTTTGTCGGCGCCAAGATTGACGATGATTTGTATGAGGAACTGGAATCGGCGCTGCTGATGGCCGATGCCGGCATCGATGCCACGCAATTCCTGCTGGATACCCTGAAGAAAAAGGTCAAGGACGAGAAGCTGACCGAAGCCGAGCAAGTCAAGACGGCACTCAAGGCGCTGCTGATCGGTCTCCTGACGCCGCTGCAAAAGCCGCTGGTGCTGGGCCGCCATCAACCCATGGTCATGATGATCGCCGGCGTCAACGGCGCCGGCAAGACCACCACCATCGGCAAGCTGGCCAAGCATCTGCAAGCCCATCATCAATCGGTGCTGCTGGCCGCCGGCGATACGTTCCGCGCTGCGGCACGCGAACAGCTGGCGGTCTGGGGCGAGCGCAACAATGTCACCGTGATTGCCCAGGAATCGGGCGACCCGGCAGCCGTTGCCTTCGACGCCGTGCAGTCGGCGCTGGCCCGTGGCACCGACGTGGTAATGGTCGATACCGCCGGGCGCCTGCCGACCCAGTTGCACCTGATGGAAGAACTCAAGAAGGTCAAGCGCGTGATCGGCAAAAGCATGGCGGAAGCACCGCATGAAGTGCTGCTGGTCATCGATGGCAATACCGGGCAAAATGCGCTTACGCAAGTCAAGGCCTTCGACGATGCCCTGCAACTGACCGGCCTGGTCGTCACCAAGCTTGACGGCACCGCCAAGGGCGGCGTGCTGGCGGCAATCGCCCGCACACGCCCGGTGCCGGTGTATTTCATTGGCGTCGGCGAAGGCATCGAAGACTTGCAGCCTTTTAATGCGCAAGAATTTGTGGATGCCTTGTTAAGCTAAATGATTGAATTCCGTCACGTCACCAAGCGCTATTCGAAAGACGCCACGGCGCTGTTCGACCTCAACCTCTCCGTTGCCAAGGGCGAACTGCTGTTTCTGGCCGGCCCGTCCGGCGCCGGCAAGTCGACCCTGCTGAAAATGATCGCCGCCATCGAGCGTCCGAGTTCGGGCAGCGTCGAAGTCAATGGACAGGATATCGGGCGCCTGAATGCCACCGGACTGGCCTACCTGCGCCGCAACCTCGGCCTGATCCTGCAGCAGCAGCGCCTGCTGGCAGACCGCTCCGTGCTGGCCAACGTGCTGCTGCCCCTGATCGTCACGGGCACCCCGCGCGACGAAGCGGAAAAGCGCGCCCGCGCCGCCCTCGACAAGGTGGGCCTGCTGGACAAGGCGCAATCCGACCCGCTGTCGCTCTCGGGCGGCGAACAGCAGCGCGTCTCGATTGCGCGGGCGATTGTCAACCGCCCGCAAATCATCCTTGCCGACGAGCCGACCGCCAACCTCGACCGCGTCAGCGCCGCCAGGGTCATCGATGCCATCAAGGCCTTCCATGCGGTGGGCGTGACATGCCTGATTTCCACCCATGACGACAATATTTACCAGCCTGGCGCCCGCGTGATCCACCTGGAGCAAGGTCGCCTGGTCAATGACTCTCAGGCGGCCCCGGCGCCGCAACCAGCACAGGTGGCTTCATGAAAAACTGGTTGCGGCTGCATGCCTACGCCCTGGCCGGCGCCTGGCGCCATATCCGTGCCCCGCGCGGCGGCTTCCTGCTGAATGTGGCGGTGATTGCCATCGCCCTGATGCTGCCCTTCGCCGGCCTGACGCTGCTGGAAAACATCCGGCCGGTGTCCCAGCAACTGGTGGTGGAACCGGAAATCAGCCTGTTCCTGAAAGCCGATACCCCGCGCGAACAGGCGAACGCGCTGGCTGCGCCGATCAGGCGGGCGCTGAAGGAAGCCGATCTGCAAGGCAATCTGGAATTCATCCCGCGCGAAAAAGCCCTGAACACCCTCGATGCTCGCACCGGCGTGGCAGCCGCAGTGGAGGCGCTGGGCGCCAACCCGCTGCCGGACGCCTATGTGCTGAAACTATCGGGACTCGATAACGTCGCCCAGGCAGCGCGCACGGATGCCCTGGTGACCCGCCTGCAAGCCTTGCAAGGCGTCGACCACGTGCAACTGGATTCGGCCTGGGTCAAGCGCCTGGCCGCAGTCATGCAAGTATTGCAACTGGCGCTCTTGTTGCTGGCCATTACACTGGGGACAGTGGTGGTGGCAGTCGTTTTCAACACGATCCGCCTGCAAGTCCTCCACCAGAGCGAAGAAATCGTCCTGAGCAAGCTGGTGGGTGCGTCCAATGCTTTCGTATGCCGGCCGTTCTATTACGCTGGCGCATTCCTGGGCTTGATCGCCGGCATGGTTGCCCTGGGCCTGGTTACCCTGGGCTTGTACCCCCTCAACCAGGCTCTTGCCGATGTGGTGCAGCTTTATGGCTCGCAATTCCGCCTGGCGCCCCTGAGCGCCCAAGTCTGGCTTGGCTTGCTGTGTGCGAGCGCTGCCTTGGGCTGGATCGGCGCCCTGCTGTCGGTGAAGCGTTCGATCGGACGCCTCGCCTAGCCGGGACGCGGCCTAATTTTCTTTACTTTCTGCAACTTTTCCGGCTTTTTCGACGCGATTGCATACGGCGAGTGAATTAACGCTGGGAAATTAATAGCCTAGCACTATTATTTCATCCCAATTTGACTATTAGCACTCACCAACAGAGAGTGCTAATATATGGTTTATCTATTCCTGCATGCACAGGCAAACCCTGAAAAAAGGAATCAAGGAGAAGGAATGAACGCACGATCTGCACAGTCCGCACTGGTACCTGCCGCCAACAATCTGGTGGCACTCGGCTTTCCCGGCAATCTGGGCAATATCGAGTCTTATATCTCGGCAGTCAACCGCCTGCCGATGCTGTCGCACGAAGAAGAAATCTCGCTCGCAAAAAAGCTGCGCGAGCAAAACGACCTCGCTGCGGCGCAATCGCTGATCCTGTCGCATTTGCGCCTGGTGGTTTCCATCGCGCGCGGCTACCTCGGCTATGGCTTGCCGCATGCCGACCTGATCCAGGAAGGCAATATCGGCCTGATGAAGGCTGTCAAACGGTTCGACCCGGACCAGGGCGTGCGCCTGGTGTCGTACGCCATGCACTGGATCAAGGCAGAAATCCACGAATACATCCTGAAGAACTGGCGCCTGGTCAAAGTGGCCACCACCAAGGCCCAGCGCAAGCTGTTCTTCAACCTGCGCAGCCACAAGGAAGGCCTGGACGCCATGACGCCGGCGCAGGTCGACGCCCTCGCCAAGACCCTGGATGTGAAGCGCGAAGAAGTCATCGAGATGGAAACCCGCCTGTCGGGCCGCGACATCGCCCTCGAAGCGCCAACCGATGAAGATGACGACGGCAAGTTCGCGCCAATCGCTTATCTATCGTCGGAAGCGCAGGAGCCCACCCGCGTGCTGGAGGCGCAGCAGTACGACCGCCTGCAAAGCGAAGGCCTGGAAGCTGCGCTTGGCAAGCTCGATGCCCGTTCGCGCCGCATCGTCGAGGCACGCTGGCTGGCCAGCGACGATGGTTCCGGCGCCACCCTGCACGAACTGGCCGACGAGTTCGGCGTTTCGGCCGAGCGCATCCGCCAGATCGAGGCGGTGGCATTAAAAAAGATGAAAGGTGCGCTGGCCGAATTCGCCTGAAGCAGCCGTGCTCCATAAAAAAGGCGCTCGTTCGAGCGCCTTTTTTGTTGTCCGTTTTTTTTGTCCGCTACGCCGTTTGACCAGCGCACCCGGTTTACTTCCCCGCCAAAAGTATCTTCAGGTCATGCGCGATCGGCTCGGCACCCTGACCATGGCGGATGAACAGGCGAATGCGCCCCTGCGGGTCGAACACGTAGCTGCCGGCGGTGTGATCCATCGTATAGCTGCCGGCTTCCTTGCCCGGCACCTTCTGGTAAAACACGCGGAATTCCTTCGCGACCTTTTCCGTGGCGGCCTTGTCGCCCACAAGCCCGAGGAAGCTCGGATAAAACGCCGGCACATATTGCGCCAGCAACTGCGGCGTATCGCGCTCGGGGTCAACCGTGATGAACAGGACCTGCACTTTCTCGGCTTGCGGGCCAAGCTGCTGCATGACGCCGGCCATTTCCGCCATGGTGGTGGGGCAGACATCCGGGCAATGGGTAAAGCCGAAGAACACGACCACGGCCTTGCCCTTGAAATCGGCCAGGGTGCGCGGCTTGCCGTTATGGTCGGTCAGGGCGAAATCCCGGGCATAGCCCAGCCCGGTCACGTCCGTGTTCTTGAAGGCGCTGTCGACGGGCGACAGCTGCATGGTGCCGTCGGCGCCCTGCTCGGAAGCCTTGTCGCTGCAGGCAGTGAGCCACAGCGCCGAAGCCAGCATCAGGACGAGAGGAAGGATACGCATGGGTTCAGATCTTCAGGTAATGGTCGACCAGCAACGCCGCAAACAATAGCGACAGGTAAATGATTGAATAGGTAAAGGCCTTGCGCGCCAGCAGGTCGGTGTAATGGCGGTAGATGCGCCAGGCATACCACAGGAATACTGCACCCAGCAGGGCCGCGCTGACCAGGTAGATCAGGCCGCTCATGTGGACTGCGTAGGGCAGCATGGTGGTCGCGACCAGCACGATGGTGTAGAGCAGGATGTGGAACTGCGTGAATTGCAGGCCATGCGTAATCGGCAGCATGGGCAGGCCGGACTTGGCGTAGTCATCGCGGCGGTACAGGGCCAGCGCCCAGAAATGCGGCGGCGTCCAGACGAAAATGATCAGCACCAGGATCCATGCCTGCATCGGCACGTCATTGGCGATGGCGGCCCAGCCCAGCGCCGGCGGCATTGCGCCCGACAGCCCGCCGATGACGATGTTTTGCGGCGTCGCCGGTTTCAGCACCATGGTATAGATCACGGCATAGCCGACGAAGGTGGCCAGGGTCAGCCACATGGTCAGCGGGTTGACCAAGGTGTACAACACCCATGCGCCAGCACCGCCGATCACGCCCGAGAATGCCAGCGTCTGGCTCACGGTGATTTCACCGCGCGCCATCGGGCGGCGGGCAGTACGTGCCATCTTGGCATCGATGCTGCGTTCGACCAGGCAATTGACCGCGAAGGCGGCACCGGCCAGGAGCCAGATGCCGACGGTCGCCGCCACCACGACGCGCCAGTCAGGCAGGTCGGGGGTTGCGAGGAACATGCCGATGACGGCGCAAAACACGGCCAGCTGCGTTACGCGCGGCTTGGTCAGCGCCCAGTACTGGGCAATACGGTTCGAGGAAATGGTCAAGGTGGTCATAGTCTTACAGCAGCGAGGCGCGCATCATGCGGCGGCAATATGGGTTGTCATGCGGCTGGCGGCATGTGGCGCGGCGGCAAGGTTAGCCTTGTAGTTTAACATGCTCAGCAACAGCACCAACAGTGCGGCGCAGCCATTGTGCGCAACTGCCAGGGCCAGCGGCCAGTTCAGGTACACAGTGGAAATGCCAATCACGATTTGCAAAACCAGCGCCGCCAGCAACCAGGCACCGGACTTGCGCAAGCCGTCGATCCGCAGCGCGCGCAGCGCCACCCAGCCAATCACGCCGGCGGCCACCAGGGCGAATGCCCGGTGCGTCCAGTGAATCGCGGTCAGCGCCGGGAAAGGCAGGAATTCGCCATCCGCCGTCTTGCCAAGATGGCGCCAGAGCGTAAAGCCATTGTCGAAATCCATTTCCGGCAGCCAGACGCCATGGCAGGTCGGCAAGTCCGTGCACGCCAGCGCGGCATAGTTGGTGCTGACCCAGCCGCCCAGTGCGATCTGCACAAACAGCACCAGCAATGCCAGCGCCGCTGGCAGGCGCAAGCCGCTGCCTGTGGCGGCAACGGATGCATGCGGGCTTTGCCGCGCCGCCAGCCAGGTCAGCAAGGCCAGCAATCCCATGCCCAGCAGCAGATGGATGGTGACGATGACAGGCTGCAGTTTCAGCGTCACGGTCCACGCGCCGAATGCGCCCTGCAGGCACACGAAGAACAGCAGGAAGCTTGGCAGCCATGGCGAAGCCGCAGCACTGGCTGCACCCGCCCGGCGCGCCCTGCTCCAGTTGCGCCAGGCCACGCCCATCAAGGCAATGATCAGCACGCCCACACCCATGGCAAAGTAGCGGTGCAGCATCTCGATCCAGGCCTTGACGACGGTCACCGGCCCGCCCGGCATGGCAGCCTCGGCTGCCTTGATCGCCTCATGCGCCTGCAGCGGATTGGCATGGCCGTAACAGCCGGGCCAGTCCGGGCAGCCGAGGCCGGAATCGGTCAGGCGCGTGAAGGCGCCGAACATGATCAGGTCGAACGTGAGAAACAGCGTCACCCAGGCCAGCTTGCGGTATTTGTTGGCGTCGCGCGACGCCCATACCGCTGCCAGCGCCAGCAGCGCCACCAGCAATCCCTTGATCGCGAGTTGAATCAGCATGTGCCTTGTTCCTGTAACTGGTTGCGCGCCTAGCCGATCTTCGACGCTTTCAGCAAACGGCCGAGATCCTTCTTGATGCGGTTGGGGTCGGCGTCCTTGGGAAAGCGCATCATCAGGTTACCGAGCGGATCGATCATGTAGATATGGTCGGCCAGCACGGCGCCCTGCTCCAGCGGCAGCCATGCCTGCAATGTCTCGGGCTTGACGCGCAACATGCGGGTGCCGTCGTATTCGCGCATGAGCAGCGTGTCGAGCGGCTCCTGGTCGGTGATCAGCCAGACGCGTTCGACGCGTTCGCGCTCCTTGCCTTGCGCTGTGCGCAGCTGGCGCATTTCGTAGAGCTTCGTCTGGCAGGCCGCCTCGCACTTGCCGGAATCGACCTGCAGCATGATCCACTTGCCCTTGTAGGCATCGAGTTCGAGCGGCTTGCCGTCGAGCGCCGTGCTGCCCAGGCGCGGCATCGGGTAGGCGCGCGGATCCAGCAGGGTGCCGTAGTTGGTGCGCCCGCTCGGCTGGACCACGTAGTAGGCGAAGTAGGAGGCCACCAATGGCGAAGCGCAGACAGCCAGCACCGCCAGCATCTTCCATCGACCGAGTTTTTTTTGCTTACTGTTTTGTTCCACGCCGAAATCCCGTCACAATAAAAAAGATGAATGCGGCCGCTGCCAGGCCATACCACTGGAAAGCGTAACCGCGATGCTTGTCGGCACCGTGCGAGGGCCGCGGCCAGTCGCGCACCAGGCCGTCGTCGGCCGTGCCGCCCTGTTCGATCATGAATGGCAGCAGTTGCAAGCCGCTGGCAGCGGCAAGCTCGCCGATGCTGACGTTTTGCACGATGGCGCCGGGCTTCAGCGGCGCCGGCGCGCCAAACTGGTAAACCCGGGCCGGATGACTGCGGATGCTGCCTTCGATCTCGATTTCGCCTTGCGGCGTGGGCGTTGCCGGCAGCCGCGCCCGGTCCACCGGATCGCGCGCGATCCAGCCGCGCGCCACCAGAACCGACTTGCCGCTGCCGGCAATTTTGAAAGGCATCAGCATGTGCAGGCCGGCGCGGCGCTCATGCGGGCGGTTATCCAGGTAGAGCGGCCAATCGCGCACGAATGTGCCCCTGACCCGCACTTGCCGAAAGGGCATGGCTTCGGCATCCGGTGTGGCCGCCGACAGCGCGATGACCGGCTGTGCCGCCTGTGCCTGCAAGGCCGCTTCGATGCCTTCCTTTTCCTGGGCACGACGCGTTTGCCAGTTGCCCAGCGCAATGCCGATGGCAACCAGCAGCGCTGTGGCAATGAACGGCACCCAACTGAAACGGAATCTGATTGGCATTACAATATCAACCTTACGAACACAAGCCTTGTGAGCCGGCGCCTATTCTAGCAAGCAGCCGGTTCTAGTGCAGCCACCATGAAAATCATCGTCGCCATCGCCTTCCTCCTGATCCTCGGCAGCCTTGCCTCGGCCCTGATATTCCTGATGCGCGACAAGGGCAAGAGCAACCGCACCGTGCAATCGCTGGCACTGCGGGTGGGCTTGTCCATCGCCCTGTTCATCTTCATCCTGGTGGCGCATTACCTGGGCTGGATCCAGCCGACCGGCATTCGCTAGACCCGCTTTTCCGCTGCAAGCCGCACAAGAAAAAAGCCGCACCGAGGTGCGGCTTTTTGCGTTGCCCGCAGCGCGGGCAGGCATGTTTTTACAGCCAGTACACGACGACGTACAGGCCGAGCCAGACGACGTCGACGAAGTGCCAGTACCATGCGGCGCCTTCGAAGGCGAAATGGTGTTCCGGGGTGAAGTGGCCCTTCAGCACGCGATACAGCACCACGCCCAGCATGATGGCGCCGATGGTCACGTGGAAGCCGTGGAAGCCGGTCAGCATGTAAAAGGTCGAGCCGTAGATGCCGGAAGTCAGCTTCAGGTTCAGGTCGCTGTAGGCATGCATGTATTCATATGCCTGGAAGCCCATGAACGTGGCGCCCAGCAGGACCGTCACAGCCAGCCAGAACGCGGTCGCGCCACGCTTGCCTTCGCGCAGGGCATGGTGCGAAATCGTCAGGGTGACGCCGGAGGTCAGCAGCAGCGCGGTATTGATGGTGGGGATCCAGAACGGGCCCATGGTGGTGAACGGCTCGATCGTGCCGGCAGGACCAGCATTGGTGCGCCATTGCGCAACGAAATCCGGCCACAGGATCTTGTGGTCGAGATCGGAAAGCCATGGCATGGAAACCGAGCGAGCATAAAACAGCGCGCCGAAGAATGCTGCAAAGAACATCACTTCGGAAAAGATGAACCAGCTCATGCTCCAGCGGTAGGAGTTGTCGATGCGGGCGCTGTACATGCCGCCTTCCGACTCGGCGATGGCGTCGCCAAACCAGCAATACAGGACGCTCAGCACAGCGAGAATGCCGGCCACGGTTGCATAGGGTCCCCAGCCGATGCTGTTGACCCACGCGGATGCGCCGGCCATGGTTACCAGCAAGGACATGCCCGTCAACAGCGGCCACTTGGATGGGCCCGGTACGTAGTAGTAAGGCGCCTTAGCGTTTTGAGAAGCCATCTCCATCTCCCGATACAAATCAAATATTAATTCGCGACGACGCTTTTCACGATTAACAACAGCGTCACAACAAATATCACTGCGGCGATCACCCCGGCGATGATCAGATAAACCGGGTTGAGTTGCGCCGAATCCTGTTCATAGCCGCTTTTCTTGCGCACGCCGAAAAACGCCCAGAGTATTGCTTTCATCGTTGCGCCAAACGACATCTTGCGCCTGGCTGCATCTTTCAAATCCTGCATGTTTACCGCCTTTCATCCAGCCGCTTCAGCTGGATTTTTTCGCCGGACCGGCTACCTCAAAGAAGGTGTACGACAAGGTAATTGTCTTCACATCCCTCGGCAGCGCCGGATCAATGAAGAACACCACCGGCATCTGCTTTGCTTCATTCGGCCCCAGCGTCTGCTGCTTGAAGCAGAAGCATTCCATTTTCTTGAAATGCGCCGTCGCCTGCTGCGGCGCATAGCTGGGAATTGCCTGCGCGTCGATTGCCCGCGACTGCGTATTCACCACTTCGTACACGACCTGCACCAGTTCGCCCGGATGCACTTCCATGCTTGCCACAGTTGGACGGAAACGCCAGGGACCCTGGGCATTGCCATCGAACTCGATGGTGATGGTGCGGCTTTTGTCGACCTGGGTATTGGCGACTTCTTCCGCCGTCACATTCATCGGCGTCAGCGTGTTGATACCGGTAATTTCACAAATCTTCTTGTACACCGGGATCAGCGCATAGCCAAAGCCAAACATCAGAAACGCCACCACCACCAGCTTGCCAAGCATCTGTGCATTCAGCTTGCGCGTCGGTGCATCCTTTACCGCGTCTTGCTTCGGTGTTTCCATTTCAGCTGAACCAGACCCGCTTGATGATTACGCCAAGGAAGAAAATCACAGCGACCGATGCCAGGATCAGCGCGGTCTTCAAGTTATCCGGCTTTTTTTGTTGCGACATGCTTTTCCAGTTATATCCGGTTGAGGACAGAGTACCACTTCGTTTAACTCTGTCCCCAATGGTTTACTTTACTGTCGGCGGCACTTCGAAGGTGTGGAACGGTGCCGGGCTCGGCACGGTCCATTCCAGGCCTTCGGCGCCATCCCATGGCTTGGCTTCCGCTTTCTTGCCACCCTTGATCGACGGCAGCACCACGGCGAACAGGAAGTACACCTGCGACAGGCCGAAACCGAAGGCGCCAATCGACGCGATCAGGTTGAAGTCGGCGAACTGCGCCGGATAATCGGCATAGCGGCGCGGCATGCCTGCCAGTCCCAGGAAGTGCATCGGGAAGAAGGTGATGTTAAAGGTGATCAGCGACAGCCAGAAGTGAATCTTGCCGCGGGATTCGTTGTACATGAAACCGGTCCACTTCGGGCTCCAGAAGTAGTAACCGGCAAACAATGCAAACAGCGAACCGGCCACCAGCACGTAGTGGAAGTGCGCCACCACATAATAGGTATCCTGCAGCTGGATGTCGATCGGGGTCACGGCCAGGATCAGGCCGGTGAAGCCGCCGATGGTGAACACGAAGATGAAGCCGACCGCGAACAGCATCGGGGTTTCAAATGTCATCGAGCCGCGCCACATGGTGGCGACCCAGTTGAACACTTTCACGCCAGTCGGGATCGAGATCAGCATGGTGGCGTACATGAAGAACAGCTGCGCCGTCACCGGCATGCCGGTGGTGAACATGTGGTGGGCCCAGACGATGAACGACAGGATCGCAATCGACGAGGTTGCATACACCATCGAGGCGTAGCCGAACAGCGGCTTGCGGGCGAACGCCGGCACGATGTGCGAGACGATGCCGAACGCCGGCAGAATCATGATGTACACCTCGGGGTGACCGAAGAACCAGAAGATGTGCTGGTACATGACCGGGTCACCGCCGCCGGCGGCATTGAAGAACGACGTGCCGAAGTGACGGTCGGTCAGGGTCATGGTGATGGCGCCAGCCAGCACCGGCATGACGGCGATCAGCAGGTAGGCGGTAATCAGCCAGGTCCAGCAGAACATCGGCATCTTCATCAGGGTCATGCCGGGAGCGCGCATGTTCAGGATCGTGACGATGATGTTGATGGAGCCCATGATGGACGACGCGCCCATGATGTGCATGGCAAAAATACCCATGTCCATGCCGATGCCCATTTGCGACGACAGCGGCGCGTACAGGGTCCAGCCGGCGGCAGTGGCGCCACCCGGCACCAGGAACGACCCGGCCAGCAGGATCGCGGCAGGCGGCAGCAGCCAGAACGAGAAGTTGTTCATGCGGGCAAACGCCATGTCGGATGCGCCGATCTGCAGCGGGATCATCCAGTTGGCGAAGCCGACAAAGGCCGGCATGATGGCGCCAAACACCATGATCAGGCCGTGCATGGTGGTCAGCTGGTTGAAGAACTCCGGCTGCATCAGTTGCAGGCCAGGCTGGAACAGCTCGGCACGGATGCCCAGCGCCAGCACGCCGCCGGACAGCAGCATGACAAACGAGAACCACATGTACAGCGTACCGATGTCCTTGTGGTTGGTGGCGAACAGCCAACGGCGCCAGCCATGCGGATGGTCGTGCGCGTGGTCGTGGTCGTGAGCGTGATCGTGTGCGTGATCGTGTGCGATAGAACTCATCTCAAAACTCCTGATTATTTACTTGCGCGCAGCCAGAACTTCAGCCGGTTGTACGATATTTTCCTGGGCCTTGTTCGACCAGCTGTTGCGGGTATAGGTGATCACCGCAGCAATTTCAGTATCGGACAGGGAGCCTTTCCAGGGCGGCATTGCGTTCTTGCCGTTCAGTACGATCTTGATTTGCTCGGCTTTGGGACCGCTCACGACTTTCGAGCCATCCAGTGCCGCAAACGCACCCGGCACGCCTTTGCCGTTAGCCTGGTGGCAGGCAACGCAATTGGCTGCGTAGACTTTTTCGCCGCGCTGCTTCAGTTCGTCGATGGTCCAGACCTTGCTCGGATCATCTGCCTTGGCAGCCATTTCCTTTTTCTTGGTATCGACCCAGGCGGTGTATTCGGCATCGCTCACGACCTTGACCACGATCGGCATGAAGGCGTGGTCCTTGCCGCACAGCTCGACGCAGTTGCCGCGGTAGGTACCGACTTTTTCAGCACGGAACCAGGTGTCGCGCACGAAACCGGGAATCGCATCCTGCTTGACGCCGAAGGCGGGAATGGTCCAGCCATGGATGACGTCATTGGCGGTGGTAACGATACGAACTTTCTTGTTGACCGGGACGACCACTTCATTGTCGACTTCGATCAGGTAGTTGTCGTTCTTGACCTTGGACGGGTCCTGGTCACGCGGGGTAGCCAGGTTGGACAGGAAGGAAATGCCTGCGCCTTCACCCTTGAGGTAGTCGTAACCCCATTTCCACTGCATGCCGGTCGCCTTGATGGTGATATCGGCATTGGAGGTATCCTTCATGGCGACCACGGTCTTGGTGGCGGGCCATGCCATCATGATGACGATGAGGAATGGCACCACGGTCCAGGCGATTTCAACGGCGACGCTTTCATGGAACGTCGCCGGCTTGTGGCCAACCGACTTGCGATGCTTGAAGATCGAATAAAACATCACGCCAAACACGGCAACGAAGATGACCAGGCAGATCACCAGCATCATGGTGTGCAGGGAATCAATCTGTTCGGCGATCCGGGTGACCGGCGCCTGCAGGTTCAGTTGACGCACGGCCGGGCCGCCCTGGCTGTCGCCTACTTCCACCGCCCAGGCCGGCACTGCAGCCGCCATGCCCAATGCGTAAAGCATCAACGATTGAAGGCGCTTTGCATATTTCATAGTTTCCTCAAAAGCCCAAAATTAGAATTCTGTCCAGAACCAGCCAGCGTTACGGCGATAGCAAGCAATCATGCTTGATCGCCGCGTTCATGCCTTGTTTTTGACCCCACCTGCGCTTGCTTTTCTTTGCAAACAGGCAGCACATAAGCCGGCCAGCGTATAACCGGAGGAGTATAAGGCGGAAAGCCCTTTGTTATCAAGGGGAAAAGCATTTTTCAACCACAACATTATTCCTATAGGCATTGATTCAAATCAAATCCACTCCGCCCTCAGAATAATTTTTTTAGCGCCCTTGCTTACTTTTTAGGCAACTCAAAGCGAATGATGGCTTCGCCGCTGGCTGTGGTGCGCGGGGCCGGACGGAAGGCGTGGCCATAAATGACTTCAAAGCTCAGGCCCAGCTTGCCGTCGGCACGGCGCAATTGCTCCATGGCCGCGAGCATGCGCCCCCATTCCTGCCTGCCGCACAAGCTGCGGCGCCGGTTCGCCAGGGGATTGCCGCCCCAGGCGCGCGCATCCGCCAACAGCTTTTCCGGCGTGTCATAAGTGACGGTGATCGATTCCATATCCATCACCGGGGTGGCGAAACCGGCCTGGACCAGCATGTCGCCGAAATCGTGCATGTCAACGAAGGGCAAGCTGTGCGGGGCTGAATCCATGACGGCAAAAGCGTTGCGCAATTCCTTGAACGTATCCGGGCCAAAACAGGAAAACATCAGCAAGCCATCCGTGCGCAGCACGCGTCGCCATTCCGCAAAGACGCGGTCGGGCTGCGGATGCCAGTGCACGGCAAGGTTGGACCAGACCAGGTCGACGGCATTGGCAGCCAGTGGCAGTTGCGCAAAATCGCCGGCCAGGAGCAGCGGACTACCCTGCGCGCCCGGCAATACGGTTTGCGGCAGCCATTTGCTCAAGAGGCGGTTGACGGAAGACATGGCGGCGCGCTGACGCTCTTGCGCCAGCGCCAGCATGGCCGGCGCGGCATCGAGCCCGAGGAGGCGCGCTTGCGGAAAACTGTCTTGCAAAACAGGCAAGTCCGCACCCTCGCCGCACCCGGCATCGAGCACGGCGTGCGGGGCGAGCCTGACCAGTTGCAGGCGCTCATGCATGCGCTGCGCAACCTCGCGGCGCAGAAATTGTGAATCCTGCAGGCGCTGCGGCCGGGCGAAGGCGCGGCGCACGCAAGCCGGGTCGATCGGCGCGCTGGAATGGCGGGACTGGTCGGGGGAAATTGGAGGCGCCACGGGGAATCGTAAAGTTCGATGCGATAATAGAAAAATGCAGCCAGCCCGTCAGTTTACACGCTTACACGCCTGAAAGCCCGATTGCCCATGCTTCTCGACTCCCGCCTGTGGATGCAGCGCTGCCTGCGGCAATTGCAGCACGTGCTGCCGTCGTCCTGCGCCCTGTGCGGCGCCAGCGGCAGGCAGGCGCTCTGCGCCGGCTGCCATGCGCATTACTTTGGCCTTACGCGGCCGCGCTGCCGGCAATGTGCCGCGCCGCTGGCGACCGCGCATGACGATGCCGATAGCGACCGTTGCGGCGATTGCCTGGGCCAGCCGCCGGCGTTCGATGCCACCGTGACTGCCAGCGACTATTCTCCGCCGGTGGATCAGCTCGCGCTGGCGCTGAAATTTGGCGGCCGGCTGGCGCTGGCGCCGCTGTTTGCGCAATTGCAGCGCGATGCGTTGCTGCGCAGCCCGGCAGCTGCCGCACCGCTGCCGGACTGGCTGACGGCAGTGCCCCTGGGGCCGCGCCGCCTGCGCGAGCGCGGCTTCAACCAGGCGCTGGAAGTGGCCAAGCCGCTGGCGCGCCTGCTGGGCTTGCCGCTGTACCCGCAGCTGCTGCAACGCCTGCGCGACACGCGCGCGCAATCGCTGCTGGCGCAGGATGAACGCCATGGCAATCTGCGCGAAGCATTCACTGTGTCGCAAGCCTTTATCGATACGGTGCGCGGCCGCCATGTCGGCGTGGTCGACGATGTCCTGACCACCGGCGCCACGCTCAATGAAGTAGCGGCCACGCTCAAGCGCTTCGGCGCGGCGCGCGTCACCAACCTGATCTTCGCCCGGACTCCGCCCGGGCATGCAAAGCAATAGGAGTCCCACTTGTTTCATGTCGTCCTGGTCGAACCGGAAATCCCCCCCAATACCGGCAATATCATTCGCCTTTGCGCCAACGCCGGCGCCCAGCTGCACCTGATCGAGCCGCTCGGCTTTCCGCTGGACGATGCCAAGATGCGGCGCGCAGGGCTTGATTACCATGAGTACGTGACCATGAAAGTGCACCGCGACTGGGATGCCTTTATCGCGGCACAAGCGCCCGACCCGGCGCGCCTGTTTGCGCTGACCACGCATGGCGCCACGCCGTTTGCCTCGATTGACTTCCAGCCCGGCGATGTCTTCGTATTCGGTTCCGAAACGAAGGGGCTGGACCCGGCATTGCGCAACAGCTTTGCACCCGAACAGCGCATCCGCTTGCCGATGCGGCCAGGTAACCGCAGCCTGAACCTGTCGAATACGGTCGCAGTGGTGGTGTACGAGGCATGGCGGCAACATGGCTATGCCGGCGGTCAATGAGGGCAGCCAATTGATGGTGGCGATGCGCTTGCTATAATCCAGTCGGCTTACGCCGTTTTCTTTTTTCCCTGCTTATCGAAGGCACCCTGCCATGTATCTGCGCCTTGTTTTTGCCGCCCTGCTCGTCGTTGCCGCCCCGCTTTCCGCACGCGATTTCAGTGCAGGAAAACTCTCCATCGAACAACCGACGGCGCGGCCGACGCGGCCAGGCCAGCCCGGTGGCGCGGCCTACGTCAGCATCGAAAACCGCGGCAGCACGCCGGATCAACTGGTTGGCGCCAGTTCGCCGGTTGCGGGCAAGATGGAAATTCATACCATGTCGATGGAAGACAATGTGATGCGCATGCGCGAAGTCGATGCCATTGCGATCGACGCGGGCGCAAAAATCGTGATGCGCCCCGGCGCCGGCTACCACCTGATGCTGCTGAACCTGAAAAAGCCGCTCAAGGCAGGCGAGCAATTCCCGCTCACATTGCGTTTTGCAAAGGCCGGCGCAGTGGCAGTGACTGTGGAAGTGAGCGACCAGATCGGCGAGAACCGCCACCATGGGCACGATAGCGGCACCGGCCATCAACACGGCGGCCATGACGCCGGCAAATAAAATAGCAGCCGCCATACAAAAAAAAGCCGCCATACAAAAAAAAGCCGCAGCATGAAGATGCTGCGGCTTTTTTATTGGGTTGCCAGGCGTTACGCCGCGGCCGGCGCCGCGGGCAGGCGCGCCACAACTTCCTTGCGATATCGGTTCAATTCCTGCACCGATTCAAAACTGCGCTCGAAAAGCAGCGACATGTTGTGCAGGATGCGATCCACCACTTTCTTTTCCCAGCTGCTGTCGAACTTGATCTGACCATCGAGCCAGTGCTCCAGCCATTCAGGATCAGGGACGCGGCTTTGCACCGTATCGTTGGGGAACAGCGCCTGGTTGACGTGCAGGTTGGTGGGATGCAGCGGTTTTTCAGTGCGGCGCGCAGAAGCCATCAGCACGCCGATCTTGGCAAAGGCGGCACGCGCGGCATCACCTGACTCACCGAGGGCTTTCTTCATGTAGCGCAGGTAGGCGCCGCCATGGCGGGCTTCGTCCTGGCTGATGATCTTGTAGATTTGCTTGATCACCGGTTCGGTATGCCAGTCGGAGGCGCAGCGGTACCAGTGATTCAGGCGGATCTCGCCGCAAAAATGCAGCATCAGCGTTTCCAGCGGCGGCGCGGGGTCGAATTCGAAGCGCACGTTATGCAACTCGGCTTCGGTAGGCACCAGGTCCGGACGGAAGCGGCGCAGGTATTCCATCAGCACGAGCGAATGCTTTTGTTCTTCAAAAAACCAGACCGACATGAAGGCGCAAAAATCGCTGTCGCCGCGGTTATCGCGCAGGAACATCTCGGTGGCGGGCAAGGCGGACCATTCAGTGATTGCATTCATCTTGATGGTTTGCGCCTGCTCATCCGTGAGCTGGCTGGGGTCAAACTGATCCCAGGGAATATCGGTTTCCATATTCCAGCGAATTTGTTCCAGGGATTTAAACAATTCTGGGTACAACATACTCAGCCATGCCTTTGAAGATTGAATAAGTAGTTGATTTTACCAAGAAAAGGGCGGCTCGGGCAGCTTCGGCATGTCCGGAGGAGAGAAAGCGGGGTACGCTCTATCCCGCAGCCAGAATGTGCTGCTGGTGCCAGCGCCGGAACTGATCAGCGGGCATGGGCTTGCTAAGAAGATAACCTTGCCCCAGGTCGCATTTACATTCACGCAATAAACTAAACGCCGCTTCCGTTTCGATGCCTTCCGCCACCACCTTCACGCCCAGTCGTTTGCCAAGCGCAATGACGGTTTCAGTGACGGCGAGCGAGCGGCTATCGCTGACAATATTGCGAATGAACGATTGATCCACCTTCAGTTTATCGAACGGCAATCCTGCCAGGCGGCTCAGGCTGGAATACCCCGTGCCGAAATCATCCAGCGCAATTTGCAAGCCCAGCGCTTTCAGGCTGGCCAGCGTCTGGCTGGCTTCATCAGCCTTTTTCATGAGAGCGCTTTCAGTCACTTCCAGTTCAAGGCAGGAAGGATCGATCCCGGAACGGGTGACGGCATCGGCCACGCGCTGATAAAAATTGCGGGCGCGGAACTGCACCGGCGAAACATTGACGGCAATGCGCAACGGCGGCAAACCCTGCCTGCGCCATTGCTGTATCTGGCGGCATGCCTCCTGGATCACCCAGGTGCCCAGCTGGTTGATGACGCCATTGGCTTCGGCCACCTGGATGAATTCATTCGGCTGCATGATGACGCCATCGGCCTGCGGCCAGCGAATCAGGGCCTCGGCACCCACGATACGGCGGGTGCGGGTATCGACGACCGGCTGATAATACAATTCGAATTCATCGTGTTCGATACCAGCTCGCAATCTTTGTTCGATTGCAATTTCCTGCCGGATGTTTTGTTGGATTGCCGGCGTAAAAAATTGATAGCCGACTTGCGCGTTATCCCGGGCATGGCGCATCGCCACATCGGCATTGCGGATCAGGGTATCGATATCGTTGCCGTCATCCGGATAGAGGCTGATACCGATGCTCGGCGATGCCCGCAAGACATAGTCTTCGGCGCTATAGGGCTGGGCAAGGGTTTCGCGCAGGTGCGCTGCAGAATTGGCAAGGTCCTGGCTCGACTGCACATCGCTCAGGATGACCACGAATTCATCGCTGCCCATTCGGCCGACCAGGTCGCTGCTGCGCACATTGCGACGCAGGCGCCGGGCAATTTCCTGCAGCATGCCGTCGCCCGCTTCGCGGCCATACGCATCGTTCAAGGACTTGAAGCGTTCCAGGTCAAAAAACAGCACGGCGAGCTTGCCTTTTCCGCGCCGCGCCGCGCCCAGCAACAGGTCGCCGAATTCGTAGACCAGCGCGCGATTGGGCAAGCCGGTCAAGGCATCGTGCTGGGCGACATGCACCAGTTGTTCCTCGGCCTTTTTCTGCGCCGAGATATCCACCCACATGGAACAGACGCCGAGCTGCTGCTCCGTATCGAGATGCGTAATCGGAAACCTCGCCGCCATATAGGTACGGCACTGGCCATCCTTGTGCAAGAGCTCTTCGACCTGGTGCTGCAATACGCCCGCCCGCAGGGCCCTCTGGTCGCTATGCCAGAGGCGGTCCGCCACATCGCGCGGCAAGAGTTCATGGACATTGCGCCCGACGACATTTTCCGACGGTTTGCCCAGCATATCGAGCAAGCGGCGATTCACCGCCACGATCCGCCCCTCCAGGTCCTTGATCGATATAAGGGCGGGCGAATTATCCAGGACGCTGCGCAAGTGCGATTTTGTATGCCTCAGCTCTGCATCGGCGTCCTGCGGGGGTGACTGCGGCCTTCGCCTGGAGTGCAACATCCCTCCCAGAGCACTGATTGCCAGGCCAAAAGCCAGGAGCAGGAACAGTTCAGTGAGGTTCGGCGGCAACGCCGCCATTTCAGCGGACAGCCCGGACAGCCACCAGCCGCCAACAGCGCCCATCAGGCTGGCAACGATGCCCTGTGCGAATCCGCTAAACAAGGCAGCCACGGCAATTGACGGGAGAAACCAGAGAAATACCACGGGTTCGCGGCCAAAATGCTGCGGCAAAATCGCCGCAACTGCCGCTGCCGCAAGCATCGCCCCGATGGCAAACAGCCAGTGCGGTAGCGAGCGTTGCGAGGTAAAGAGATTTTGCAAATCTTTTAAAGGCATCAATGCAAAAACCAAGACAGAATTTTCATCTTTTCCCGAAATGCGCATAAGAACAACATCCCGGCACACTAAATTTATGCCAGGAAAAAATAACACCACAGCGGATACGCGTTGCCCTTCCTGAACTCCCTCAGGAAGGCGGTATTTCCTTGCTACGCTGAAACTCTTGAAACGCGCGAATTTTTTTGACCAGGCGTACTAATGCTTAGTTCGCATTTTTTGCGAATTTACAAAAAATAAGAGGAAGTTAATTGCACTTAGGGAATTTTATGCCTTGACGCAAGAATTGAGCGGACGAAAAAAAGCCCCCTTTTCAGGGGGCTTTAAAAAGGCCCGGTATGCCTTCATCGCTATTTCCCTGCTTGCCTGTTGCCAGCCGTCTCCACCCAGTCTCGCACAAGCCGATGCGCAATTTGTTGCGCATCAAGGAATGAAACGATAGTGCATGAGGGAGCTTAGGCGAATCTTAAGAAAGCCCGAGGCGTCACAAGAATTCACAAAAAACCACAGCTTTCCCTGCAAATGCCAAGAAATAATATGCAGACGATCAATTTTTAGGTTGATCAATTCCTTCCGGCAATGGGAAACGCACTTGAATTGCCAGGCCGCCCAAGGCAGCTTGGCCGAGCTCCACGCTCGCATGGTAACGATCGGCAATTGCCTTGACGATGGCCAGACCCAGTCCGCTACCACTCACATTCGTGCCGGGAACACGATAAAAACGGTCGAATATCCGATCCCGGTTTTCCGCCGGAATGCCGGAACCGGAATCTTCAATCGCCAGCACGGCGTGCGCGTCGTCAACGGCAAGCTTGACGCGTACCTGCCCGGAAACAGGGGTATAGCGAATGGCATTATCAAGAAGATTACGCACCAGCATGCGCAGGCTTTCCACATCGCCGCGCACGCGCGTATTGGGCAACGTACCATAATGCAACTCGATCTGCCGCGACAGGGCCAGCGGGGTCATTTCATCGGCAGCTTGTTCGACGCAATCGGCAATCGACACGAGCGCGCCGGGCGCTGACTCGGACAGAGGATCCTGCCTGGCCAGAACCAGCAATTGTTCCATCAAGTGCGAGGCGCGGTCGACGCCGCCCTGCAAGCGCGTAATCGCCTGGGCGCGCGCGGCATCATCGCGCGCGCGTGACAGCGTCTTGACCTGCAAGGTGAGTGCGGTCAGCAAGGAACGCAATTCATGCGCGGCATCATCCACGAAGCGCTTTTGCGCCTGCAGCGCCTGCACCATGCGCCCCATCAGCGAATTGACCTCGGCCACCAGGCGCGAGACTTCCTGCGGCACGCCGGTGGCGTCGACCGGCGCCAGCGAATCGGCATTGCGGTTGGCGAGGTCGCGACCGATGCGGTCCAGCGGCGCCAGTGCCGATGTGACGACCCACCAGACCACGCCCAATAGCAGCAACAGCACCGGTATCGATGGCCACAGCGCTTTCATCGCCAGCGAAATGGCGCGGCTGCGCCGGGCCTCCAGTTTTTGCGCCACCTGGATCATGCGGGTTTCATTGCGCACGCCAAATACGCGCCAGTCGCCATTGTCGAGCGTGACATTCGAATAGCCCAGCACGCCCTGGTTGGGCAGCGAGCTGTAGCGGCGCGACTGGTAGACGCGCACACCATCTTCGGTCCAGATCTGGATCACGAATTCGAATGCATTGTCATTGTCATGCGGCGAGGAATACCACTGTTCCTGCTGGAAGGGACTATCCTGCAGCGCCAGCGCCATCTGCTGCATGTGATAGTCGAACAGCTTGTCGGCCTGGCTCATGGCAGTGCGAAACGACGTGGTGAACTGGACTGCCGACGCCGCGACAATGGCGACCCCCAGCAAGAGAATCAGGCGGATGCGCAGTGAGCGCATCATGGCTTGTCCACCATGTAACCGAGGCCACGCACATTGAGGATGAATTGCGCGCCCAGCTTCTTGCGCAAGCCGTGAATGTATACCTCGACGGCGTTGCTTTCGACCTCGGCCGACCAGCCGTACAGACGCTCTTCGAGCTGGCTGCGCGAGAGGATGGCGCCGGGCCGCGCCACCAGCGCTTCAAGAATCGACCACTCGCGCGATGACAGCAGCACCTGGCTGCCTGTCACCAGCACCTGGCGCGTTTCGCAATTGACCGTGACATCGCCCTTGCGGTAGACCGCTTCGACGCCGCCGCGGGCGCGCCGCACCAGTGCGTGCAGCCGCGCCAGCAGCTCTTCCAGGTCGAAAGGCTTGAGCATGTAATCGTCGGCGCCGCTGTTCAGGCCGAGCACCCGCTGCGCTACCGTGTCGCGCGCCGTCAGCACCAGCACCGGCAGGTTGTTTTTACGGGCACGCAATCCGCGCAAGACATCAATACCGTCTTTTTGCGGCAAACCCAGATCCAGCAGCATGGCGTCGTAAGCGCCTGCGGCCAGGGCCGCTTCGGCATCGGCGCCGCCGCGCACCCATTCGGCAGTGATGCCTTCGCCTTCCAGGGCAATCTGGATATTTTCGCCAATCATGAGGTCGTCTTCGACCACCAATACCTTCATGTACTCCCTTTATCGATCGTGCCGTATCGGCATTGCATCAGCCAGCGATTGTAGGCGCGCGCGCGGGATGCTGCAAATCCTCACGCTTCGGCCAGGCGCAACAATATTTCCGCAATGAAACTTTGACAAGCCATTTCGACAATTGAGGCCCAAAAGCTTGTCTGTTTTTCATATCAGCACAACAACAGTACCCGTACAGTGGAGGCCAATCACAATCTGGCCAGGTGATGTAAAAGAACATGCCCGGCCTATCCAGCAAACTGAAGGAGTCAACCATGTATTCCGGGATTATCCAGCTCACGCCGCTAGCCGTGTTCGTGCTCATTGCGGCATCGATGCAGACCAGCTTTCTGGCGGTCAGCCTGTACCTGCATCGCGGGCAGACCCACGGGGCAATCAGTTTTCACCCGATACTGAGTCATTTTTTCCGCCTGTGGCTGTGGCTGACCACGGCCGGCCTGGTGACGCGCCAATGGGTAGCGGTGCATCGCAAACACCATGCCAAATGCGACACCGAGGATGATCCGCATAGTCCGCAAGTCCACGGGATCGGCAAGCTGCTCACACAGGGAACGCTGCTCTACCGCCGCGCCGCGCGCGACAAGGACATGGTCAAGATGTATGGACTGGGCGTCAAGGAGGATTGGCTGGACCACGCGCTGTATATCAAGCATCCCTTCCTGGGCGCGCCGCTGTTCCTGGCGGTGAATATCGCGCTGTTCGGCTTTGGCACAGGCGCACTGATCTGGTTGTGCCAGGTGATTACCGTGCCATTCTGGGCGTCAGGCTTCGTCAACGGGCTGGCCCACTATGTCGGCTATCGCAACAATGTGACCCGTGATGCATCGCGCAATCTTTTCCCGCTAGGCCTGTTCCTGTGCGGCGAGGAACTGCACAATAACCATCATGCCCGTCCGGGGTCGGCCAAGCTGTCGCAAAAATGGTGGGAATTCGACATGGGTTGGCTGGCGATCCGGCTGTTTTCCCTGGTTGGCCTTGTGAAGATCAACCGGGTGTAATTGCACTGGCTGCTGGATGCGCCCACGGAGCATCCAGCAGCGCGATACTCTTCACGCCTTGAAATACACCCGCCCACGGCCCTTGCCGTCGTCGCGAATTTTCCCGGCTTGCAGCATGTGATTGATGGCGGCGACCAGGCGCGAACGCATCTGGGTCAGCTCGTCTGCTGTAGCCTTGAACGGCAGCTGCGTTGCCGCAGCCTGCAGCAATTCACTCATGGACTGCCGTTGTTCATTGATCAGGTTGGGGAAAAAGTCGCCGCCGGTCGAGGGCAATCGGCTGCCGGCCTTGCCCTGGCGTCCCGCCTTCGGTGCCTTTGCAGCTTTTGATGCTTTTGCGGTGGGGGTTGCCGCTGTCAGAGCGCCCTGCCGGTTCTTGCGCGCTCTGCGCATTTTTTGCATATGCGTGCCTTCCCCAAGCTCGATCTGTCCTTCATCACCGATGGAATCAAGTTGATCGATCGCGGCGCTCAATGCTTCGACACGCGCCTTGTAATAGGCCAATCCAGATTGCACATGTGCAAGCTCTGCACGCAGGGATGATTTTGCGGAAGTGATATTGGACATGAGATCTCCTGGATAATGTCACGGGTGAAGTGGATTCATTCTATGAGGCACATTTTTTTCATGTTTGCTTTGACTCATAAACCTGACAATAAATTCTTCCATTTTTTCATGCATGTCGACGCTTGCTTCACTTGCTTCACGTGGCCCACTTATCTCCGCATGAATTCATGATGTCGATTGTCGCCAGTATCAGATTGCAAGCGCGGTTTTCCTGACAACGGCTGAATGCGTCAGTTAACTGCATGTTCAGTCCGCATCGGAATGACAAAGCCGGTAGCGAATTCATGCAGAAATATATGACTGCGGATGCCACGCTTATAATGTTCGTACATACTGAAAACACCAGGCGCCATGTCCCCTGAATCACTACAATTACTGGTCACATGGACCATGCCTTTTGGGAAATATAAAGGCCGCTTGCTGGCCGACCTGCCGGGGCATTATCTGGGATGGTTTGCGCGCGAAGGCTTCCCGCCAGGCCAGCTCGGCAGCCTGCTGGCACTGATGTATGAACTCGACCATAACAATTTACGGCAATTGCTTGATCCTTTACGCGCAGGCCGGGGCCGCTAGCGACGGAAGACAGCAGCGGGACATGCCAGCAACGACATGGCGGACGAGCGCTTTCACTGACTTGCGGAGACCGTGTCGCTGCATTGGCGGGAGCACGGTAAAACTTAACAAGGCGCAAGTACACAGTCTTCCCCCTTTGTCCGCTCATATGACTCTCCCACGGTTTCCGGGCATAGGGTGCGGCTGGCGCGACCTCGTTTATTCATCTGCACTCCGCACTTGCAGGTTTCGGGAACGCGCCAGTCTTTACCTTCATCCAATGTCGCACTAACACCCATAAACGGAGGCCGTATGCATCCAGCAGGAATAAAGGCACTGGACACAGGATGTACCGACCTCGACCTTGTTCAAGGAATTTGCGCGCAAGTGCCTCATGCATTTGAACTCTTGATGCGGCGACACAACCAGATCCTGTACCGCACCGCACGCAGCATATTGCGCGACGATACCGAGGCCGAGGACGTGGTGCAGGAAGCCTATCTGCTGGCTTACCGCAATATCGACAAGTTTCGTGGCGATGCCAAATTATCGACATGGCTGACGCGCATCGTCATCAATGAAGCCATTGCCCGCTCCCGCAAGAACAATCGTCGCGCCAAAGTGATTCGACTGGATGGCGAGACGGAATTGAATGGCGATCCCACCGAGGCGAACATGAATGAGAGTGCACCGGAATCCCCTGAACGCGCCGCCATGCGGGCTCAGGCGCGCGCCATGCTCGAGGCCAAAATCGATCAGTTGCCGGATGCATTCCGTACCGTGTTCGTCCTGCGCGCGCTGGAAGAAATGAGTGTCGAGGAAACTGCAACCTGCCTGGACATCCCGGAAGCCACCGTCAGGACCCGCTTCTTCCGGGCGCGCGGCCTGTTGCGGGAAGCGCTGTCGCGGGAAATCGACTTTGCCTTCGAAGAGGCTTTTACATTTGACGGCGAGCGCTGCGACCGCATCGTGGCCGGCGTATTGGCGCGGCTGAAGCCCGTTGAATAGTATCCGGTCATGTCATGACCGATTGTTTGTCGCAATCACCCACAGGAGAAATGCCATGTCTTTTCTGATTTTCGCCAACGATCCAGCACCGATGGCCTCGCGCCGCACATTCATGAGCCAGTCCGGCCTGCTGCTGTCCGGCGCTGCAGTGGCCCTGCTGGCGGGACAGGACGCGCTGGCCGCCAAAGGCGGCAAGGCAGCGACGTCCGACGTCAATATCCTGAACACGGCGCTAGGCGCCGAGCTCGAAGCGATTGCCGCTTACCAGCTGGGCGCCGAAAGCGGCCTGCTGCAAAAGCCGGTGCTCGACCTGGCAGTGACTTTCCAGGGGCATCACAAGGAACATGCGGATGTGCTGTCGAAGACAATCGCCAAGCTGGGGGGCAAACCCGTCTCTGCCAAGGAAAAATACACCTTCCCCACCGATACCCTGAAGACCCAGGCCGATGTGCTGCGCTTCGCCGCCATGCTAGAAAAAGGCGCAGTCAGCGCCTATCTGGGCGCCGTGCCGCTATTCGGCAACCGCGACCTGGCCAAGGCCGCCGCCAGCATCCTCGGCGACGAAGCGATGCATTGGGCGATCCTGCGCAATGCCCTGGGCGAAGTGCCGGTGCCCTCGGCCTTCATGTCGTAGCAGATCATGACCGCGCTCGCGCGAATGATCGCCGCCTTGCTTTGGCTTGCTGCCGGCACGCTGCCGGCAGCGGCAACCGATGCGGCCCCGCCAGACCAGGTCAAGGCGGGTGAGGCGATTTACGCCCGTTGCCTGGCTTGCCATGCGCTGGCCTACGACCGCACGGGCCCGCGCCATTGCGGCCTGTTCGGCCGCCGCGCCGGCAGCGTGAAAGGCTTCGCCTATTCGCCAGCCATGCAACGCGCTGACATCATCTGGAATGCCAGGACGCTCGACCGCTTCCTGGCCAACCCGACGCAAGCGGTGCCCGGCACCACCATGGGTTATGCCGGCGTCACCGACAGCAAAGAGCGCAGCGCCCTGATTGCCTATCTCAGGCAGGCCAACGGCTCGGCTGAATGCCTGCGCCAGGCCGAGCGCAAATAGGATAAACATGAATACCCGTGACTACACCTTCTTCCTGCCCGATATCCAGTCACAAGTCGATCGGCGCGACTTGTGCATCGACGCGGTCGGTGCAGAATCGGGGCAATGAACCCGCTTGCAGACCAACCGACAGCACTGATACTTGCCGGCGGCGGCAGTTTCGGTGCAATCCAGGTAGGGATGCTGCGCGCGCTGGTCGCTTACGGCGTAGTGCCTGATCTGGTGATTGGCTCATCGGTGGGTGCGATCAACGGCGCCTATTTTGCCTGCGCACCGAATGCCGGCGGCGTCGCCCGGCTCGAGGCGATCTGGGGCGGCCTGCGCCGAAGCGATGTATTTCCGCTCGCCTGGCGCGGCGTACTTGGCTTGCTGGGTCAGCGCAATTTTGCGGTCGATCCCGCCGGGTTGCGCAGCGTGCTCGAACAATGCCTGCCCTATTCGACATTTGAGCAAACAAGCATTCCATTGCATGTGGTCGCGACCGACCTGCTGCAAGGCGTTACAGTGCGGCTATCGAGCGGCCCGGTGGTCGATGCGGTACTGGCGAGTTGCGCCATTCCGGCAGTATTTCCACCGGTGCGCATTGGTAAGCAATATTTAATTGATGGCGCTATCGCCAGCAACACGCCGATCAGCGTCGCAATTGAGCTTGGGGCCAGGCGCATCATCGTCCTGCCGACCGGCTTTGCCTGCGCGCTCGAATCGCCGCCGCGCAATGCGATCGCCAGCGCCCTGCATGCGGTGACGCTGCTGATTGCGCATCAACTGGTCATGGAGATCGCCTTGTATCGCCAGCAGGCAGAGATCATCACGGTGCCGCCATTGTGTCCGCTGGCTGCGTCGCCTTACGATTTTTCGCGTGCGGCTGAATTGATCGAGCGCGCAGCCGATCAGACTCGCCGCTGGCTGGAGCACGGCGGCCTCACACGCCAGCGGGTGCCGCCGGCATTGGTGGCGCACGGCCATTGAATCTTTGCGATGCCGGCGTTACGGCAGGCGTGCGTACGGCTGCTAGCTGGCCGCCTGGATTTGCCTGAGCGCCTGCTCGATGGCAGAGGTGTCGCCGGGACGCACCAGGCGGGCGACTTCCAGACCATCCTTGAAGAACACCAGGGTCGGCCAAAGCTTGACGCCAAATGAGCGGCCCAGGCGGCGGCCTTTGCCATCTTCAATCTTGATGTGGCGTACATCGGGGTGTTGCGCCATGGCAGCAGCCAGCGGTGCCTGCGCGGCACCGCAAAAGCCGCACCAGGGCGCGCCGAATTCGACCAGGGTCGGCCCCTTGAGAGCATCGACTTCCTCGCGTGGCGGCTCGGTGACCGCATAGGTATTGTTCATTGCCATGATGGTAATCGCCTTGATGACTGATGCCAAAAGCTTACCAGTTTTGCGGCTTGCAAGTCGTCCGGGCACTTTGCAGACAAATGACTGCCTTGCGTATGTGTTATCCTCCGGCGACTTGCCAGGCCGCTGCGCTATCCGACCCGCTTTGCAAGCTGGAGAAAGCCCATGACGTACCTGTACATTTTTCTGGCCCTTGCTGCCGGCGTGATCCTGCCGATTCAGGTGGGCGTCAACAACTCGCTGCGCGCCGGCGTCGGCACGCCGCTGATTGCAGCACTCATTTCCTTTGTGGTGGGATCGGCTTGCCTGCTCGCCTATACGCTTGCGGTGCGCACACCGTGGCCCTCGGCAGCGACGCTGGCGGGCTTGCCATCCTGGAGCTGGATGGGTGGCGCACTGGGCGCCTTTTATGTTGCCGCGTCGATCCTGGCGGCGCAAAAACTTGGCGCAGCAAACCTGATCGGCATTACCGTTGCTGCACAGTTGCTCACTTCGCTGGCGCTCGATCACTACGGCGCGATCGGCTTCGTCCAGCATGACATCAACCTCTGGCGCATTGCCGGGGCCGTGCTGATGATTGCAGGTGCGGTCCTGATCCTGAAAAATTGAGGACCCATGCGCAGTTCATGGCGTGCGCAATAATTCGCGATAGAAATCAATAAAGGCGCGCACCTTGGCGCTGACATGCCGCCCGGGCGGATACACTGCAAAAATGCCGCCTGCCGGCAGCTGCCATTCCGGTAACAGGCGCACCAGTTTGCCGCTGGCGATATTATCCTGCGCGGTGTACTGGTCAAGCACGGAAATGCCGGCGCCCTGGCGCAGCATGGCGGCAAGCGCGCCTGGAGAATCCACCCGCAGGCGTGTCTTTACATGCGCGGTATGCACCTTGCCATTGCGCGCCATGAATTGCCAGGTCAATGGGGTCGGCAACAAGGTCAGCGCCACCCATTCGTATTCGCGCAGGTCCTGCGGATGCATTGGCCGCCCTTCGCGCTGCACATAGCCTGGCGATGCCACCAGATACTGCTCGAACTCTCCCAGCTTGACAGCTCGCATCGAAGAATCGCGCAACCAACCCAAACGGATACTCAGGTCGATGCCTTCATTGACCAGATCGACCACACGGTCGCTTGTGCGCAAGTCGATCTGCAAGCGCGGATGCCGCGCAATGAATTGTGCCGCTGCGCCCGCCAGCGACTGCACCGCATGATCCACCGAGGTACTCAAGCGCAATGTCCCCGACAATTCGGTGGCACTGGCGCCGACCCGGTCAACCGCTTCCTCGATCCCTTGCAGCAAAGGGTGGCACTCAGCATGCAAGGCGCGCCCGGCATCGGTGCAGGTAACGCGGCGCGTCGTGCGCACAAACAATGTCTCTCCCAGCAAGGATTCAAGGCGCGCCACCTGGATGCTCACTTTCGCCTTGGCCATGCCGAGCCGCTCAGCGGCTGCCGTAAAGCTGCCTGCGTCAACCACTGCATCAAATATGCGCAAGGCATTCAGGTCGAGTTGTCCGAGTTTGGCCATGCGCACCTCTTTGTTTAGAATTTCGAAACAATGAATTATCGCGCTGATTATTTATCGAATCAATCTTTGCTGCGATGATGGTGACCGTTACTTAACTTACCAGGAGCAAGAACATGAAAATCGCACTGATCGGCGCCACCGGCTTTATTGGCACTGCAATCCTGAAGGAAGCACTGGCACGCGGACACGAAGTTACCGCGCTGGTGGGTCACCCGGAAAAGCTGGCTGCCGCCACCCATCTGACTGCGCTGGGCGCCGACGTGCTGGATAGCGCAAAGCTGGCCGGGCAATTGCCAGGGCATGACGCCGTGATCAGCGCCTTCAGTGGCCACGCGCAAAGCAATGTTTATGAGTATTACATGCAAGGCATCCAAGCCATCATCGACGCCACCAAGCGTGCGGGCGTGGCGCGCCTTCTCGTCGTCGGCGGCGCCGGCAGCCTGGAAGCCGCGCCCGGCCTGCTCGTGATCGACACGCCGGAATTTCCGGCGCAGTGGAAGGGCACTGCGCAAGGCGCGCTTGATGCGCTGCACCTGTTGAAACAGGACGCGACGCTGAACTGGACCATGCTAAGCCCGTCGGCAGTGATCGCCCCAGGCCAGCGCACCGGCAAGTTCCGCCTGGGCACCGACCAGTTGCTGGTCAACGACAAGGGCGAAAGCACGATTTCAGTGGAAGATTACGCGGCAGCGATGATCGACGAACTGGAAAGCCCGGCACACGTCCGCCAGCGCTTTACCGTCGGCTATTGAACCTCAGGCTTCTTCGAGAAATCCGCCCTTGCGGAAGGTCAGCACCAGGGTGTCGCGGTAGCCATGCTCGCCGATGGGCTGCAGCGGTGTCGTCTCATGAATGACCCGCTCGTCATCCAGCATCAGCAGCGTCCACGGCTGGCTCAGCGTAAACCGCTGGCCAGCGGGTCCCGCAATGTCAAACACCCGGCTTTCGCCCCCCTTGACGTTGTCGCGGCCGACAAACAGGATGGCAACGAAATCGACACCGTCGCGGTGCGCACCTTCCGGCGTCGGCCGGCCGATGCCGTCGGTGGTGTCGATGCGAAACTGGTGCGCTTCCACATACCAGGCCTGTTCGCCCCGGAGTTCCGAGCAGAGCTCGCCTAGCCGCCGCAAAAGCCTGGACCATACCGGCAATGCAATGGTCGCCGGTGTGACCGGCTCGAACATGCGCTGCATGCCGCCATGCAGCGCGTTGTACTCCGTCGGCTGCCAGTGCGCCCGATGGGGCACCTGGCGCACCTGCCCAGCCTCGATCACGAAACTGGCGTGACGGCGGCGCCGGTAGCGTCCGCCATCCTTCAGGTACAAGTCGGGCGGCAAGTCATTCCACCCCGCGCGCATTGCCTCGAGTTCCGCCGGCGAGGTATGGGCGAATTCTGCCAGCGCATCCGGACTGAGCAGCCCGTAGCCTTGCGTACGCAAGGCTACGGGCAACTGGTCAGGGGCGATGAAAGGCGGGGCAAATTCGGCGATCGGCATGCACTATTTCTTTCAGGCGGCAGAGGCGGCGCCAAGAATATCGTGCAGCGCGGCGATCAGTGCTGCGCATTCCTGGTCGGTGCCTACGGTGATGCGCAGGAACTGGTCGATGCGCGGCTGGCGGAAGTGGCGCACGATGACCGAGCGCTCGCGCAAGCCCTGCGCCAGCTGCAATGCATCCTCACGTGGATGGCGGGCAAAGATGAAATTGGCTTGCGACGGCAGCACCTCGAAACCGAGTTCGCGCATCTGCGCCACCAGCGTGTCGCGGCTGGCGATGATGGCGCGCCGGGTCTGCCGGAAATAGGCATCATCCTGATAGGCTGCAACAGCGCCGGCCAGCGCCAGGCGATCCAGCGGATAGGAATTGAAGCTGTTCTTGACGCGGTCCAGCGCCTCGACCAGATCGGGGTGGCCGATGGCAAAACCGACCCGCAAGCCGGCCAGCGAGCGTGACTTGGACAGCGTCTGCACTACCAGCAGGTTGGGGTAGCGCTTGACCAGCGGGATGACGGACTCGCCGCCGAAGTCGACATAGGCTTCGTCCACCACGACGACCGTGTCGGGATGATCGACGAGGATCTGTTCGACCGTAGCGGCCGCCATGCCGATGCCGGTGGGTGCATTCGGGTTCGGGAAGATGATGCCGCCACTAGGCTGGCGAAAATCTTCAGGATTGATTTCCATGGCCTCGTTCAGCGGCACCTTGACGAAGTCGATGCCGTACAGCCCGCAATACACCGGATAAAAACTGTAGGTCACGTCGGGAAACAGCACCGGCGCGCCGTGCTGCAGCAACGCCTGGAAGACGAACGCGAGCACTTCGTCGGAACCATTGCCGACGAAAATCTCATTGCGCGCCACATCATGGTAGGCCGCCAGCGTGTCTTTCAGGGCGTCGGCATTCGGATCCGGATACAGGCGCAGGCTGTCGCCGATGGCGTCA
This sequence comes from Janthinobacterium sp. 17J80-10, assembly GCF_004114795.1. Lineage (NCBI taxonomy): Bacteria > Pseudomonadati > Pseudomonadota > Betaproteobacteria > Burkholderiales > Oxalobacteraceae > Janthinobacterium > Janthinobacterium sp. 17J80-10. The sequence goes on along the minus strand of NZ_CP035311.1, from coordinate 822,180 downwards.
CGCACCGCGGCCAGCACTGCCGGCGACGGCCCGTAGGGATTTTCATTGGTGTTCAGTTTGACCAGGTTCTGCAGTTTTGGCTGCTCGCCCGGCACATAAGGCGTTAATCCCTTTACAACAGGGCTCCAGAATCGGCTCATTCGCATCAATCGGCTTGAAATGGATGGACGCCGCCGCCCTGGCGGGCGCCGCGGCATGGTTCTTGGCTACCAGACAATCCATCTGGCAACCTTCATTATAAGCCTTAAGACGGCGTCACCACATGTGCTGTCAGTGCCCTAATCGGGCCAACCGCCCCAGAATGGGGAGGGTGGCGACTTTTCCATCCAGGACAGGGGATAGCGGAATTGGCCCGGCAGCAGACGGCTCCAGATGAAAGCCAGGGCGGCCAGGCTCAATATGCCCAGCAGGACCGGCTGCCACAAGACCGAAAAACCGGCATGACTGTAGACCATGATGAGCGGATTGGCGCCGGCCGGCGGATGAACGGTGCGTGTCAGCAGCATGTAGCCTAGCGTGAGCGCCTGCGCCAGGCCATACACCCAGAGCGCATCGCCGAAGCACTGGTAGCAGCAGTGCAAGGGCAATCCCGAGAGCCGCGCCCAACAGGCACCATAGCAGGCGGCCAGCACTGCGTAAAAAACGTTGATGTGGATGCATGGCACACAAGAAGCAAACGATGTGCCAGCAGGAAATTTATACCTTGCAGATAGCCCGCGACTTAGCCAACGTGCGGAGGACTTGCAAAGGTATTGGCGCCCAGGCGGAGTGGCGTGCCAGGCACTTTGGCAAAAACCAGGCGGCGTGCCACCCCATTGATCGTTGCTTCAAATGCGTGGAATACCTCCATCGTGCTGACTTGCGGACTCTCCTTGGATTTCAGGCGAGACAATTCCTGCAGAGCCTCTTTCGTGATGAGACATGCGCGGTCAAGCGAATCGACTCGCACGGTAAAGGCGACCCCGTCTCCAGTCAAGGCAGGTTGTGGCGTGGCGAAGTGGAGCATGATTTTTCCTTTTAAAATAGGACACAGAAGCGATGCTGTATACATCGAAAGAAGCGTAGTCATCCACGTATGACACCGTTGGCCAGCAACAATGAATGGCCTGAAGTCATCGAAATAAACGGGCAAAAGAAAATTCTTGCAGAGACGATTCAATGCAGCAGAATCGACGATAGAATGCGATAGAAGAATTGGACTATCAAGGAATCGCAACCGATGATGGCATGCGAAATCGCTTTCAAGTTTGACAATACTGCGCCAATTAAGTTTTATTCCAAGAAAAATATCCTGGTTGTATCGGAGAAAAGATTACGCTTTCCATCCGTCGCAGCGACTTGAAGGGCGCTTGCCAACCGCTAGTCTGCATTATTTCTCACTGATTCCAGCATGGTCGCGGCAATTTCCTTGCGTGCCCGGCTCTGACTGAGATTGGCTTTGTAGATCGTCGCGCCAATATGCACCAGGCCGGCAAGACTTGCCGCCGAAAGCGTTGCCCTTGTATCGGCAATCAACTGGGCAAGCTGCAAAATCGTATCCTCCCGACGGATAGGCGTTTTTTCAAGCTTGCCTGCCGCCTCCATGAAGAGGTCTATCACGTCACTTTTGGTCATCATGGTATTCCTTGAAAATCCCGCGTCATCTCAATGCGATGCACAAGCGCCCCACCTGTCGCGGTCAGCGCAAAAACCATCGCTCAAAACAAAAAAGCCCGCCAAGGCGAGCTCCATGTAATCCAGAAATCACTCTCCAAAACCCCATGCTATCTGCGTGGTGGCTCCAGATTTTCAGCCTTCAAGACCCATGCTATCTGCATGGTGCCCGGTCATCCAAAAAGTGATTTTCTGCTCAATCCTGACGGTCAAAAGCCACGTCAGGATTCAATGATTTTGTGAATGCAACCGATCAGACGGCCTGAATCTTGGTTGCCTTGTCGCCCTTGGGGCTGCTGCCGCGCTCGAACGAGACGCGCTGGTTTTCCTGCAGGCTTTTGAAGCCGGTAGACTGAATGTCCTGGAAGTGGGCGAACAAATCCGCGCCGCCATCATCAGGCGCGATGAAACCGAAACCCTTGGCATCGTTAAACCATTTTACTGTGCCAGTTTGCATACTCATGTTGTTTCCTTAAAATTAAAAAGGGCTATACCCAAAACGCACTTGGGACCAAGACAGATAACTAGAAGGATTCAAACAGGAATGACTCTGCAGCAGAGTAAGACGGGAAAGAGACCAACAATAACGGCGACTTGATGAAGTGCTGAGATCAATATACAGGCTAAAGCGGGAATCACCTACGCTTATTTTGAATCGATTGCAAATATAAATTGCCCTGGAAAAATTCAAAGGAGCGAACCATGTCTGATGCTGACGGTTTGCAGAAATTCGTCCTTGCCCAGAATGCCGTTTATGACAACGTTCTTGCCGAACTGCGTGCCGGGCGCAAACGCAGTCACTGGATGTGGTTCATTTTCCCGCAGATAAAGGGGCTGGGCCACAGCGCGATGGCCCGGCAATTCGCCCTTGCCTCGCTTGACGAAGCACACGCCTATTTGTGCCATCCCGTCCTGGGAACCCGTCTGCGGGAATGCACCAGTCTGGCTGCGAAGATCAGCGGAGCATCCGCCGACGAAATCTTCGGCTATCCCGACCATATGAAATTCCATTCGTCGATGACGCTGTTTGCGCATGCCACTGAAGACAACCAGGTCTTCACTGACTGCCTGCACAAATATTTCGAGGGCAAGGACGATGTCCTCACGCTGGCACAATTGCGGGGCAAAAATTCTTGAATTCGGCAGCAAGAAACGGAGTGCATCGCTTGGCGCGGGTTGATAAACTGCTTCGTATCGAATATTGCTTGCAAAGAAATGCAACATGAACGCCTCTGATGCTGTCCGACTCCCGGCCACGACCGCCGACGACCCGCGCTGGGCTGCGGTCGCTACACGCGACCGCAGCGCCGACGGCCAGTTCTATTACGCCGTCAAGACCACCGGCGTGTACTGTCGCCCATCCTGCAGCGCGCGCCTGGCGCGACCGGAAAATGTCCGTTTTTATGCCAGCTGCCAGGAAGCGGAAGCCGGCGGTTTTCGCCCATGCAAGCGCTGCAAGCCCGACGCTCTCCCGCTGGCCGCGCAACATGCTGCAGTGATTGCCGCGGCATGCCGTAATATCGAACAAGCGGCTTCGGCGCCCAGTCTCGCGCAATTGGCGCAACAGGCGGGGCTCAGCTCTTCCCATTTCCAGCGCACCTTCCGGGATCTGACCGGCCTGACGCCGGCGCAGTATGCGCAGGCACACCGTAGTGCACGACTGCGCGAGACGCTCAAGCAAGCGCCCTCCGTCACCGCCGCCATATACGAGGCCGGCTATGGTTCCAGCAGCCGTTTTTATGAAAAATCCGACGCCGTTCTCGGCATGGCGGCCTCGGCCTATCGCGCCGGTGGCGCTGCTACCGTCATCCGCTTCGCGGTCGGCCAATGTTCTATGGGAGCAATCCTGGTGGCGCAAAGCCCGCGCGGCGTATGCGCGATCCTCCTGGGCGACGACGCGGACGCGCTGGTGCGTGATTTGCAGGACCGCTTTCCGCGCGCCGACCTGATCGGCGGCGACGAGGATTTCGAACAGGCCGTCGCGCTGGTCGTCGGCCATGTCGAAGCGCCCGGCACAGGCCTTGCGCTGCCGCTGGACATCCGTGGCACCGCATTCCAGCAGCGCGTGTGGCAAGCCTTGCGCGCCATTCCGGCCGGCGCCACCGCCACCTACACCGAAATCGCGCAGCGCATCGGCGCGCCGACGGCCGTGCGGGCCGTGGCCGGCGCATGTGCAGCCAATGCGCTCGCCGTTGCCATACCATGCCACCGCGTGGTCCGCAGCGACGGCAGCCTGTCCGGCTATCGCTGGGGCATCGAGCGCAAGCGCGCCCTGCTGGACAAGGAAAAAGCGCAGCCATGACCGGGGATCTGTTCGCCGATATCGAGCCAGGGCAAAGCTGGCGCGAGGAACTGGCTGCCGGTGCGGTCGTGCTGCGCCGCTACGCGCTGCCCTGGGACGAGGCGCTGTTTGCAGCCCTCGGCGTCCTCACCGACAAGGCGCCGTTTCGCCACATGGTGACGCCGGGCGGCTTTGACATGTCGGTGGCGATGAGCAATTGCGGCCGTCTCGGCTGGGTCACCGACCGCAGCGGCTACCGCTACGATACGCATGATCCGCAAACCGGCCTGCCCTGGCCGGCAATGCCGACAGCCTTTGTGGAAATGGCACGCTCAGCCGCCGATGCCGCAGGATTTTCCGGCTTTGCGCCGGATGCCTGCCTCATCAATCGCTATGCACCAGGGGCAAAATTGTCCCTGCACCAGGACAAGGACGAACTGGACCTGGCGGCGCCAATCGTGTCGGTCTCGCTGGGCGTGCCGGCGACTTTTCTGTTCGGTGGCTGCCAACGCGCAGACAAGTGCGCCCGCGTACCGCTGGCACATGGCGATGTTGTCGTCTGGGGCGGCCCGGCGCGCTTGCGCTACCATGGCGTGCTGCCGATCAAGGCTGCGCACCATCCCGCGACAGGCAGCCATCGCATCAACCTCACTTTCCGCAAGGTGCGCTAACCCTACATACAGCACTTGACCTTCCTGGTATGGGAAACGTTAAAGTAATATCTGAACCAATTGATCATGGAGGACATGACATGTATGAACTGCAAGTTGAAGGAATGAGCTGCGGCCACTGCGTCGGCGCAGTCACGCGCTCCGTCAAGGAAGTCGATGCCGCCGCCACGGTCGAAGTCGACCTGGCCGCGCAGAAAATCAAGGTGCAATCCACCGCCACACTGGCCGATATTGCTGCGGCAGTGGAAGACGCCGGCTACCCGGTCAAAAACAGCGCCGCCTGAGCTGCCTGCCACGCTGCGGGAAAGAAAACCCGGGGCGGGCTGCGCTTTACCCATACAAATAGCGTGCAAAGCGCACGTTGAAAAACGGTCACTGGCACTTGACGACCGACTCATGCATAATTGTCAAATGACAATTACTTAGTCGGCATGATGACGAAACCCAGCATACGCCGCAGCCTGATCACCCAGAGCTTCCTGCAAGTGCTGCTGGTGCTGTCCCTGTTCGCTGGCAGCATTTACATCCTGGTTATCATGCCCGTTATCGGCGAGCTGGCGCAGGCGCAGATGGGCCAGGCTGGCCAGCACCTGCAAGGACGGGTCGATCGCCTGCTGAAAACGGTCGAGACGACCCTCAATACCAGCCGCCAATGGGGCGAACAGGGCAGCCTGGACCACGACGAACTGTTGCGCTTCAATGAATTCTTTTTCCCCGTAATCAGCAGCCACTCGGAAATATCCTCGGTGATCATGGCCCACGAAAGCGGGCGTGAAATCCTGCTGCTGCAGACCAACGAAGGCCGGTGGATCAACCGCATCAGTGATCCAGAGCGCTGGGGCAAGCAAACCTACTGGATCACCTGGCGCGACCGGAGCACCATCGAGTCCGTGGAAATGCGTGAACGCGACTACGATGCCCGCACCCGCCCCTGGTTCAAGGCCGCCATGGCGCAGCCGCATGACAAAGACATTGCGTGGACCGAGCCCTACATTTTCTTTACCACTGGCGAACCGGGCATCACCGCCGCCTCGCGCTGGACCACTTCTAATGGCAGTCGCATCATTCTCGCGCACGACGTCAAACTGCTCGATCTCTCGCGCTTCACCTCCCGGCAGACTGCCGGCCAAAGCGGCATTGCCAGCCTGCTGTCGGCAGAAGGCAAACTGTTGGCAGTGCCGCGCGACCGGCGTTTCGAGAACGATGAAAACATCAAGCAAGCGGTGCTGCAGGATGCCGCGCGAAGCGGCGTTCCCGCCTTGTCTGCCGCCATCGGCCCATGGCAGGCGCGGGGCAAAGCCAGTCACCTGTTCAGCGAATTCAGTCTTGACGGCCGCAAATGGTTCAGCCTGTTCCAGCAGATCCAGCTTGGCAGCCATCCGGTCTGGCTTGCGACCATCGCGCCCCGTTCCGACTTCATTCCGGGCGAAATCGAGGATTTCGCCCTCCTGAGCGCGCTTGCCCTGTTTGCCCTTGCCATCGGCGTTGCCTCTGCCACGCGCCTTGCCTACCACTTCAGCCGCTCGCTCGAACAGCTGACGATGGAAAGTGCGCGCATCGGCCGTCTCGAACTCACAGAGCCGGTGCGCATCGATGCTCCATGGCAGGAAGTCGGGGAACTGGCAGCCGCGCAGGAGGCCATGCGTGTCGAGTTGCTGGCCAAGGCAGGTGAATTGGCCGAAGCGAACAATACGCTGGAAGGCAAAGTGGCCGCGCGCACGGAAGAATTGTCCTCCAGCCGGGCGGCCCTTGCGACCAACCTGACGCTCTTGCAGGCGATCATCAACACCCTGCCCTACCCGATTTTTTACAAGGGCGCGGATGCTCGTTTCCTCGGATGCAACACGGCTTATGAAAATGCCTTCGGCGTGGCGCGCGCCGATTTCCTGGGAAAACGGGTGCTTGATCTGGAGTACCTGCCCGCCGAGACGCGCAACAGCTACCAGGCCGAAGACGAGCAGCTGATTGCCGCCATCGGCAAGAGCAGCCGCGACATGCAGTTCGTCTACGCTGACGGCATCACTTACGACGTGATTTATTCTATCTCGGCGTTCGCCGCCCCGGACGGCTCGCCGGGCGGCCTGGTCGGCCTGATCGTGGACATTTCAGATTTGAAGAAGGCAGAAGTCGCGGCCCATGCCGCCGAAGAATCGATGCGCCAGGCCAAGGAACTCGCCGAGGACGCGACGCGCATGAAGTCGGACTTTCTGGCCAATATGAGCCATGAAATCCGCACGCCGATGAATACCATCACCGGCATGAGCCACCTGGCGCTCAAAACCGAACTGAGCCCGCGCCAGCGCGATTATCTGAGCAAGATCCAGCAATCCGCCCAGCACCTGCTGGGCATCATCAACGATATCCTCGACTTTTCCAAAATCGAGGCTGGCAAACTTGCCATCGAACGCACGCCGTTCGAGCTGGAAAAAGTGCTCGGCAATATTGCCAACCTGGTCGCGGACAAGGCCGCGGCCAAAGGGCTGGAGCTGATCTTTGAAATTGCCGCGGATGTGCCGGCGACCCTGGTCGGCGACCCGCTGCGTATTGGCCAGATTCTGATCAATTACGCCAATAACGCGGTGAAATTCACCGAGCATGGCGAAATCGTCGTGCGGGCGAGCATGATGGAACGGCACGCCGGCGAGGCGCTGTTGCGCTTCGAGGTCATCGACAGCGGCATCGGCCTGACTGCCGAGCAGAAGGGGCGCCTGTTCCAGTCCTTTCAGCAGGCCGATACATCGACTACGCGCAAGTATGGCGGCACTGGCCTGGGCCTGGCCATTGCCAAGAACCTTGCCGAACTGATGCAGGGTGAGGTGGGCGTCACCAGCGAGTACGGCAAGGGCAGCACTTTCTGGTGCACCGTCCGGGTCGGCGTCGCCAGCGCGCCGCAGCGGCGTCCGCTGGCAGCTGACATTCGCGGCAAGCGGGTCCTCGTGGTCGACGATAACCAGCATGCCCGCAGCGTGCTGGCCGATTTGCTGGGCGCCATGGGCTTCGTTGTCGCGCAAGCCGAGAACGGCATCGCCGCCCTCGACATTCTGGCAAGTGCCGCGCGCGATGGCGCTCCCGTCGAAATCGTCTTCCTCGACTGGCAAATGCCGGGCATGGATGGCATCGAACTGGCGCAGCGCATCGATGCCGAAATTTCCCCGCAACCCCATCGCGTCATGGTGACGGCCTATGGCCGCGAGGAAGTCCTCCGGCAAGCCAATGACGCGGGCATCAACAGCATCCTGATCAAGCCGGTCGGCGCCTCGCTGCTGTTCGACACCGTAACCCAACTGTTCGGTGCTGACGAAGGGGAGCGCCGCATTGCGATCCCCGCAACCAGCGAAAGCGGCCTGGCAGACCTTGCCGGAGCCAGATTGCTGTTGGTAGAAGACAATGAGCTCAACCAGCAGGTAGCATCGGAGCTATTGAAGGGCGAGGGCTTTGCAGTGGATATCGCCGGCAATGGTGCCATTGCCATCGACATGCTGGGCAAGGGCGAATATGACCTGGTGCTGATGGACATGCAAATGCCGGTCATGGATGGCCTGACTGCGACGCGCACCCTGCGCGCCGACCCGCGCTGGCGCGCTTTGCCGGTGGTGGCGATGACCGCCAATGCGATGGCCGGCGACCGCGACGCCTGCCTTGCCGCGGGCATGAACGACCACGTCGCCAAGCCCATCGAACCCCGCGACCTATGGGCAGCCCTGCGCAAATGGCTGCGCCCGCGCGCCGGGCTGGGCCACCCGGCGATGCCTGCGGCTGCGGCGCAGGCATCCACCGAATCCATCGGTCTCGCCGAAAGGCTTGCCGGCATTCCGGAACTCGACGCCGGCGCCGGCCTGCGCCGCGTCCTGGGAAAGGAAACGGTGTATCTGTCGATCTTGCGCAAGTTCGTCGCTGGCCAGAAGGATGCCGCAGAAGCCGTACGCAACGCGCTTGCCGCCGGCGATGCGGCAGGCGCCGAACGGCTGGCCCATACCGCAAAAGGAGTCGCAGGCAACATCGGCGCCATCCGCGTCGCCGAACTTGCAGCAGAACTCGAAACGGCCCTGCGCCAGGGCCAGGACAGCGCAGCCGTGGCGCTGCGGCTGGACGCGATGGGCAAAGCCATGACTGCCATGACAAATGCGCTGCAAGCGCGCCTCCCGGCCGAGCATGTCGACACAGCGACAGTCGACCCGGCGCGCCTCGGAACCATCCTTGTCCGCCTGGCCGCGCTGCTGGCCGACGACGATGCGGAGGCGGGCGACGTTCTGGACAATGAAGCGGGGCTGCTGCGCTGCGCGCTCGGCCCCGCCTTCGAAGATATCGCCCAGGCCATTCACCGTTTCGATTTCGAGATTGCGCTCAAATGCCTGCAACAACATTCGCCACGGCCAGCAGAACCATGAAAAATGCCTTGAATTTCATCGATAAGCCCAGCGTCCTGGTGGTGGATGACTCGCCCGACAACCTGACCCTGATTGCCAGCCTGCTCAAGGATATATATCAGGTCAAGGTCGCCAACAGCGGCGAGAAAGCGCTGCGTATCGCCGGCGGAGGCAATCCGCCTGACCTGGTGCTGCTTGACATCATGATGCCCGGCATGGACGGCCACGAGGTTTGCCGCCGCCTCAAGCAAGACACGGCGACAACACACATCCCGGTGATTTTTCTCACCGCCCGCTCAGACGTCACGGATGAAGAGGCGGGACTTGCCCTGGGAGCGGTCGATTACATCACCAAGCCGATCAGCCCGGCCATCCTGCTTGCGCGCGTCCATGCCCATCTCCAGCTCAAGGCCAGCGCCGACTTCCTGCGTGACCAGAACGCCTTCCTGGAGCGCGAGGTGGCGCGCCGCACCCGCGATCTCCAGGCCATTCAGGATGTCACCATCCACGCCATGGCATCGCTTGCCGAAACCCGCGACAATGAAACCGGCAATCACATCCGGCGCACCCAGCACTATGTCCGCGTCCTCGCGGAAGCGCTTTGCGGCCACCCGCGCTTTGCCGCGCAACTCGATGCGCGCCGGATCGACATGATGTGCAAGTCCGCGCCCTTGCATGATATCGGCAAGGTCGGCATTCCCGACCACATCCTGCTCAAGCCCGGCCGCCTGACGGCAGACGAATTCGAGATCATGAAAACCCACACCACCCTGGGTCGCGATGCCATCGAACATGCAGAGGAACAACTTGGCATGCCGTTGGAATTCCTCGCCTGCGCCAAGGAAATAGCTTACAGCCACCAGGAAAAATGGGATGGCAGCGGCTATCCGCAAGGCCTGGCCGGCGACGCCATACCGCTATCGGCCAGGCTGATGGCACTGGCGGACGTCTACGATGCCCTGATCAGCCGGCGCGTGTACAAGGAACCCTACCCCCACGAGGAAGCCATGCGTATCATTGCCGAGGGACGTGGCACCCACTTTGATCCGGACCTCGTGGATGCCTTTCTCGTTATCCATGAACAGTTTCGCGACATCGCTGCCCGCTTCATGGACGCCGACCACGATCTGAAACAGCAGACACGACAATCCTAGCCAGGAAATTTTCATGAACGATTTCAGGAACAGACAAACCATTCTGATTGTCGACGATGCGCCCGAGAACATCGAGCTGCTCAAGTCGATTCTGGAAAAGGATTACCAGATCAAGGCAGCCATCGATGGCAACGCGGCATTGCGCATCTGCTATTCGGAGGCGCCGCCCGACCTGGTCCTGCTCGACATCATCATGCCCGGCATGTCGGGCCACGAAGTGTGTCGACGGCTCAAGGCGAACCCGGACCGGCGCCGCATCCCGGTAATTTTCATTACGGCCATGGACGCCATGGAAGACGAACGCCTCGGGCTCGACATCGGCGCCGTGGATTACATTACCAAACCGATCAGCCCGGCAATCGTCCAGGCCCGGGTCCGCACCCATCTTGCCCTGTACGACCAGACCCGCGAACTGGAAAGCATGGTGGCGCAGCGCACGCAGGAATTGTTCCATTCGCGCAGCCAGGTCATCCTGCGGCTGGGCCGCGCGGCCGAATTCAAGGACAACGAGACAGGCAACCATGTCATCCGCATGAGCCATTACGCACGCCTGCTTGGCGCCGCCTCGGGGCTCGGGGAAAAAGCGCTGGACATACTCTTCAATACCGCACCGATGCACGATGTCGGCAAACTCGGCATCCCCGATCGCATTCTGCTCAAGCCTGGAAAACTGACTGCGGACGAATGGGCCGTCATGCGGCAACACCCGCAGATCGGCGCCGAAATCATCGGCAAGCACGACGACGAACTGCTCGGCACCGCCCGCGCCATAGCGCTGACGCACCACGAAAAATGGGACGGCAGCGGCTATCCGGCCGGCCTCGCCGGCACCGAGATTCCCCTCATGGGACGCATCGTCGCCGTGGCCGACGTGCTCGACGCCCTGCTGTCCGAACGGCCCTACAAGAAAGCCTGTTCACTGGAGGTGGCCATGGAATACATGACTTCGCAATCGGGCAAGCACTTCGATCCCGCGCTGATTGACCTGCTGCCATCGATACTGCCGGAAGTCCTCCGCATCAAGGCGGCATTCGCCGACATCGAAGGCGCGCCGGCCGTCAAGGCGCCTGCGACAGAATTGCATGAACAGATGCGGCGCGGATAGTACGCTTCGCAGACGCCGCGCCAGCTCAATGGCAGCCATGCTCCGTGCCAACTGCCAAGCCTTGCAGGATCGGACAATCCGGGCGCTGGTCGCCGCTGCAGGCTTGCGCCAGATGCACCAGGGTATCGCGCATCTCGGTCAGTTCCGCGATGCGGCTTTGCAGCTCGGCGACATGCGCCTGGGCGATCGCCTTGACGTCGGCGCTGGCGCGCCCTGAATCCAGCCACAGCGATAGCAGTTCGCGAATCTGGTCGAGCGAAAATCCCAGGCTGCGCGCACGCTTGATGAAACGCAGGTTATGCAACTCCTTTTCCCCGTACGTCCGGTAATTGGCGTCCGTGCGCTTGCCAGGCTGGATCAGCTGGATACTCTCGTAATAGCGGATCATCTTGGCCGAGACGCCGGTGGCATTGGCGGCTTCACCGATGTTCATGCTGACTCCTTTTATTGGTTCAGTAAGCAGCCGGTTTCGAACCTGCCACCGGCTTCCAGCGCCGCAGCAAGAGCGCATTGCTGATCACCGATACCGAGCTGAATGCCATCGCGGCGCCTGCCACCACCGGGTTCAACATGCCCAGCGCGGCCAGCGGTATGCCCACCAGGTTGTAAATGAAAGCCCAGAACAGGTTTTGCCGGATCTTGCGGTGGGTACGCCGCGAAATATCGATGGCATCCGCCACCAGCGCAGGGTCGCCGCGCATGAGCGTGACACCGGCCGCATGCATGGCCACATCGGTGCCGGTCGCCATGGCAATGCCGACATCGGCTGCCGCCAGCGCCGGCGCGTCATTGATGCCGTCGCCGACCATGGCAACGATCTGTCCTGCGCGTTTCAGTTCATCGACCTTGCCCGCCTTGTCTTCCGGCAGCACCTCGGCGACCACTTGGCGGATGCCCAATGCCTGCCCTACCGCGGCGGCGCTGCCGCGGTTATCCCCGGTCAGCAAAACGGTCGTGACGCCGAGAGCATGCAGGCGGTCAACCGCATCTTTGGCGCCGGGTTTCAACTGGTCGCCGAACGCCAGCAAACCCAGCAGCAGCGGCGATGACCCCGCAGCGGCCAGCCAGGAAACGGTATGGCCGGAATGCTCCAGCTCGCTGGCGCGCGCCTGCAGGGGGGCCAGCTCGATGCCCAACTCGGTCATCAGGCGGGTGCTGCCGAGACGCAGATCCCTGCCCGCAACAGTCGCCGCCAGGCCACGTCCAGGCAAGGCTTTCATGTCCGCGACAGGCAATATCACCATGCCTTCGGCGCTGGCCCGTTCGGTGACGGCACGCGCCAGCGGATGTTCGCTGCCGCTCTGGATTGCCGCCGCCAATTGCAGCAATTCGTCTTGCCCGATGCCGCAGGGCATAAGCTCGACCAGCGCCGGCTTGCCGATGGTGAGCGTGCCGGTCTTGTCGAATACCACGGTGGTAACGCTGTGCGCCACTTCCAGGGCTTCGGCATCCTTGATCAGGATGCCGTGGCGGGCGCCGACGCCGGTGCCGGCCATGATGGCGGCGGGCGTCGCCAGGCCGAGCGCGCACGGGCAGGCAATCACCAGCACCGCCACGGCATTGATGATCGCCGTCTCGCTGGCGGCGCCGGCAAGCGACCATGCCACAAACGTTGCCAGGGCAATCAGCAGCACCACGGGAACGAACACGGCACTGACTTTGTCGACCAGGCGCTGGATCGGCGCCTTGGCCGCCTGGGCGCTTTCGACCAGGCGGATGATGCGCGCCAGCGCCGTTTCGGCGCCGATGGCGCTGGTGTGCACCAGCAGCAGGCCGTCGCCATTGATGGCGCCGCCAGTGACCTTGTCGCCAATGTACCGCGCCACCGGCAGGCTTTCGCCCGTGATGAGGGATTCATCGACATGGCTGGTGCCCTCCTCGACCACGCCATCGACGGCGATGCGCTCGCCCGGCCGCACAACCACAAGGTCATCCACACGCACCTGCGCGACCGGCAAGTCGGCGTCCACGCCGTCGCGCCGCACCCGCGCAAAAGCCGGGCGCAAGGCTTGCAGCGCGCGGATCGCCGCCGTGGTCTGGCGCTTGGCGCGCGCTTCCAGCCATTTCCCCAGCAAGACCAGCGTGATCACCACGGCGGAAGCTTCGAAATACAAGTGCGGCATGCCATGGTGCCGGTGCGCCAACAATTGATAGACGCTCAAGCCATAGGCCGCGCTGGTGCCGAGCGCAACCAGCAAATCCATGTTGCCTGCACCCGCCATGACCGCTTTCCAGCCGGCCCGATAGAAACGCGCCCCCAGCCAGAATTGCACGGGCGTGGCCAGCAGCAGCTGCATCCAGCCCGGCAACATGTAGTGGCCGCCGCCCAGTTCCAGCAGCATCGGCACCGTCAAGGGCAGTGTCAGCAGCGCCGCCGCGACCACGGCAACGCCGCCATGGTCGCGCGGCCTTTCAGTCACGCCTGTTAGCGCGCCAACCCGGGCAGCCCGATAGCCTGCCTTTTCCACCGCCTTGAACAAACCTTCCTGGGCAATACCGCGGGTCGCGCTCACGTGCGCAGTCTCGGTCGCCAGATTGACGCTGACGGTCAGGACACCGGGCACTTTGGCCAGCGCTTTTTCCACCCGTGCGACGCACGATGCACAAGTCATGCCTTCGATGGCAAGGTCGAACGCCTCTTCGGCAACGGCGTAGCCGGCCTTTTCAATGGCGGCTATTACAGCATCAAGGGACACCGTCGCATCGGCGTGCAGGCTTGCCGTCTCCGTGGCCAGGTTGACGGTCGCATCAGAAACGCCGGGCAACCTGGCAAGGGCCTTTTCGACACGCGCCACGCACGAGGCACACGTCATGCCTTCAATACCGACCGACAATTCCTTTTCGGCCAGCGGGCTGCCAGCCAGGGCCATGGCGTTATCCATTGCAAACCTCTTTTTATCTTGATTGCGTACATTATCATCCTTCCCATCATGGGAAGGTCAAGCAATTGCAATGTTCAGGTGTGGCAATGCTGCTAACATTGCACGACATACGCCCATAGCACTTCCGCCCCATGCAAAAACCAGTTATTTCCGCCGGCCAGCCGGATATTTCCTGGCACGCGGTTCCTGCCGAGCAAGCACTGCAGCATTTGCAAGCCGATGCGGCGCAGGGCCTTGCCCATGCCGAGGCCAGCCGCCGCAGCGCGGTGCACGGTCCGAACCAGCTGGCGCAACAGCCACCGCCGGCGCCGTGGAAGCTTTTTCTCGACCAGTTCAAGAGCATCCTGATCATCGTGCTGATCATCGCCGCCGGGCTGGCCGCGGCCATCGGCAGTACCAAGGATGCCATGGTGATCCTGGCAGTGGTCGTGTTCAATGCATTGGTCGGGTTTTACCAGGAATATCGCGCCGAGGCGAGTTTGGCGGCACTGAAAAAAATGCTCCCGGCCAAAGCGCGCGTGCGTCGCGCCGGCGACACGCATGAAGTGGCGGCAGACGACCTGGTGCCCGGCGACATCGTGCTGCTGGAAGCGGGCGACCGCGTGCCGGCCGACGGCCGCCTGCTGCAAGCCATCCAGCTGGCGGCCGATGAATCGGCGCTGACCGGGGAATCCCAGCCCGGCGAAAAGCAGGCAGGATTGCTCGATGCCGGCGCAGAATCGCTGGGTGACCGCCACAACATGCTGTACATGAACACCATGGTCACGCGCGGCCGGGCCGAGCTGCTGGTGACGGCGATCGGCACGAATACCGAAATGGGCCGCATCTCGGAACAGCTGGCGCAAACGCCGGACGGCCCGAGCCCCTTGCAGCTACAGCTCGACCAGCTGGGCAAACGCCTGGGCGCCGTGGCGCTGACGCTGGTGGGCTTGCTCTTTTTCGTGGAACTTCTGCGCGGCGCCCGGCTGGAAAAAGTGGTGCTCGATGCCATTGCGCTGGCTGTGGCGGCGATTCCCGAGGGCTTGCCGGTTGTGGTGACGGTCGCGCTGGCCATCGGCATGCACAAGATGGCCAGGCAACGCGCCATCGTCAAGCGCCTGTCCGGTGTGGAAACGCTTGGTTGCACCACGGTAATCTGTTCCGACAAGACCGGCACGCTGACCATGAACCAGATGACGGCGCGCGCCATTTACTGCGCCGGCGCGCGCTTTGCCGTCAGCGGCGAAGGTTACGGGCCGCATGGCGAAATCCGCCCGATCGGCGATACCGCTGCAGAAGCCTCGACAGAGACGCTGGCGCCGCTGCTGATGGCCGCTGTGGCTTGCAATGACAGCCGCATCGATGCCGGCAGGCTGATTGGCGACCCCACCGAAGGCGCGCTGCTGGCGCTGGCGCAAAAAGGCGGCATTGAACAGAACGCAGTCACCAACCGGTTGCCGCGCATCGCTGAAATACCATTCGATTCCGCGCACAAGTTCATGGCAACCTTCCATGACGATGACGGCCAGGCCCTGGGTTTTTTCAAGGGCGCCCCGGATGTGCTGCTGGCGCGCTGCAGCCACTACCATGCCAGCGGCGGCGCCGTGATGCTGGATGCCGAACGCATTGCCGCCATCAAGGCGGAGAACCGCGCGATGGCCGCCGGCGGCCTGCGCATCATCCTGATTGCTGAGCGCCGCTTTGCGCTTGCCGACCTCGACGGCGACCTGGACATGTCCGCCTGCGCCAGCGAACTGACCTTCATCGGCCTGGTGGGCTTGATGGATCCGCCGCGTCCGGAAGCGCGCGACGCCATCGCCAGCTGCCGCGCCGCCGGCATCGAGGTAAAAATGATTACCGGCGACCACCGGGATACGGCGCAGGCCATTGCCGCCGATCTGGGGCTGCGGGGAGGCGCAATTAGCGGCGCAGAGCTCGATGCGCTGGACGCGGCGCAGCTGGCAGACCGCATCGATGGCATTGCCGTTTTCGCGCGGGTCGCGCCGCAACACAAGGTGCGCATCGTGCAGGCGCTCAAGGCCCGCGGTCATGTCGTGGCAATGACCGGAGATGGCGTCAACGATGCGCCGGCATTGAAAAATGCCGACATCGGCGTGGCCATGGGCCTGGGCGGCACGGCGGTCACGCAGGAAGCCGCCAGCATGGTGCTGACTGACGACAATTTCGCCACAATCGTCAGCGCCGTGCATAATGGCCGCGCGCTCTACGACAACATCGTCAAGTTCGTGCGCTTCCAGCTTGCCACCACCATCGGCGCCATTCTCACCATCTTTTTCGCACCGCTGGCCGGCTTGCCGGAGCCGTTCAATCCGCTGCAAATCCTCTGGGTGGCGATGATCATGGATGGCCCGCCGGCCATTGCGCTGGCGCTCGATGCGGCGCGCCCCGGCTTGATGGACGAACCGCCGCGCGACCGCGCTGCGCCGGTGCTATCGCTGCAGCGGCTGGTGCGCATTCTGGGTTTTGGCCTGTCCATGATGTTCGGCACTGTCGGCATACTTTACTATGGCATGGCAACCGGCAGCCAGACGCATGCCCTGACGCTTGCTTTCAGCACCTTCGTGCTGTTCCAGTTCTTTAATGTGTTCAATGCCCGCGTCGAACATGGCAGCGCATTCAACCGCAATTTTTTCCGTAATGGCATGCTGTGGATTTCGCTGGCCGGCGTACTGGTACTACAGGCGGCGGTTGTGCACTGGGAACCTGCGCAAGGCCTGTTCGGCACCACGTCACTCAGCCTGGCGGATTGGGGACTGGCGGTCGCGGTGGCCAGCAGCGTCTTGCTGCTGGACGAATCGCGCAAGCTGATCTTGCGGATTGCCGCGATGCGGCGATAAATCGCTTCTTCGCCACGGGGGCATTCAGACAATTCGCCAAAGTCTGTCAGTGACGGTGGTGGTGTTCGTCATCATCATGGCTGCAGGGGGCATGCTGCTTGCCGCCTGAACCGATCACGCACAGCTCGCCTTCCAGTTCCACATCCACGGTGACATGTTCAAACGTATCTTCATCGAGCAACGTGCGCACGTGGCTCTTGGCATCAATCATTTCATCGCGGCTGGCGTCAGTCTGCATGACCAGGTGGGTGGTCAGCACATGGATTTCGCCATCCACCGACCAGCTATGGGTATCGTGCATGGAAATGACCTTGGGATGGCGGAGCACTTCGCGCTCAAACGCTTCGACATCGAACGATGCCGGCACTTTCTGGATGATCACTTCGAATACCTGGCGCAGGTTGCGCACCACATTCCAGATGATGAATACCGAAATTCCTATCGACAATAACGGATCGATGACGGGCACATTCCAGAACGTCATGATGACGGCGCCCACCAGCACGGCGACCCAGCCGAGCACATCCTCGATCAGATGCCAGGTCACCACTTTCTCCGTCAGGGACGAGCCGCTTTTAACGCGCAACACCGCTGCACCATTGAAGACGACGCCAATAATTGCCAGCAAGATCATGCCCGGGGCATTCACCGGCTCTGGCGCCAGCAGGCGTTGCACTGCATTCCACAGCACGAAGCCCAGGCCAAGCACCAGCACCAGCCCGGTGATCAATCCGCCCAGCAAGGCATAGCGGCGATAGCCATAGGTATCCTGCGATGTCCTGCCGCGTTGCGACAGGCGCTGGAAATACCAGGCCAACCCGAGCGACATCGAATCGCCCAGGTCATGCACGGCATCGCTCAGGATGGCGACGCTATTGGTCAGGATCCCGCCGATGACCTCGATGACGGTAAAGGCGAGATTGAGCGCGAATGCGACCTTGAGATTGCCGGCGCTGCCGTGGCTGTGGCCGTGACTATGGCCGTGGTGGTGATGGCTGTCGCTCATTGCTTCGACCTTTTTCGCTTGCCTGGATGAGCGGGATTGTAACTTGAACACTCATCCGTTGCCGGGATGACTAGGGCAGGTGCAACTTGAGCGTTTTCTCGATCGGCGGATAGCAGACGCCAAGCTTTTCATGGCAGCCCTGGTAACCGGCCACCAGGGTGAAATTTTTCGCGCTGGGGGCGCGTTCCAGGGTAATTTCGGCCTGCACAGGCTGCTTGTAGGTTTCGGTCCTGCCGAAGGTCGGGTCATTCTTGACCTCGCCGGGAGGCAGCTTGACCGACTTGATGACGACGCCAGGCGCATCCTTCAAGGTGAAACGGATCTTGTCCTTGTACATGTAATAGCCATTGGCCGGGGTCAGCACCGCCACCAGCGTCGCCGGCCCCTTGAAACTGGTCTTGATCGTGAAAGCCTTGTCCGGCTCCAGCAAGTCTTCTTCCTTCGGGCTGGAAAACAGGCTGCCGAGTCCCTTTTGCAAGTTAGGCGCGCTGGATTGCTGCGCGTAAGCGGGCTGGAAGGCGCCGGCTGACAATCCGGCAAGTATCAGGGAGCAAATGAATAGTTTTTTGGGCATGAAAATTTTTCCTCAAAATTCCTTTAATACAAAGCGTAGGTGCGTACTTACCATTACCGATGTTGGTTCAGGCAAGTAGCCGCTCACGTCATTTAACAACAGCACTTGACCTTCTCCCCATGGGAAGCCTTATATTGATCACACGATGACTTGCGACGTCAATTTTAGCGGCACTGAATCAAATGCTATACTGATTATTCAATGAATTATTTTTACAGGACATTTTTGCTATGGCTGTTGATAGCCGTGCTGCCGCTTCATGCGGTTGCCGCTGCTGCGAGCGTGTCTTGTGGCCCGATTCATCAAAAGGCAATGCAAGTTGCCCAGTTGGACGATGCACATCACCAGCATGGTGGCAGCGATGCTTCCCACAGTCACCATCATGATGCTGCGACGGTAACCAGTGCAGGAGCAGATACTGGCGATGCAGACAATGCATCCACTGGAGCGCACCAGCACAAAAGCTGCAGTGCGTGCACAGCCAGTTGCATCGGCGCTGCCGCCCCCCCTTCCGCTTTAAGCTTGACGCCTACCTTCAACGGCTCCGAGATGGTGACTGTCTCGCCTGCAGCACTGGTCGTCGGGTCGGCCCCGAGCGGCCTCGAACGACCTCCCAAACCCACTCTCGCTTAATCGACGCGGCAGCAAGGCGCGACGGTCATTCTTCGTCCGTTCGCTTCCTGAACTCCCGCGCAAGTCACGTGCCCCCGCACGTCCGCTCCATCGATTTCGAGAGAAAAATGACATTAAAGCAATGGTTAGCCGCTGGTGCACTGGCGTCCCTGCCGTTCGCCGCTGCTGCACAGCAGGTCCCTCCGCAGCCAAATCCACGGAATGCGAACGCGCCCGTTCCGGCACCCGCCTACAACCCGGCATTTAACAACTACCGGAGCATGGCCGACGAGCAGCCCGCACCAGATACAACCTGGCGTGCCGCCAACGATGAGGTCGGCAGGCTGGGCGGCCATGGCGGCCATGCCAGGGGCGATGCCGACGTTGCGCCGGCAACGTCGGCACCTGCCAAAACGGCACCGATGCACCAGGGACACCGTCATTAGAACAAATGGATAGCGCAATGGATTTCCAAAAATACAAGCCAATCCTGAGGCCCGTCGTTCTGGGCGCAGCCGCACTCGTACTGGCAGGATGCGCAACCATTTCCGACGATGGCGGCATGAATGCTGTCACCGCGCTCACCAGGGAGCGTACCGGCCAGGCAGTACAGCTAACGAAACCCGGCGGCAATACCGAATCCGTGGACAAGAGCGTCAACCAACTGCTCGGCAAACCATTGACCCCCGATACGGCGGTGCAGGTGGCATTGCTGAACAACCAGGGGCTGCAAGCTTCGTTCGCCGAACTGGGCATCGCAGAAGCCGACCGCATCAGCGCCGGATGGATGCGCAACCCGAGCTTTTCCTTCGGCAGAATGCGCACCGGCAGCGATGTCGAAATCGACCGCAGCATCATGTTCGACCTGGTCGGCTTGCTGACCATCCCGATTCGCAGCGGCATCGAACAGCGCCGTTTCGAACAAGCCAGGCTGCAGACGGCAGCGCAAGCCGTGCAACTGGCAGCGGATACCCGCAAGGCCTACTTCCATGCGGTCGCAGCGCAGCAGACAGCGCAATACATGGAACAAGTTGGCAGCGCCGCCGAAGCCGCCGCCGAGCTGGCAAGGCGCATGGCCCAGGTTGGCAACTTCAGCAAGCTGGACCAGGCGCGCGAGCAGGCTTTCCATGCCGATGCCACTGCCCAGGTTGCGCGTGCGCGGCACAACGCCACGGCAGCGCGGGAGCGGCTGTCCCGGCTAATGGGCGTATGGGGCGACAAGACCGCATTCCAGCTGCCGGAGCGCCTGCCGGCTTTACCCAAGGCGCCTGACACGATCAACGATGCCGAATCGCAAGCGATGCAGCAACGGCTCGACATTCAAATGGCCAAGCGCGGCGCTGAATCGACGGCCAAGGCGCTTGGGCTGACCAAAGCCAGCAGGTTCATCAATGTGCTGGATGTCGGTTATGCCAACAAGAGCGAAACCGGGGCGCCGCGCGGCAACGGTTATGAAATCGAGCTGCAGCTGCCGATTTTCGACTGGAGCGGCGCGAAAGTCGCGAAGGCCGAAGCCATCTACATGCAATCCGTCTATCGCACCGCGGACATTGCGATTCGCGCCCGTTCGGAAGTGCGCGAAGCCTACTCCGCCTATCGCACGACGTATGACGTGGCGCGCCACTACCGCGACGAAGTCGTCCCCCTGCGCAAGAAGATTTCCGACGAAGTGCTCCTGCGTTACAACGGCATGCTGGCCAGCGTCTTCGAATTGCTGGCCGATGCGCGCACCCAGATTGGCAGCGTCAATGCCGCCATCGAGGCGCAGCGCGACTACTGGCTGGCTGAAACCGATTTGCAGGCGGCCATCAATGGCAGTGGCGGCGGCAGCGCCACCACTATGCGCACGCCGGCATCCGCCGAAGCTGCACCAGGACACTAAAAAGGAACAGTCATGGTTTCACGCAGAGATTTTTTTACCGGCGCCGCGGCCATGGTCGGCGCAGGGATCGTCAGCCGGGTCGGCGCGGCTTCGTTGCCCGAGGCGGCGACGATGGACAAGGCCGCCACGCAACCACCGCTGGTGCCGCCCAATGGCCGGCCCTACAACCCGGTCGTGACCCTCAATGGCTGGTCGCTGCCCTGGCGCATGAACAACGGCGTCAAGGAATTTCACCTGGTGGCCGAACCCGTAGTGCGCGAAATCGCCCCCGGCATGAAAGCCAACCTGTGGGGCTACAACGGCCAGTCGCCCGGCCCCACTATCGAAGTGGTCGAAGGCGACCGCGTGCGCATCTTCGTGACCAACCGCTTACCGGAACATACCAGCGTGCATTGGCATGGCCAGCGCCTGCCCAATGGCATGGACGGCATCACCGGGCTGACCCAGCCCGCCATCCCGTCCGGCAAGACCTTCGTGTATGAATTCGTGGCCAAACGCCCCGGCACTTTCATGTACCACCCGCATGGCGACGAAATGGTCCAGATGGCGATGGGCATGATGGGTTTCTGGGTCACGCACCCGAAGAACCCCGACTTCATGAAGGTGGATCGCGACTTCGTCTTCCTGCTGAATAATTTTGATATCGAGCCCGGCGCCTACACGCCCAAAATCAACACCATGCTTGAGTTCAACCTGTTCGGCTTCAACAGCCGCGTCTTCCCGGGCATCGACCCGATGGTAGTGCGGCAAGGTGACCGCGTGCGCATCCGCATCGGCAACCTGACCATGACCAACCATCCCATCCACTTGCATGGGCACGAGTTCGAGGTGACCGGGACGGATGGCGGCTGGACCAATCCCGCCTCGCGCTGGCCCGAAGTCACCACCGATGTGGCGGTGGGCCAAATGCGTGCGGTGGAGTTCGAGGCGACCGACCTGGGCGACTGGGCTTTCCACTGTCACAAGTCGCACCACACCATGAATCCGATGGGTCACAATGTGCCGACCATGATTGGCGTGGACCATCGCGGCATTGTCGAGAAAATCAATAAACTCGTTCCCGACTACATGGTCATGGGCGAGCGCGGCATGGGCGACATGGGCCAGATGGAAATGCCGATTCCCGACAATACCCTGCCGATGATGACCGGCCAGGGGCCCTTCGGCAGCGTCGAGATGGGTGGCATGTTCACGGTAATGAAAGTGCGCCGAGATCAGAAACGTGGCGACTACACGGACCCGGGTTGGTACAAGCACCCGGCCGGCAAGGTCGCCTATGAATGGAAGGGTGAAACGCCAGCCCCGGCACGCAACAACTCGCCCGGAGGAAAACTCATGGAACCGACAAACAAACCGGCAAATGTCGAGATGAAAGTGCGCAAACCCTCCGGCCATGACGGACACCGCTAACCAACGACTCCAGGAATGCAAATGAAAACACACCCAAAAATTCAAGCTGGACTGCAAGCGATGATTCTTTCAGTCGCGATTGCAGCGGCAGCGCCCGCGGCATGGGCCGGCGCCGGTGCATCGGATGCCAACCACGATGCGGCGGAGCCAATCTCAAACGAAAAGCACGCTTTTGGCAAACAGGGCGACCCGAAAAAGGCGGACCGCACCATCACCATCGCCATGAACGACAAGATGCGCTTCGTCCCCGGCGACATCAAGGTCAGGCAAGGCGAGACGATACGCTTCGTCGTCAGGAACAAGGGCAAGGTCTTGCATGAAATGGTCATCGGCACCATGGACGAATTGCAGTCGCATCACGAGATGATGAAACAGCACCCGGGCATGGAGCACGATGAGGCGTTCATGACCCATGTCGCCGCCGGCAAAAAAGGGGAAATGGTCTGGCAATTCACCGAAGCCGGGGAGTTTTATTACGCCTGCCTGATACCGGGTCATTTTGAAGCCGGCATGGTCGGGAAAATCACAGTCACGAAAGGATAAATATGAAACATCGCATTTTTTCGCAAACCATTCTGGCCGGCGCACTTGCGCTGCCCTTGCTGGCCAGCGCCGCAGGGCCGGTGGTCGAAGTGTACAAAAGCGCCTACTGCGGCTGCTGCACAGGCTGGGTCGAGCACATGCAGGAAAATGGCTTCGAGGTGAAGGTGAAGAACGTCGAAAGCCCATCCGACTATCGCGAGAAATTCGGCATTCCGCAGGAACTCGCTTCCTGCCATAGCGCGAAAGTGGCGGGTTACGCCATCGAAGGCCATGTTCCTGCAGCCGACATCAAGCGCCTGCTGGCGGAAAAACCGAAGGCAGTCGGCCTGGCGGTGCCGTCGATGCCGATGGGCTCGCCTGGCATGGAGGGGCCGCGCAAGGATCCCTACGACGTATACCTGGTTCAGGGCAAAGGGCAGAAATCGGTTTACAAACATTACGACGGCAAATAATCCATTAAGAGGGAAACGGACATGAACATTCTGAGCAAATTTTCCCTGGCCGCCGCACTGGCGATTTCCCTGGCACCGCTGGCGCAGGCGAACGACGCCCACCATGCCGCCAATGCACCCGCGGCTTCCGAAAAATCGGCTGACGCCGCCTTGACCGAAGGCGAAATCAAGAAGGTCAACAAGGGCACCGGCAAGCTGACCATCAAGCATGGCGAACTGAAAAACCTCGGCATGCCGCCCATGACGATGGTTTTCCGCGTCAAGGACACGGCCATGCTGGACCAGGTCAAGCCCGGCGACAAGATTAAATTTGTCGCCGACAAGATCGAAGGGCAATTTACGGTGACAGAATTGGAAGTGCAGAAATAGGCTGACATCTGGTGCTGCTGATTGCGTGCCAGGACTGTCTCCGGATAATCACTTGAATCGATTGTTTCTTTTTAACAGGAGAGCATCATGAAATCGACATTCCCTTTTGCAATGCCAGTAGCGGTTGTCCTGGCTGCAGTCACGTTAACGGCTTGCGTGACCGACCCGGCTGCGCAAGCACGGCATCAACAACACCATCCTGACTCTGCTTCAACCCAAGGAAAAATGGGGATGGGGATGGGCGCAGGATCCATGGGCAAAGGCATGATGATGTCCGATGCCGAGATGAAATCGATGTGCGAGATGCACGAAAAAATGATGGGTGCAAAGACGCCGGAAGAACGGCGCTCGATGATGACTGAGCATATGAAAACCATGTCGCCGGAGACGATGAAAAAACACATGGAAATGATGCAATCCGAAATGCAGATGATGAAAGAGCATATGGGATCGCAGGCGCCCGGAAATTAATCTTTCCCGGCATTCCGGCGCAAAAAAATCAAGGATCAGCAAATGGAAAAAGACGTCCACCACCATCATGAGCATGCGCACCATCACGCACCTGCGCATGATGCGACGATGGCCGGGACGATTTACACCTGTCCCATGCATCCGGAAATCCGCCAGCCGACGCCGGGCAATTGCCCCAAGTGTGGCATGACGCTGGAGCCGCTGATTCCGGAACTGGAGGAAGAGGAAAACCCGGAGCTCAAGGACTTCCGCCGGCGCTTCTGGTGGACCTTGCCGCTGACGGTGACTGTGACGATGCTGGCGATGGGCGCGCACCAGTTCTTCCATGGCGGAATCCCCTACCAGAACTGGATTGAATTCGCCTTGAGCGCCCCGGTGGTGCTCTGGGCAGGCTGGCCATTCTTTGCACGCGGCGCGCAATCCATCGCCAGGCGCAGCCCCAACATGTGGACCCTGATCGGCTTGGGCGTGCTGGCGGCTTTCGGCTATAGCGTGGCCGCTACGATTGCACCTGAATTGTTTCCGGCAGCCTTCAGGCAGGACGGCCGTGTCGGCGTCTATTTCGAGGCGGCCGCAGTCATCGTTTCGCTGACATTGCTCGGGCAAATTCTGGAATTAAGGGCCCGCTCCCAGACCTCCGCGGCGATCAAATCCCTGCTCGGACTCGCCCCTAAAACCGCGCGCCGTATCCAGGAGAACGGCACCGAAGAGGATATTCCGCTGACACATGTGCATATCGGCGACATGCTGCGCATCCGACCCGGCGAGAAAGTCCCTGTCGACGGCATCGTCCTGGAGGGTGAAAGCGCCGTGGATGAATCGATGCTGACCGGCGAACCGATGCCCATGACCAAGCGACCAGACGACAAGGTGATCGGCGCCACGATCAACACCAGCGGCAGCCTGGTGATGCGTGCGGAAGTGGTCGGCTCGCAAACCATGCTCTCGCAAATCGTGCAAATGGTGGCACAGGCGCAGCGCTCGCGTGCACCCATGCAACGCCTGGCAGACGTGGTCGCCGGCTATTTCGTGATCGTCGTCGGCCTGATTGCGTTGGCCACCTTTGTCGCCTGGGGCCTCGTCGGCCCGCAACCCAGCTGGGTCTTCGGCTTCGTCAATGCCGTCGCGGTCCTCATCATCGCCTGCCCCTGCGCGTTGGGCCTGGCAACGCCGATGTCGATCATGGCGGCGACCGGACGTGCGGCGACCCAGGGCGTGTTGTTCCGGGATGCTGCCGCCATTGAAAGTTTCAAGAAAGTCGATACCCTAATTGTCGACAAGACCGGTACGCTGACCGAAGGCAAGCCAGCTTTCGACCGCATCATTCCCGCTGCTGGCTTCAGCGAGGAAGACGTGTTGCTGGCCGCGGCCAGCATCGACCAGGGCAGCGAGCATCCCTTGGCGCATGCGATTGTTGCCGAAGCGCGCAAGCGCGGTCTTGAACTGCACAAGCCAGCGTCGTTCGAGTCGTCCAGCGGCATCGGCGTGCGCGGCGTGGTGGCCGGCCATCGCCTTGCGCTGGGCAATACCAAACTGATGGACGATGAAAAAGTCGACTGGCACCCATTGTCCAGCGAGGCGGAAGCCTTGCGCGGCGAAGGCGCCTCTGTCATGTACCTGGCGGCGGACGGACAACTGGTGGGCCTGGTAGCGGTATCCGACCCGATCAAGGCGACGACGCAGGAAGCCCTGAAATTGCTCAAGCAAACCGGGGTTACGGTCATCATGGCGACCGGCGATGGCGTGACAACCGCAAAATCGGTCGCGGCAAAGCTCGGCATTGCCGAGGTCTATGGCGAGGTCAAGCCTCAGGACAAACTGAACCTCGTGGAGCGCTATCAAGCGCAGGGCAAGATCGTGGCCATGGCGGGCGACGGTATTAACGATGCCCCTGCGCTGGCCAGGGCGAATGTCGGCGTGGCGATGGGGACCGGCACCGATGTGGCAATGAACAGCGCCCATGTGACGCTGGTCAAGGGGGATTTGCGCGGCATTGCCCGGGCCCGGGCAATTTCGGTCGCCACCGTGCGCAACATGCATCAGAACCTGACTTTTGCCTTTGTCTATAACGCGCTCGGGATTCCGCTGGCGGCTGGATTGCTCTATCCGTTCACGGGGCAGCTTCTTTCGCCAATTTTCGCCGCGCTTGCAATGAGCCTGAGTTCAGTGTCGGTCATTACCAATGCGCTGCGCCTTCGCGGAACAGGAAATTAGCGACATGCCGTTGGCATAATGATCCGAGGTGCCTGGCGCAGTTTCGCGAAGCAAAGAAATTTTTAGCCAGACTGCATGGAATCGCATATCATTGCGGCCCCGTTCAATCTCGCACAAAGATGGCAAAACGTCATGACTGAAGCATGCGGCGTCGACTTCGGCACATCCAATTCCACGGTCGGCTGGAGCCGGCCCGGGCAATCCGCGCTCCTGCCCCTCGAAGATGGCAAAGCCACCCTGCCCTCGGCGGTATTCTTCAACGCCGAGGAAGACAGCATCCATTTCGGCCGCGCCGCGCTGGCCACCTATCTGGAAGGCGGCGAAGGCCGCCTGATGCGTTCCCTCAAAAGCCTGCTCGGCTCGAGCCTGATCGATGGCCAGACCGAGGTCCTGGGACGCGCCCTGCGCTACCGCGACTTGCTGTCGCAATTCATTGCAGCGCTCAAGACGCGCGCCGAGCAGGCTGCCGGCCGCCCCTTCGAACAAGCCGTCTTCGGGCGGCCGGTATTTTTTGTCGATGAAGACCCCGTGGCCGATCGCCTGGCCGAGCGCACGCTGGAAGAAATTGCCCGCGGCGCCGGCTTCAAGGAAATCGCCTTCCAGTTCGAGCCGATCGCCGCCGCGTTCGATTATGAATCGACACTGGCGCGCGAAGAATTGGTCGTAATCGCCGATATCGGCGGCGGCACCTCGGATTTTTCCCTGGTGCGCCTGTCGCCGCAGCGTGCCGGCAAGATCGACCGCCGCGAGGATGTCCTGGCCAATGCAGGGGTGCATATCGGCGGCACCGATTTCGACAAGTACCTGAGCCTGTCAGGGGTCATGCCACTGTTCGGCCTGGGCAGCCGCCTGAAGAACAATACCGAAATGCCGTCGAGCTATTACTTCAACCTGGCGACTTGGCACACGATTAACCTGGCGTACACGCGCCAGGCGGAAAACCAGCTCAGGGATATCTACCGCGATGCGGTCGAGCGCGACAAGCTCGACCGCCTGCTCGACCTGATCGAGCAGCGCGCAGGCCACTGGCTGGCCTTCCAGATCGAGCAGGGCAAGATCGCGCTCTCGGACGCCGACACGGCGCAACTGACACTCGACCGCTTGCGTCAGCCTGTCGAAGTAACGCTGCAACGCGAGCGCTTCGATGCCGCGATTGCACCGCTGGTTGGCAAGGTCGAAAGTGCCGTGCTTGGCTTGCTGGATGATGCCGGCATAAGCCCGGATGCAGTCGATACGGTCTTCTTTACCGGCGGCTCAAGCGGCGTGCCGATGCTGCGCAGGCAAATTGCACAGGCCCTGCCAACAGCGCGGCGGGTAGAAGGGGATCTGTTCGGCAGCATCGGCGCGGGTCTCGCGCTCGATGCCGCCAGGCGTTTTGGCTAGGCGGCACGCGGCCGCCCGCCATTATGCCTTGGGCGCGGGCTTGCGCTTGCGCGGGGTTGACGTTGCTTCCGCCTTTTCCGGCGCGCCCGATTTTGCCGACGACTTGGCAGCCCCGGAGGCGGGTTCAGCGCGGGGCATTGTGGCGTCCGGCGTCATCGCAGCTGCGGTATCGACCGCCTGCTTGAACTGGTCTTGCAGCATGCCCCACCACGCCGCCGGATTGGCCAGCGGCTGCATGGCGTCGGCCATCGCTGCAGTGGCATCAAGGGCGGGCTGAACCGGGGATTTTCCGACAGCTTCGGCCGCTTCGGCCACGCGCTTTTCGCGCGCAGCCGATTTTTCCCTGGCAGCGGCCGCATCGGCAGCCCTCTCTGCCGCAGCCTTTTCCGTGGCGGCAGATTTTTCAGCTGCGGCGGATGCAGCAGAAAACGGCGACTGGAATGCCGGCTTTTCCGCGTGAGCGTCCGTGGACGGCGGCTGCATGGCGGCGGTAAAGGTCTCGCCCATGGTTTGCAAGGTGGAAATCGTGGCCTTCTGGACTTCCAGCGCCTGGATGGTTCCCTGCAGCATGTTTAGGTTCAGCGCGAGCCAGGATTCAACCGCCTTCAGATCCTTGATCTGCTTTTCAATCTCGTCCACCGACAGGGTCGGCATGACCATGCCTGGAATGTGTTTCATGCCGGGCAAGTTCATGCCAGGCACGTTCTCCCACATGTTTTTAAAAAAATCCAGGGTATCCGTCATCATGCTGACACCAGGAATGGCGGATGGGGTGGATTTGGACATGGCAGTCTCCGTTTGATGTAAGTATTTTTTCAGCCTAGCAGATATTTGACCGAATTCATATTAAAGCGGCAATTTCCGTTTTGTAAGCCCTGACCAAAGTGTACAACATTGCCGGAAAAGCAAAATCCAGTGTTGCGGATGGCCAGCACTGGCCCATGGATTGATGTTGCGGTCTTTGCTGCGCAAAAAAATCCTTATTTGTTTATGCAGATTTCTTCGTTTGGTTTGCCGCCCTGTTCTGCCATGCTTTAGAGCAACAAATCAGGTTGCCGCTCGCGGCTTGGCAAACATCAGAAACCATCAACGAAAAAATGACCACGATTCACTTTCCCCTTCGCCCTCTGGCCATCGCGGCAGCGCTGCTGGCGCCCGTTGTCGCCCATGCCACCAATGGCTATTTTTCCCATGGTTACGGCGCCAAGTCGCTTGGCATTGCCGGCGTCGGCATCGCCTTGCCCCAGGATGCCCTGGCTGCCGCCTCCAACCCGGCGGGCATCGCTGCCGTGGGCGACCGTCTCGACCTCGGCCTGTCCCTGTTTGCGCCGCGCCGCGGCGGCGATATCGCCGGCAACGCCTTTGGCCCGAACGCCAGCTACTCGGGCAGCGACAAGAAAGCGTTTTTCATTCCTGAATTCGGCTACACCCGCAAGCTTGACGCGACCACGCACGTTGGCATCGCGGTTTTCGGCAATGGTGGCATGAACACCGACTACGCCACCAATCCCTATGCACGCTTTGGCGCCGCCGGCAAGGCCGGCATCAATCTGGAACAAGTTTTCATTTCACCGTCGGTGGCATACAAAGTCAATGAGGACCATGCGCTTGGCGCTGCCCTGGTGCTGGCGCACCAGCGCTTCAAAGCCCAGGGCATCGGCATCTTCGGCGGCTTTTCCACCGCCCCCGGCAATGTCAGCGACCAGGGCACCGATACCAGCAATGGCGCCGGCGTGCGCCTGGGCTGGACCGGCAAGGTGGCAGCGGGCCTGACACTGGGCGCAACCTGGGCATCGAAGATCGACGGCCGCTTCGACAAGTACCGCGGCCTGTTTGCCGACAACGGCGGCTTCGACATCCCGGAGAATTTCGGTGTTGGCGTGGCCTTCGAGGCGACGAAAGCCCTGACGCTGGCAGCAGACGTGCAGCATATCCGCTACAGCAAGGTCGGATCGGTGGGCAACCCGGTGGCGCCGCTCTTCGCAGGACAGCCGCTGGGTTCGGCCAATGCGCCGGGCTTTGGCTGGCGCGACGTCACTGTGCTGAAACTTGGCCTCAGCCAGCGACTGCGGCAAGACCTGACGGTGCGCGGCGGCGTCAGCTACGCCACCCAGCCTGTGCGTTCGTCAGAGACCTTCTTCAACATCCTGGCGCCGGGCGTGGTGCAGAAACACCTGACCGCAGGCGCCACCTGGACTGCGCCGGGCGGCGGCGAATTGACGGGCTACTATGCGCACGCCTTCGGCAAGACGGTGAACGGCGCCAATTCCATTCCGCCGGGCTTCCCGCCAGGGGGCTTTGGCGGCGGCAATGCCAACGTCAACCTGCGCGAAAACATCATCGGCATTGCCTACGGCTGGAAGCTCTGACCTGCATCCGGCAGCTTGCGCCATGGGCATTGAAGAAAGCAATGGCGGTTAACCGCCGCCGATGCCCTCGACGATGCGGCCGGTGCCGCCGCAATCCGGGCAATCCTGACCATGGTCCATGCCTGTCCCCTTGCAGCGCGGACAAACATCTTCGCCAGTGCCAGGTGTGCCGGGGAATGCAGCATCGCCGGGATGGATTTCCGGCGGCGCATTTTTACTGGTCTCGCTTGAGGTCGACATGGCCATGCCCCCAGGTTTTTACACTACGTGACAAAAAATCTTGCGTCTGAAATTGCTTGAATTGGAGTGCTGAAGCAGGGGCGAGTTCAAGGACCGGGTTGCCCCGTGCGTTAAAGACTTCCTGCTGTCAGGCTGACTGCCTTCACTGTGGTCGTACCATCTGGCAAGAAGTTGGCAGGGCAGTCGCCGGCCCAGGCAGGTAGCGCTCTGTCTTGAAACCGTAGCCGCTGCCTTCATTGTCGTAACGGATGCCGCCATCGGCCTGGCGCTTCATCACCGAGACATACAGGGGCTGGATCAGCTGGTGGTCGGCGGCCCGCATGGTGGCCTGGTGAAAGGCATTGCGGTATGCCGCCCCTTCCAGGGCATGGGCCACCGCTGCTGCATCGGTGGTGCCAGCCTTCTCGATTGCCGCGGCGAGCATGTCGACCATCAGCTGCATGCGCAGGTGTACGTAATCGTCCTCCGGGCGAGGATAGCGTTTTTTGAATTCCCCGTAAAATGCATCGCTTGCGGCGCCGCCCACATTCGGATGCCATTCCGCCACGGCGCGCACGCGGTCAACACCGGCGTCGCCCAGTGCTGCGGGCGCGCCCAGGCCGTTGCCGTAGAACGTGTAGAACTTCAGCGCCAGGCCGGCGTCGCGCGCCGCCTTGACCAGCAAGGTCAGGTCATTGCCCCAGTTGCCCGTGACAATGGCGTCGGCGCCGGCTGCCTTGATTTTGGCTAGATACGGCGCGAAATCCTTGATGCGGCCGATCGGGTGCAACTCATCGCCGACTATCTCGATATCCGGGCGCTTGGCTGCCAACTGCGCACGGGCCGCCTTGGCGACCTGGCGGCCAAAGCTGTAATCCTGGCCGATCAGGTAAATGCGCCTGGCGCGCGTATCCGACTTGATCACTTCCGTCAGGGCATGCATGCGCATGTCGGCATTGGCATCGAAACGAAAATGCCAGAAACTGCATTTCTCATTCGTCAGTGCCGGATCGACCGCGGAATAATTCAGAAACAGCACGCGCCGGGCGGGCCTGCGCGTATTGTGCTTGTCGACCGCGTCGACCAGCGCTGCCGCGACCGCCGAGCTGTTGCCTTGGGCGAGAAAGGGAATATCCTGGTCAGTTAATTGCCGAAATGCCACTAGCGACTCCTCAACGCCTTGCTTGTTGTCGAAGACCGCCAGCGCCAGCGGTCGCGCTCCGTGCGGCAAGCGCACGCCGCCACGGGCATTGATACGTTCAATTGCCAGCTGCAGGTTGCGGCGCACCGCTTCACCGGCATTGGCAAAGGGCCCGGAGACGCCATCGATCATGCCGATCGTGATCGGCGCGGCGGCCGCAGCCGGGGCGGCAAATGCCGTTCCAGTGATTGCCAGCAAGCTGGTGGCCAGCGCCAGGCGCAAGAATTTGAGGGGTAGCATACCGGTATGGATAAAATAGGGGATTTTACGCCCAGGGAAGCCAGAAAACAGCTTTGCCATGTCGCCTTACAAACAGGCACAGATACAGATACACTTGAGCAAATGATTCCGGCCTTCTTCCATTCACCCTGCTTTACTTGTCGCGCGGCGCCATGAATTTTCCCCGTCCCGATGGCAGGCCACCGTCTGCACGCGCCTGGCGCTGGCGGCGCTGGCTCGTGGTCGGCCTGCTGTCACTGCTGCTGCATGCGCTGACACTGAACTGGGTAGGCGGCTATGTCGGCTTGCCCGCGCAAGCCCCGGATAACGCGCCACCCGAAGTGTTGCGTACCGTGCTGGTGCAGGCGCAGCCGGCACCAGCCGCGCCCCCGCCGGCGCGGCGCAGCAAAATCGCGCCTGCCGCCAAGCCGAAACCGCCGCGCCCGCCCGCAAGCGTGCCCGAAAGTGCGCCGCCAGCAACCCCAGCCACGACCGCCATCGCCGAGCCAGGCCCCGGCACCGCTGCGCAGGCACCGATGCCCGCCAACCCTGGCTTGGCCGATGCAGCCTTCAGCGACGCGAGCCTGGCGACGCCCAGTCCAGCGGCCGCCACGCAAAGCGCACCCGCAGCCGCAGCCGCAGCCGCAGCCGAAAATAACCGCTACAAGATCGATCCGCCGCCCTCGGCCACATTGCAATACGATGTCGAGGCGCAGCGTGATGGCCAGATGGTGTATGGCAACGGGTCCATCACCTGGCAATTCAACGGCAGCCATTACACGATCAATGGCAAGGCCGGCATTCTGTTTGTATCCCTGCTCGACTTCAGCAGCCGCGGACAGACGGATGCATTTGGCATTGCCCCTGAACAATATTCGGAAAAGCGTTTCCGGCGTCCGCAAACCGACACTTTCTTCAACCGCGAGCGCAACCAAATCAGCTTCTCCACATCGGCCAAGACTTTTGCGCTGCAGGGTGGCGAACAGGATCGCGCCAGCATCGTCTGGCAACTGGCGGCAATCGGCCGTGGCGATGCGGCACGGTTTGTGCGCGATGCGCAAATCCCGCTGTTCATTGCCGGCGTGCGTGACGGCGGCACCTGGCATATCCAGGTGCTCGGCGAAGAAGAGATCGAAGTCGGGTTGGGCAAGCTGCGTACCTGGCATGTACGGCGGGCGCCAAGCCCCGGCGACAGGGACCAGACCATCGATATCTGGCTGGCGCCCGCGCGCAACTGGTATCCGGTAAAGCTGCGCTATACCGAATCCAATGGCGAATACCTCGACCTGTCGCTGTCCCGGCTCGACGCGGCGGCGCCCCGCTAGCCGCCATTCGCTGCCCCGCCGCGGCAGTGCGGATGGCATTCTTGGCGTATCCTTCTGGCTTTATGCCGCATTTTTTGTAGATCAAGCCAACACGCATGAACCCGATTTTCCGTTTCCTGTGCGGATATGCCGCAACTGCCGTGCTGACGGCAGGCATGGCGCTACCGGCCCAAGCCGCCGACGCCCCATCCTTGCCCAAGCGCCCCTTCAACCTGCCGCCCTCGGCCGATCTCGACTATGTCATCAAGGCGCGCCACAGCGGCGTCACGCTGGATGGCAGCGCCCTGGTGAAATGGCAGGCGGCCGCTGGCAAGTACCTGCTCAATGTCGAGGCGCGCGCGATGTTGCTGGGCAAACTTCAGACGTCTACCAGCGAGGGGGCCATCGATGCCTATGGCCTGGCGCCCGCCACCGCCACCGAAAAGACCTTTCGCAAGAGGGCCACCAGTGTCGCGTTCAACCGCGATACCGG
The DNA here is from genome assembly GCF_004114795.1 of Janthinobacterium sp. 17J80-10. Classification (NCBI taxonomy): domain Bacteria; kingdom Pseudomonadati; phylum Pseudomonadota; class Betaproteobacteria; order Burkholderiales; family Oxalobacteraceae; genus Janthinobacterium; species Janthinobacterium sp. 17J80-10. The sequence goes on along the minus strand of NZ_CP035311.1, from coordinate 788,509 downwards.
GATGCTGAGTTTTTCCGCTTCGGAGGAAACCTACCCACTCATGGGCGGCGAACAGGATCGCTCCAGCATTACCTGGCAACTGGTCGGCAACGCCCGTGCTGCCGCGAAAAAATTCATGGCCGGATCGAACTGGCCCTACTTCGTCGCCGGACGCACCGACGCGCAACCCTGGAATTTCATCGTCGGCAAGACAGAAAAAGTCACCACGCCCATGGGCGTCATCGATGCCATCAGGGTAGCGCGCCAGCTACCCACAGGCAGCGACGAACAGCAACTCGACATCTGGCTGGCGCCGGCGCTCGAATGGTATCCGGTGAAGATCCGTTTTTCCGAGGAAGGCGGCGAAGTCATCGAGCAAACCCTGCAAAAAATCACGCGCAAATGAAGTTGCAAATAAGGCGGCCGGCACAGCCTATAATGGCACTTTCCTGATTACCCTTATTGCGATTCCATGAGCATAAACAATGGCGCACTCGTCCTGTTCAGCGGCGGCCAGGATTCGGCCACTTGCCTGGCATGGGCCCTGGCGCGCTACCCAAGGGTGGAAACCATTGGCTTCGACTATCGCCAGCGCCACGCCATCGAACTGACGGTGCGCCCCGCCCTGCTTGACCAGATCCGCGCGCTGTCGCCTGAATGGAACGGCAAGCTGGGAGAAGACCACCTGGTCGACATGGCCCTCATTTCCGCCATTTCCGACACCGCACTGACCAGCGACGTCGAAATCAGCATGCAGGACAATGGCTTGCCAAATACTTTTGTGCCTGGACGCAATCTTTTATTCATGACGGTTGCCGCCACCGTGGCTTACCGGCGCGGGCTGGATGTGCTGGTCGGGGGCATGTGCGAAACCGATTTTTCCGGTTATCCTGATTGCCGCGACGACACCATGAAAGCCCTGCAAGTGGCGCTCAACCTTGGCATGGCGACCCGCCTGAAGCTGGAAACCCCGCTGATGTGGCTGGACAAGGCAGCGACCTGGCGCCTGGCGCAAGATCTGGGTGGCGCCGCGCTGGTCGAGCTGATTCGCAGCGGCACCCACACCTGCTATCTGGGCGAACGCGGCGTGCTGCATGACTGGGGCCATGGTTGCGGTCATTGCCCGGCTTGCGAATTGCGCGCACGGGGTTACCGGCAATTCAAGCAAAAAACGTAATTTCATTCATCCGTCATCACTTCAGGGGTCCACCATGTCCATTCTTTTGCCGATCGCCAGGAATACTCATCCGAAGCCCGCTGTTGACCTCGAATTGTTGTCGAACCTGGTTAACCGCCATGGCTGCATCACCGGCGCCACCGGCACCGGCAAGACCGTGACACTGCAAGTTGTCGCGCAAGCGCTCTCGGGCATTGGCGTGCCGGTGTTCATGGCCGACGTCAAGGGCGATCTGTCGGGCATGGCCAAGGCCGGCGCACCTTCGGAAAAGCTTTCCAAGCGCCTGGCGTCGCTGGGACTGGAAGAGCCGAAATGGGGGGCTTGCCCGGTCACCTTCTGGGACGTGTTCGGCGAACAGGGCCACCCGGTGCGCGCCACCATTTCCGACCTCGGGCCGCTTTTGCTGTCGCGCATGCTGAACCTGAACGATACCCAGGAAGGCGTGCTGCAACTGGTCTTCAAGATTGCCGATGACAATGGCTTGCTGCTACTCGACATCAAGGACTTGCGCAGCATGCTGCAGCACGTGGGCGACAATGCCGCCGATTTCCGCACCAGCTACGGCAATATCTCAGCGGCCAGCATCGGCGCCATCCAGCGCGGCATCATCGGCATCGAGGAACAGGGCGGCGACCGATTCTTCGGCGAACCGATGCTCAATATCGACGACCTGCTGCAAACCGACAGCAAGGGCCAGGGTGTCGTCAATATTCTCGCCGCCGACAAGCTGATGAATTCACCGCGCCTGTATTCGACCTTCCTGCTGTGGATGCTGTCGGAACTGTTTGAAAACCTGCCGGAAGTCGGCGACCTCGACAAGCCAAAGATGGTGTTTTTCTTTGATGAGGCGCACCTGCTTTTCAACGAAGCGCCCAAGGCGCTGCTGCAAAAAATCGAACAGGTCGTGCGGCTGATCCGCTCCAAGGGCGTGGGCGTATTCTTCATCACGCAAAACCCGCTGGACATTCCCGACACCGTCCTCGGCCAGCTCGGCAACCGCGTGCAGCATGCGCTGCGCGCCTACACCCCGCGCGACCAGAAGGCCGTCAAGGCGGCCGCCGAGACCTTCCGCCCCAACCCCGCGCTCGATACCGCCCAGGTCATCACCGAACTGGGCGTGGGCGAGGCGCTGGTATCCTTCCTGGATGAAAAGGGTCGCCCGCAGATCGTCGAACGTGCCTACATCCTGCCGCCAGGTTCGCAAATCGGCCCGGTCACGCCCGAGGAACGCAAGGCTGCCATGGCGACATCCGTGGTAGCGGGCATCTATGAAAAGACTGTGGACCGCGAATCGGCGCATGAACAACTCACCGCGCGCGTCGTCGCCGCCAAGCAGGCAGAAGCGCAAAACGCGGATCAAAACAACGTGGGGCCAAACGGCCAGGCATCGCGCGGTGGCCGCCAGCAAGAGGAAGAGAATAGCGGTGGCGGGTTCGGTGGCATGCTGGGCGGCTTGCTCGGCGGTGGCAGCCGGCGCGATTCGCCCGTGCAGGCGCTGGTGAAATCGGCGGCACGCAGCATCGGTTCGCAAGTGGGCCGCGAAATCATCCGCGGCGTCCTGGGCTCGATCCTGAAAAAGCGCTAACCCTTGAGCACGAAGGTCACTTTCATCACCACGCGGTATTCGGTAATCTTGCCGCCGGAGACAGTGACCTTCTGGTCCTTGATCCACGCGCCCGTGACATCGCTTAATGAATCGGTGGCACGGGTAATCCCTTGTTGAGCGGCATCTTCGAAACTCTTGTCGCTCTGGGCGATGACTTCAATGACTTTGGCAACTGACATGGAACCTCCATTGACGAACGTGGGTGGAGTTCCATGCTAGTGCACGGCAAGCGTACCAATACGGTGACTTGCTAAAAGTTTGATGTAAGACAATATTTCATCATGTAAAGCTTTCGTGCACTGCGCTGCGGCATTGATTGCCACCGGCATGTTTTGCAGCATACATGGCGATGTCCGCACTGCGCATCAGCTGTACCGGATCCGTCCCATGCTGACGATGGAGGGCAATGCCGATACTGGCCGATACTTGCACGGTATGGCTCGCAACGACCAGCGGGGCACGAATGGCAACGCAGATTTCTTCTGCAAGCTTCTCGGCATTTTGCAGGGAATGGATCACATCCAGCAGCACGACGAATTCATCACCGCCAATCCGGCTTACCGTATCCGACTCGCGCACGCAGCCATGAATGCGCGCCGCCACTTGCTGCAACAGCAAATCACCCACTGCATGGCCGAATTGATCGTTGACAGGCTTGAAGTCATCCAGGTCAATGAACAATAACGCCAGATGCTGGCCATTGCGCGCATCGCGCGTCAATGCAACCTGCAACCGGTCCTCGAACAACGCCCGGTTGGGCAATCCGGTCAAGGCATCATATTGCGCCAGATACCGCAGGCGCGCACTGGCTTGCTTGTACAGCGTAATATCGCGCGCCACGGCCAGGCGCAACTGATCGCCCTCCGACCAGCTGGCCGACCACATGATATCCACCACTTGCCCATCCTTGCGGACGTAACGGTTCTCGAAATTGCGCAATGGGTTGCCAGCCATGACGCCGGAGGCGGCCACCAATGTACGCTCCCGATCCGCCGGCAACACCAGGTCAATCATAGGCTTGCCGATCATTTCTTCCTGCGTATAGCCAAAAACCTTCTCGCAAGCCGCACTGACCGCAACAAAATGCCCATCGCAGTCGACAACGCACACGACGTCGAGCAAGAGATCCAACGCATTTAAGAGTTGGGCTTGGATATTTGATTGCATTCAAGAAATTTTTAGCTGGGTACACCGATTATGCATGAGAACGCCTCACCCTTCCATCGGCAGGTGCGGCGTTTCAAGAATCAGTTGGAAATATGCCAAATCCAGCCAGTGGCCGAATTTGAAACCGGCCTGGCGGATCGTGCCGGCATGCTCGAAACCAAGCTTGCGATGCAAGGCGATACTGGCGGTATTTTCAGCATCGATACCACCAACCATCACATGCAATTGCTGCAACCGTGCCGCGTCGATGAGTGATTGCAACAACAGCACGCCACAACCCTTGCCTCGATGACTTTTGTCCACATATATGGAATGTTCGACCGAATATTTATAGGCCGGGAAAGCGCGGAAAGTGCCATAAGTGCCGAACCCCAGCAGTTCGCCAGCCGCATTTTCGAGCCCGATGACGGGGAAATTTCCGGCTGCGCGGGCGCCGAACCAGGCAACCATGCTTTCTGGTGTGCGGGGATGATAGTCATATAGCGCGGTCGAATGCAGGATCGCTTCGTTGAAAATTTCCAGGATGGCCGGAGCATGCCGGTCATACGTGCATGAGACGAATTTCATTTTCCTGAACCGCCAAGTCGGCCTGCGCCGGTTGCTGCAACCGCCGTCAACGACAGTTGCACATTCTTATAGTTTACTTGAAGGAGGATTATTGATGAAATGTCCCATTTGTATCGATGCCGATCTCGTCATGTCCGAGCGACAGGGAATTGAAATTGACTATTGCCCGAAATGCCGTGGCGTCTGGCTCGACCGCGGCGAACTCGACAAGATTATCGACCGTTCCGCTGCCGGCTTGCCGGCACAAGGCGCAGCGCCGGCGGCGCCAGTCGCCCCACCGCCTTATCCAGCGCAAGCGCAGCAACAGAACGCCGGCGACCCGCGTCAACAGCATAGCCAAGGCTATCCTCAGCAGCACGCCCCCTACAAGAAAAAGAAGCGGGAAGGCTTCCTGAGCGACCTGTTCGATTTCGACTAGGCGCCCATTTTCACCACCCCGCATCCCATGCGCAATGCAGTGCCGGCTGCACCTTTCAGGGTGCGGCTAGCCTGAGCGTCTGGCCCTTGCTGATCCGGTCCGGATTCTGGATATTGTTCCAGCGGGCGAGATCGCGGTAACTCAGGTTATGCTCGCGTGCAATTCCGGCCAGCGTGTCGCCCGCATTCACCGTGTAGTCGCCCGCGCCAGAGGCTGCCGAAGACTGGCCTGAGCCGGCAGACTGTCCGACGCCGGCGGATTGTTCGGCACCCAGTGATTGCGACGGTTGTGCTGCGCCTGCAGCCTTTGCGGATCCTGCAGCCCCGGATTGCATGCCTCCTGCAGACGAGTCCGATCCCGCCGAACCTGAAGATTGCATGCCTCCCGCAGACTGACCTGTTCCGGGCGCAGCAGACGATTTCTGGGTCGTCGTTGTCGCTGCCTCGGAGGTCAAGGTGGTTTCCGCCGCAGTGGCGGTCGTCATCGGTGGCAGCGTCGTCGTTTCAGGCGCGGCCTGCGGCATGGTCGTGGACGGCGGCACTACCACTGTTTCCTGTTTTTTCCCGCAAGCCGCAACAGCGAGTAGCATTGCAAAAAAAATTATACGTTTCATGATCATTTCTCCTTCTTGAACAGATGAGCATGCCCTTGAGTCCGGTGATATCGTCCTCATTCAGGCATGCCGCCGACACCCCTTTTAATCACGCCTGCACTCGTATTGAAAGGCTCCACCAGACATTGGCTACCCTGCCTTGCGGCGTTGCATGGAGCGTCGTTCGACAATCGAACCGACCGGCGTCTGCAAGACAGGGCTTTCGCCGCTGGAGCCGGCCGCAGCATGCATGGCCATCTCCAGTTGTGTCTGGTTCTGCTGGCCTTTGCCATACCAGTTGCGCACGATCTGCGAAGCAGTATCCCGACCGCCCAGGCCGAATGCAAGGCCGAGCGCCAGCGCCAGCGCCCCGGTTACAGCCATGAACAGCGTATTGACCAGGGTCGTGGCAATGCCGATCTGGTTGACGGCGACGACGATGCCGAATGCCCAGACCAGGCCGGATGCGACTTTGGCCAGTAAATCCGGATTTTTCAAGCCGCCTTCCGCAGCCGCGCCGCGCACCAGCCTGCTCAGGGCGTTTGCCGCCAGGCCGGCGATCACCAGCACCACCAGTGCCACCACCACATTCGGTAACCAGAGCAGCAACTGGCGCAACACGTCCGACACCGCCGGCAGACCGAGCGCGTCAAAGGCGACAACCAGCGTGACCAGGCGAATAAACCATTTCACGGCAACCGCGATCATGCCGGCAGAATCCGTGTCGGTCCCCATTTTTCGCACAAAGCCGGAAAATCCCGAGCGCTGCGCCATGTCGTTGAACTTGATGGTTCTTAACAACGCGGCAACGGCCTTTACCGCCAGCGACGAGATAATCCAGCCGACAATGACAATGATGGCGAATCCAAGGATTTTGGGAATCCCCGAAAAAAACAAGGCCATTGCCGCAGCCAGAGAACTCATGAGCGCCGTACTCCACTCGGTAACTTGCGATTGCATGATATGTCCTGTTTCTTGAATTGATGGGACAGGCAGGAAATGCTTCCCGATGAAAAATTGAAGATACGAAAGACATTCGCATCTTTAGTTGTAGGCAGGCGGGGACTTAAAAAGTTTATTCTTCCCGTAGTCGAATTGATAATAATTAAACAAGAGTGGTTATCTTGCTCAAAAACATATTGCCCGGCTAGCTGCGGCGCCAACCGGAATGTGACGCCGCAGCCGGGATACTCAGGTCAGGGCAACCTGTTTCTTGTCCGCTGGCGCGGGCATGGGGGCAACGGGGGCATGAAACGCCGTCAGGAGGGTGGCTTCTTTTTCCCGCGCTTCACGCAGGTTGTGCTCCTTGATATGGCCGTAGCCGCGAATGGTTTCCGGAATGCTGGCAATCGCCACCGCCAGCGCCAGCTTGTCGGCATGCAGCTTCGGCAGGAGCGAGGCAATGGTTTGCCGGTACTGGCCGATCAGCGCGCGCTCCGTCCTGCGCTCCTGCGTATAGCCGAACACGTCGAGCGCCGAGCCGCGCAGGCGTTTCAGCGGCGCCAGGAGGCGGAATGCCTGCAGCATCCAGGGCCCGTATTCGCGCTTCACCAAATGGCCCCTGGCATCGCGCTTGGCCATCAGCGGCGGCGCCAGATGGTATTTGATCTTGTAATCGCCCTCGAACATGCCGGCGATCTTTTCCCGGAATGCAGGATCGGCGTGCAGGCGCGCCACCTCGTACTCATCCTTGTAGGCCATCAGCTTGAACAGGTAGCGCGCCACCGCATCCGTCAAACGGTGCGCGCGGCCATCGTGGCCCAGGCGGTTTTCCGCCGTACGCACCTCTTCGACAAAGTCGCGATATTGCTGCGCGTAGGCGGCGTTCTGATAAGCGGTAAGGAACTCGACGCGCAAGGCGATGACATCGTCGAGCCTGGGGTTGCGCTTGAACTCGATCACGTGCGCTGCGGCGTCCTCGGTGCGGGCCAGTTTTTCAACTGCGGCGAGGTCGCAGGCCGCATGCCGGCCCCAGGCAAACGCCTGGCGATTGAACTCGACCGACACGGCATTCAGTTCGATGGCCCGCACCAGGGCGTCCAGGCCGAGCGGCACCCAGCCCTTTTGCCAGGCGTAACCCAGCATGAACATGTTGGTGGCGATGGTGTCGCCCATCAGTGTGGCCGCTACATGACCGGCATTGATGAAATCGACGCGCTCGCGGCCGCAGGCAGTCCTGATCTGCTCTTCCGCCGACGCGCCCGGATATTGCCAGTCGGGGTTACGGATGAATGCTGACGTGGGTGCGCCGGTCGTGTTGACGGCGGCGTGAGTCTTGCCTTCCCCCATGCGCGTCAGGGCATCGCGGCCGGCGGCGACAATGACGTCGCAGCCGATCACCAGATCGGCCATGCCGGTGCCGACACGTGTGGAGAACAGGGCATCCTGGCGCTCGCAGATGCGCACATGCGACATCACCGGGCCACCCTTCTGCGCCAGCCCGCTCATGTCGAGGACAGTACAGCCCTTGCCCTCGATGTGGGCGGCCATGGCGAGGATCTGGCCGATGGTAATGACGCCGGTACCGCCAATGCCGCACACGAGGATATTGAAGGGCACTGCCGCAGCAGGCAGCGCCGGCAGCGGCAGGCTGGTTGCGGGAGATGCACCCTGCGCGCCCGCAACCAGCGCTCCCTTGACGGGTGCCGGGCGCTTCAGGGCGCCGCCTTCGACCGTGACAAAGCTCGGGCAAAAACCTTCCAGGCACGAGTAATCCTTGTTGCAGGAAGACTGGTTGATCTGGCGCTTGCGGCCGAATGGCGTTTCCAGCGGCTCCACCGACAGGCAGTTGGATTTCACGCTGCAGTCGCCGCAGCCTTCGCACACGGACTCGTTGATCACGACGCGACGGGCCGGATCGGGATAGGCATGCTGCTTGCGGCGCCGGCGCTTTTCTGCAGCGCAGGTCTGGTCGTAAATCACTGCCGACACGCCGCGGACTTCGCGCAGCTCGCGCTGCACATCGTCAAGCTCGCGCCGGTGGCGGATGACGACGCCCGCAGCCCACTCGGTGCCGTCGGGATACTTGTCCGGTTCATCCGTTATCACCACGATGGGTGTCACGCCTTCGGCGGCGAGCTGGCGCGAAATGCGCGCCGGATCGAGCGGGCCATCGACATGCTGGCCGCCGGTCATCGCCACGGCATCGTTGTACAGGACCTTGTAAGTGATATTCACCTGCGCCGCGACGGCGGCGCGGATGGCCAGGATACCGGAGTGAAAATAGGTGCCGTCGCCGAGGTTGGCAAACACGTGCGGCTCGTTCGTGAAAGGCGCATGGCCGATCCAGGTGGCGCCCTCCGCGCCCATGTGCGTAAATGTCGATGTTTCGCGGTCCATCCACAACACCATGTAGTGGCAACCGATGCCAGCCAGCGCGCGGCTGCCTGTTGGCAGGTTGGTCGAGGTGTTGTGCGGGCAGCCGGAACAGAAATGCGGCAGGCGGTCCGTCGCCGGATTGGGCGCGGTGCTGACCGCTTGCAGCACCGCATCCTTAGCTTCCAGGTAAGCGATGCGTTCGCGCACGCGCGCCTCGACCGGATGGCCGGCGAAGTACTTGCTGATGCGGCTGGCAATTGCCCGCGCAATCTGCGCCGGCGACAGTTCGTAAGTGGCCGGCAACAGCCAGTGGCCATGCCCCTCGCGGTGCGGGTTGCTCCATTCGCCGCTGTCGTCGAACTTGCCTACCACGCGCGGGCGCACATCGTCGCGCCAGTTATACAGCTCTTCCTTCAACTGGTATTCCAGCAGCTGGCGTTTTTCCTCGACCACCAGGATTTCTTCCAGCCCCTGGGCAAAGTCGCGCACGCCCTCGGCTTCCAGCGGCCAGGTCATGCCGACCTTATAGAGGCGAATGCCGATGTCGCGCGCAACGTCCTCGTCGATGCCGAGATCGGCCAGGGCCTGGCGCGTATCGAGGTAGGATTTGCCGGCGGTGATGATGCCAATCTTCGCGCGCGGACTGTCCCAGACAATCCGGTTGAGGCGGTTGCGGCGCGCATAGGCCAGCGCCGCATACCACTTGAAGTTGTTCATGCGCGCTTCCTGCTCGAGCACCGCATCCGGCCAGCGGATATTCAAGCCGCCTGGCGGCAGCGCGAAGTCTTCCGGCAGCGCGATCTGCACCCGGTCAGGGTCGAGATCGACCACGGCGCCGGATTCGACCAGGTCGGTCACGCATTTCATGGCGACCCACAGGCCGGTGTAGCGGCTCATGGCCCAGCCATGCAAGCCATAGTCGAGATACTCCTGCACCGAGGCGGGATACAGCACGGGGATGCCGCACGCCTTGAGGATATGTTCGCTCTGGTGCGCCGTGGTGGAAGACTTGGCGGCGTGGTCGTCGCCGACTGCCAGCAATACACCGCCATGGGCACTGGAACCGGCCATGTTGGCATGCTTGAAGACATCGCCGCAGCGGTCCACGCCCGGCCCCTTGCCATACCAGAGTGAAAACACGCCTTCGTATTGCGCCCCCGGGAAGAGGTTGACTTGCTGCGTGCCCCATACCGCCGTGGCGGCCAGGTCCTCATTCATGCCGGGATGAAATTTTACCTGGTGCGCTTCCAGGTGCTTCTGCGCTTTCATCGCGGTCAGGTCGACATTGCCCAGTGGCGAGCCGCGATAGCCGCTGATGTAGCCGGCTGTATTCAGCCCGGCTGCCTGGTCGCGCTGGTGCTGCAGCATCGGCAGGCGGACCAGGGCTTGCGTTCCGGTCAGGAAAGCCCTGCCACGCGCAAGCGTGAATTTGTCGTCGAGGGAAATAGCGTCCTGGCGCGGCGCCTGTACGAGGGCCTGCCCGGGAAGTAGCGGTGCATTCATGCGATTTGTCTCCGTGCCAAAAATCGTGTCTTTGGAGGTGCTGCGGCGTGTTTTTCACGTCATCATGTACCAGGGCCTCGTGAGCCCGGCTTGTACATTGTAGACCCTAACACAGGTACAGGGAGGGCTCTATGCGCGCCGCAGCAAAGCCTGCTCGCGCAAGCTGTAACAGGCGCACGTAACAGGCGTAACAATCGGTAAGCGGCCTAGGGGAATGGGGTGGCAGGGGGTTTAATGAATCCAAGCCGATACGGCTCTACTCAAGGAGAAAGCAACATGCAAGTCAAAGTCATTACCGGCCTGGTGGCCGGCCTGTTTGCTGCAGGCATCGCCATTGCCCAATCGACCCCGCCGGTACCTGCCAGCACCAGTGCAGCCCCTGCTGCTGCAGCGACGGCGCCTGCCGACAGGATGGCGCGCCCCCACCACCGCCACGGCAATCCCATTGCCCAGCTCGACAAGGACAAGGATGGCGCGATCAGCCGTGCCGAGGCAGCCGACCACCCGCTGCTGTCCAAGGGCTTCGACGCCGCCGATACCAACAAGGATGGCAAGCTGTCGAAAGAAGAATTGCAGGCAACGCATGACGCCATGCGCAGCAAGCATCAGGAACGCCACGAAGCCAGCTTCAAGGCAGCAGACAAGGATGGGGATGGTGCTCTGAGCCTGCAGGAAGCCGAGGCAGCGGCGCGCGAAAGAACCGCGCGCATGTTCGAGCGGCTCGACGCCAACAAGGATGGCAAGTTGACGCAGGAGGAAATGCGCGCCGGCCGCGGGCATCACCACAAGGGCGGCAAGGCTGGCTAAGCGCCAGCTTCGCAGGCACGTTCCTGGAACGGGCCTGCCTTGCCCTGCCCCGGCCTCCCGGCGTACTGCGGGAAGCTTTTTTCAGTCGTTCTTGATGCCGGGCAGGGTCTTGATGAATTTTCCGAGCGCGCGGGTATTGGCTTTCAGGGTGTAGTCGAGGCTGGCGACCTGCTCGTCAAACACTTCCTGCAAATGGCTGGCGGGGTCGGCCGGCGGCAACCGCAGATACGCGTCGGTTTCGCCGTGGTCGCGGTGAATCGTCATGCCTGCCTTGATGGCAATATGCATCATGGGCTCGTTGGAACTCAGGCAATGCACGTACAAGGTGTCAATATCATCATTGCGGCAGTGCATCGCCGCCCGCTCGAAAAGCCGGGTGCCGATGCCTTGGCCGCGATACGGCGCCAGTACCGATACCCCGAATTCTGCAATGCGCTCGCGAACCGTGGCACCTGCCAGGCTGGGCATGGCACCGCGTGGCGTGTAGGCCAGATGCCCGACTGCCACCAGCCTTAAGGCATCGTCATAGACACCGAAAACCGCATCACGGGCAAAATTGATTTTCTGAACGTAACGGGTGAGCAGTTCATCCGGCAACGCGCTGCCAAAACGCATTTGGCGCTCCGGCTCGTCGAGCGCGAGGAAATGCATCAGCAATCGACGGCGGTCACGCTCCGTCAGTTCCTTGATGCGAACCGATGGATGCGGTGCCTTGGGCTCCCCCAGGACATTGCCTAGAATTTCGTCGGAAACCATCAAACTTCCCATCTTGAATCGCCCGGATGCTGCGGCGCACAAAACCATTTTAGGCGCTTTGTGTGTTCTCGGGGAATAAACAGGATCGCCGGATTTGAGAAATCCGGTATTTGCACGCATTTCCTCGGCTAAATTACAACAATATTTCCACCAAGAAATTTAATTAAGAATGAAATTACCGGGAAGAAATTAATTGTTCGTCGTTGCCGTTATTGCCGCGGCGACTGCGGCAACCCGTGCAGCATGGATAGCTTCGGCAATTTTCTGCGGCTGACCGGCAAACTGGCTTGCAACTGCGCCTGCATCGACATGACGCGCCGCCGCCAGGAGGGCTTCCAGGTAATCTGCCTGTGGAAATGCCTGTTCTTCAAAACCGGTGCGACCGCGCTGATCGCACTGGGCAGCGCACAGCATGTCAACAAAACGCTGCGGCTTGCGAAAGCCATCGCATCGCTCGAACAGCTTGACCACCGTATTGGCACGCAATTCCGGCGCGCGCGCGACATTGCCATGCTCGCGCGCCGTCATCACCGCCAGGTCGCGGCACTCATTGGGGATTTTCAGGCGCTGGCAGGCTTGCTCGACCAGTTCCACACTATGCGCCTCGTGGCCATGGTGGGCGGGCCAGTTTTCCGAGGGCGTGACGCCCTTGCCGAGGTCGTGCGCCAGTACGGCGAAGCGGATCGGCAGGGAATATCCTGCGCGCGCGGCGCAATCGAGCGCCAGCATGACATGCACGCCGGTGTCGATTTCGGGATGGTGTTTTTCCGGCTGCGGCACGCCCCACAAGGCATCCAGCTCCGGCAGGATGCGCGCAAGGGCCCCACAGGCACGCAAGACTTCGAACATGCGCGACGGCGCCGCTTCCATCAAGCCGCGCGCCAGCTCTTGCCAGACCCGCTCCGGCACCAATGCATCGACTTCGCCGGCCGCCACCATCTGCTGCATCAATTGCAGGGTTTGCGGCGCCACCGTGAAATCCGCAAAGCGCGCCGCAAACCGCGCCAGGCGCAGGATGCGCACCGGGTCTTCGGCAAAGGCGTCGGAGACATGGCGAAAGATGCGCGCCGCAAGATCCGCCTGGCCATTGAAGGGGTCCGTCAGGCTGCCGTCCTCAGCCTGGGCAATGGCGTTGATGGTGAGGTCGCGCCGGCGCAAGTCCTCTTCCAGCGTGACGTCGGCATCGGCATGAAAGACAAAACCCTTGTAGCCCGGCGCGGTCTTGCGCTCGGTGCGCGCCAGCGCATATTCCTCATGCGTTTGCGGATGCAGAAAGACCGGGAAATCCTTGCCCACGGGCGTAAAGCCTTGTGCCAGCATGTCGGCGGGTGTGGCGCCAACCACGACATAATCGCGGTCTTGCACGGGCAGGCCGAGCAAGCCGTCGCGCACTGCGCCGCCGACGGTATAGATCTTCATGGATAGGTATCGTATTTCGCCACCGCAAAGGGCTCGGTCAACGCTGCGGCGATCCATTCCGCCACTGCCGGATGGGCGGTGACGCGCTCGCAATAGGCCTGCAGCGCCGGCGCCAGCGTCACGCCATAGGTGGCAAAACGCATGACCACCGGTGCAAAATAGGCATCGGCAACCGAGAATGCACCGAACAGGTATTCATGGTGACCGAATTGCGACAGGCAGTCTTCCCAGATCTCGCTGATGCGGCCAATGTCGCCTTGCGCGCCCGGCGTCCTGCCCTTGCCGGGAAAGCGGGCGCGGATATTCATCCACATCGCCTGCCGCAAGTCGCCAAAGCCGGAGTGCATTTCAGCGCAGATGCTGCGCGCCGTGGCGCGCGCGGCAACATTGGTCGGCCACAAGTGCTTTTCCGGGAATTGCTCGGCCAGGTATTCGCAGATTGCCAGAGAATCCCAGATAGTGATTTCGCCGTGCAAGAGCACCGGCACGCGTCCGGCTGCGGAATAACGCGCGATGTCGTCTGCCGTGCCGGGTTGTCCGAGGTTCACCTGGATTTCCCTGAAAGGGATGCCGAAGGCCTTCAGGACGACCCAGGGCCGCATGGACCATGACGAATAGTTTTTATTGGCGATCACCAGGGTCAGCTGGTTCTTGCCAGCGTCGCTCAAGGTCTGTGCCAGAGTAGGATCAAGTTCGGTGGATTGCATCGTTTGCGTAGCGGTTGGGGCGGTTCAATTATGGAACCTTACCACAGCGCAAAGCCTTGCGGCTGCCCGTCCTGGCATCAGCGACTGCCGGCAACGACAGGCTATTCCCGGCCCTTGTGGCGAAACATGTCGGCCCGGTTGATGTCGCGCGCCAGGTAGGAAGGCACCACCGCTTCCAGCGCAGTGGGGATGATATCCAGCTCGGAGGCGATCGGCAGGCGGGCGACATTATCGACCCGCATCGAATCCAGGTTGTCGCGGCTCATGAGCGGACCGCCCGGTGCATGTTCCAGGAACCAGGCTTCGACGCGCGCCAGCATTGGCGGCAAGCCCACGACAGGATGCGGGTGGCCGCTGACTTCACCGGCCAGCCCTACCAGTTCGCGCAGGGTATAGACGCGCGGCCCGGCCAACTCGTAGACGTGGCCGATGGTATGGGGATTTTCCAGGGCATGGATATAGGCCGTGGCGACATCGCCGACGAACACCGGCTGAAATTTGGCATCCGCGCCGCCCAGCGGTATTACCGGCAGCATTTTTTGCAAGCTGGCGAACATGTTGAGGAAATGGTCGCCTTCGCCGAATACCACTGCCGGACGGAAGATAGTCACCCCCACGGCTGAACTGGAACAGGCAGCAGCTTCGCCGTCGGCCTTGGAACGCAGGTACATCGAGGGAGCATCGCGATCGGCGCCGAGCGCGCTCATGTGAAGGAGGCGGGTGATCCCCGTTGCAACGCAGGCGGCAACGATTTTTTTCGGCAGCTCGACATGGGCACGTGCAAAATCGCTCCCATACCGTGCCCCGGACGCCGCCGGCTTGCCATGGAGAATTCCCACCAGGTTGATGACGGCATCCATGCCATCCATCAGGTGACGCAACTGTGCATCGTCATGGATATCGGCGACGGCGGTATCCACATTGGGCAAAACCAGCAAGTGGCGGGCATTGTCTTCATGCCGGGTCGGCACGCGCACGCGGTAATCGTGCGCAGAGAGCTGGGCGACCAGATGACTGCCAATAAAACCCGAACCGCCGATGACCAGCACGGCAGGATATTTGCGGTCGACATCCGGCGAGTTTTCCAGCCCGGTCATTGCTGTTCTGTTTGCACCATTCCTTTCGGGGTTACCGTACCCAGCCGCGCCTTCAGCGACTGGGGCTTGCCCTCAAACAAGGCCGCGTAATACGTTGCATTCGACAAGACATTTTTGACATAGCCGCGCGTTTCCGAGAACGGAATCGTTTCGGCGAAAATTGCACCTTCCACTGTCCTGGTCAGCGTCGACCTCCAGGCGCGCGGCCTGCCCGGGCCTGCGTTGTAGGCAGCGGTTGCCAAGGCTTGTGAACCGTCCAATTCCGTCAAGACCATATTCAGATAGTTTGTACCAAGCGCGATATTGGTGTCGACATGATTGACTTGTGCATGATCGAAATCAGTCATGCCAATCTTTTTTGCCACCAGGCGAGCCGTCGCCGGCATCAACTGCATCAAGCCGGATGCCCCCACATGCGATTTGGCATGCATGATGAAGCGCGATTCCTGCCTGATCAAACCATATACCCATGCCATATCCATGCCGAGCGATTGCGTGGTGCGGTACATGACATCGCGAAACGGTGTCGGAAAGCGCTGGTCAAAATCATGTTCCGAGCGCGTGCGGTCGGCACTGTTGACCATGCGGTCAAGGACATTGTTTTGCCGCGCAAACTCGGCTGCCGCTAAAAATTCGCGCTCGCTTTTCATGTGCCGCATTTCCCAGTTCCATTCGCGCACGCCCTCGAAACGCAGATCCATGGCAAAGAATTTCAGCGCGCGGCGCAAACCGGCATTGGCTTCCGTCGCAGCCAGTTCGGCCGCTGTCACCGGGGTGGCTGCTTGTGGAATGGAAATTTTCTGCGCCAGTTCCTCGGTGGCCAACTGGCCATAAAAATGGAACTGGTCGGCAATCGAACGGTAAAGTTGCCGCGCGTCCTCGTCCTTGCCCGCGGCCTGCAATGCGCGCCCGCGCCAGTACACCCACGCCGGATCATTGCGCAGCGCTTCCGGCATCGCCTCGATGCCGCTCCTGACCGACCGCCAGTCTTCGTTGCGCAAGGCAATGCGCACTTTCCATTGCTGCCCTTCCGGCGACAGCGGCGCGCCTTGCGCTCGGGTCCACCAGGTCGCCGCTTCGGGCGCCAGCTTGTAGGATGCCTGCAAGGCGATCTGCGCCCAGCCGAGCGCCTGCTCTTTCGCCGAAAGCTTGTCTTCCGCCCGCATCGACAGCGCATTGGCAGCTTGCTCGGGGCTCTGCTTGGCAGCACGACCCAGCGCAACGATAAAGGTCTCGCGCTCAGCGCGGCCGCTGCCCACGCCACGCGCGACAAACACCACCGGGTGCTCGATGGCCAGCCCGACGCGTTTTTCATCGCCGCCTGCCAACGGCGCCAGGCGCCGCGCAACCGCGGCCTGGCCGTTTTCTGCCGCCAGGCGAATCTGCGCCCAGACATCATCCGCATTGAACTGGCCAGCCTCGACAAGGGCAGAAACCAGCGTCTGGCATGCCTCGCCATACTCCTTGGGCGAAGTCAGCAACGCACGCGCATCGTCCGCCACCGTGGCGCCGCGCGACAGCTTCGACAGCAACGCATAACACTTGACCTGCATGTCGTCGTTGACCACGTACAGCGGCAACTGGGCGTCGAACGCGGCCCAGTCGCGCTTCCTGCCCAACTCCAGCAGCCAGTCGTTACGCAAGCGGTCGGCGATCGCCGTGCCGTCGTAGCGGGCCAGGTAGTCGCGGATCTCGGCGCCCGAGGCATCCTTCAGGCGCGGCTTCAGGCGGTAGTAATCCACATACGAAGGAATGGCATAATTCGGCAAACGTGCCGCCAGCTCGCCCGCCTGCGCAGCGTCATTGCGGCGTGCGGCATCGCGAAGGGCCATGAAGATATCGTCATCGCCGGCGGCATGCGCGACAGGCAAGGCCAGTACAATAGCCACGACTGAAAATACCAGACTGGCAACCCGCGTTAAGGAAGACATTGTTTTTAACCCCTGAAACTTCGTTTTCAAACCCATTTATCCTGATTGTTATTACCTGCAATTAGCATAGCACGACCAATAGCCCGCCATGACCGCACTTCTGCCCGACAAAAACTGCCTGCGCAAAGACCTGATTGCACAACGCCAGGCAAGCGCCGCCGACGAGCGCGCGACATGGGATGCCGCCATTGGCAAACACTTACGGCACTTGCTGGAACGGCAACCAGCGCAAGCCATCGGGGCATTCTGGCCAATGCGCAGCGAACCTGACTTGCGCCGGCTCTTCGCAGAATGGGCCGCAGCCGGCGTGAAATTGGCCTTGCCGGTTGTTATCGACCCGGATTTGCCGCTGAAGTTCTTGGCCTGGATGCCCGGAGACCCACTGACCAAAGATGCCATGGGCGTGTGGGTGCCAGCCGGCGCCAGCGGGGAAGTGACGCCCGACCTGCTGTTGGTGCCATGCGTTGGATACAATCGGGAACGATTCAGACTTGGTTACGGCGGCGGCTTTTACGACCGCACCCTGGCAAACGTGCCGAGGCCACGCGCCATCGGCATAGCCTACGCCTGCGCGCGTGCCGACTTTACTGTAGAAGCGCATGACATTGCGCTGGATGCGATCGTTACCGAAGCCGGTATTGATGAATAGCCATGAAGGTATCACCGCACATGAAGCGGCGTAGTCTCAAGTCTTGTAAAAACCGCAGGCAACCACCAGGTCGTCGCAAATCTCGAAGTATGCCGATTTGACCATGGTCTCCTTGCTCACCGGATGGACCCACTTGTAGTCCGTCCAGCCATCGCCCTTGGACCGGGCCATGCTGACCATTTCGCTGACGAAGAAACGGCCGTCGGTATCCTTGATCTTCGACCAGTCCTGCCCCCACAGGCGGCGGTTGGCGCCATGGGCGACAATGCTGCCGTCGGTCGAATAGATGCTGATGTACAGGTCGCGGTCGATGAAATCACCCTTGCTCATCTTGTTGACTTCGTCGATCAGGGCGGCACGGCCGTGGCCGCGCATGAAGTCGACGCCGGCACGCACGATATCGGCAGCTTCCTCGGCATTGCCGAATTCGCGCGCGCCGAGATTGAAGATGGAGACCGCCTGCGACAATCCCACTGCCTGCTCCTGCAGGCTGGCGGCGGTCCGCATGGCCTCCTCCACCAGCGCGGCATTCTGCTGGGTGGTGGCGTCGATCTGCATCACCGCCTTGTTGATTTCATCGATGCCGCTGCTTTGCTCGGTGCTGGCACCGGCGATTTCGCTCATGATGCTGGCAACACGGTTGACGTTGGAGACGATCTCGCTCATGGTGCTGCCGGCATTGTCGACCAGGCGGCTGCCGGCATCGACCTTTTCCACCGAATTGGAAATCAGCCCGGTAATTTCCTTGGCCGCAGCCGCGCTGCGTTGCGCCAGGGTGCGCACTTCGGCGGCCACCACGGCAAAGCCACGGCCCTGCTCGCCGGCGCGCGCCGCTTCCACGGCGGCGTTCAAGGCGAGGATATTGGTCTGGAAGGCGATGCCGTCGATGACGGAAATGATGTCGACGATCTTGCGCGAGCTTTCCTTGATCGATCCCATGGTTTGCACCACGCTGCCGACCACTTCGCCGCCCTTGACCGCGGAGGCGGCCGCCGAGGCCACCAGCTGGTTGGCCTGGCGCGCATTTTCGGCATTCTGCCGCACAGTCGACGTCAGCTCTTCCATGGAGGAAGCGGTCTCTTCCAGCGAACTTGCCTGGGCTTCCGTGCGCGAAGACAGCGCAGTATTGTCGGCCGCAATCAGGCCGGAGGTGGCAGCGACCGCAGTGGTGCCGGAACGCACGTGGGCGACGATCTTGAACATGCGCTCGCTGGTTTCTTGCAGCGCGCGTTGCAGTTCGCCCAACTCACCGCCGGCATTCGCCTCGAAGGGTTCGCTCAGGTCGCCGGCCGCCATGCGCCGGGCAACGGCAGTTGCGGTCGTGAGGGGCGCGGCAATGCCGCGGCGCAGCCACCAGGCCAGGGCAATGCCGGTCACCACGATAAACAAGGCAAGCCCGACGACATAGCCCGTGGCACTGCTGCCGGCTTGCGCAAGGCTGGTGCCGGCAACTGCTGCAAGAACGACAACCAGCCCCAGGAGAATTCCGAAGCCGACGGCAAGGCGCGTGCCGATTTTAAGATTTGCGAGATTCATTATTTGTTCTGGTCCCAGTCTCCACCAAACCATGCGGTGCTGAGCCATCATAAACCAACTATTGCTCGATGGACACCCGCCTTGGGCTTTTTAGACGATATAGCCACACCGGGCGCACACGGCCACCGGCCGCACAAACACCCTGCCCCATGCTGCCAGCATAATCGCGAAAAAGGAAAACAAATGTGGAAAAAAGGGGAGGAATCAGCATCTCCTCCCCTTCAGGCGCGTGGTGCGCCGCAATAGTGATGCGCGCCTGCTCAGCGCGCCAGCTGCTGCCAGATCGCCGTGGTCGGCCCGGCCTGGTTCAATGTATAAAAATGCAATCCCGGCACACCCCCCGCCAGCAGACGCTCGCACATCCGCGTCACCACATCCAGGCCGAAGGCGCGGATGGACTCGGTGTCGTCGCCGTAGCTGGCCAGCTTCAGGCGGATCCAGCGCGGAATTTCCGCGCCGCACATATCGGAAAAGCGCGTCAGCTGGGTGTAATTCGTGATCGGCATGATGCCGGCCACGATCGGCACTTCCACGCCTGCCGCGCGCGCATCGTCGACGAAACGGAAGTAGGCATCGGCATTGTAGAAATACTGGGTGATGGCGGAATCGGCGCCGGCTTTTACCTTGCGCACGAAATTCTGCAAATCGTCCTGCGGCGACTTGGCCTGCGGATGCATTTCCGGATAGGCGGCAGTCTCGATATGGAACCAGTCGCCGGTTTCCGCGCGAATGAACTCGATGAGCTCGCTGGCGTAATGGAATTCATGGCCGTTGCTGCCGACGGCGCCATAGCCGCTGGGCAGGTCACCCCGCAAGGCAACCAGGCGGCGAATGCCGTGCGCCTTGTATTCAGCGAGGATGGCGCGCAATTCTTCCGGCGAGCGGCCGATGCACGACAGGTGCGGGGCGGCGTCATGGCCCTCCTTGCGGATTTCCAGCACGGTGTCGCGCGTGCCGGCCTGGGTTGAGCCGCCGGCGCCGAAAGTCACCGAGAAATAAGCCGGCTTGAGCACGGCCAGCTGCGTGCGCACGGCGCGCAGCTTTTCCACGCCCTCGGCTGTGCGGGGTGGAAAAAACTCGATGCTGAAATTGGATTGAACGGATGAAGAATTCGTCATTTGCTTAACAATAATGAGGAAAGTGCCCAGGAAATCAGGCTGTACACCAGGGCGCCGCCGACCGCGGGCCAGAAGCCGCCCACGTAAAAACCCGGCACCAGGCGCCCGGCCAGCCAGAACAGCACGCCATTGATGACCAGGATGAACAGGCCCAGCGTCAGGAGCGTCACCGGCAGCGTCAGGATCACCAGCAGCGGCTTGATCAGGGTATTGATCAGCCCCAGCACCAGCGCGGCGAGCAGCGCAACGCCAAAACTACGGATCTTGATCGAGTCGATCAGGTAAGGCAGGACGAACAGGGCCGCAGCATTGATCAACCAGGTCAGCAACAATCGCATGGCATACTCCTTGGGCTTGGCGCAACGCGCAGCCGGCGTCCCGGTTCGGGGGCCGGCTGCGCAATCGACGCCGGATCAGTAACGGTAGTGGTCCGGCTTGTACGGGCCGACTTTTTGCACACCGATATAGTTGGCTTGCTCTTCGGTCAGCGTCGTCAGTTGCGCATTGAGCTTTTTGAGCTGCAGGCGCGCCACTTTTTCATCCAGATGCTTGGGCAAGGTGTACACGCCCACCGGATATGCCTTGGTGTTGGTGAACAGCTCGATTTGCGCAATGGTCTGGTTGGCGAACGACGAACTCATCACGTAGGACGGATGCCCCGTGCCGCAACCGAGGTTGACCAGGCGGCCTTCGGCCAGCAGGATGATGCGCTTGCCATCCGGGAAAATGATGTGATCGACCTGCGGCTTGATGTTTTCCCAGGTGTACTGCTTCAGCGCGGCGACTTCGATTTCATTGTCGAAGTGGCCGATGTTGCAGACGATCGCCTGGTCCTTCATCTTCTTCATGTGCGCTTCGGTGATCACATGGTAATTGCCGGTGCAAGTGACGAAGATATCGCCGTGCTCGGCGGCGTAATCCATGGTCACCACGCGATAGCCTTCCATGGCTGCCTGCAACGCGCAGATCGGATCGATCTCGGTGACCCAGACTTGCGCCGACAGTGCGCGCATTGCCTGCGCCGAGCCCTTGCCGACATCGCCATAACCGGCAATGACGGCAACCTTACCAGCGATCATGACGTCGGTGGCGCGCTTGATGCCGTCCACCAGCGATTCGCGGCAGCCGTAAAGGTTGTCGAACTTGGACTTGGTCACGGAGTCGTTGACGTTAATCGCCGGGAAAGCCAGCTTGCCTTCCTTGTGCATCTGGTACAGGCGATGCACGCCGGTGGTGGTTTCCTCGGTCACGCCCTTGATCTGCGCCAGGCGGGTGGAATACCAGGTCGGGTCGGTGGCCAGCTTTTTCTTGATTGAGTTGAACAGGCACACGGCTTCTTCGGAATCCGGGTTATTCAGGACGCTGGCATCCTTTTCCGCACGGGTCCCCAGATGCAGCAGCAAAGTCGCATCACCGCCATCGTCGAGAATCATGTTGGCTTGCTCGCCTTGCCCCCAGTCGAAAATGCGATGGGTGAAATCCCAGTATTCATCCAGGTTCTCGCCCTTGAAGGCGAATACCGGCGTGCCGTTGGCGGCGATGGCGGCGGCGGCATGGTCCTGGGTCGAATAGATGTTGCAGGAAGCCCAGCGCACCTTGGCGCCCAGCGCTTCGAGCGTCTGGATCAGCACGGCAGTCTGGATGGTCATGTGCAGCGAACCGGTGATGCGCGCGCCCTTCAGGGGCTGCGCTGCCGCGAATTCTTCGCGGATGGCCATGAGGCCCGGCATTTCGGTTTCGGCGATCTTGATTTCCTTGCGGCCCCAATCGGCCAGGCTCAGATCAGCGACGAAGAAATCTTGGGTGGAATCTTTGGAATTTGAAACTACGGCGTTCATCACGCCCTCCTTTCGATGAGAAAAAAAGTAACGTGAGCGCCGTTGCGAATACAACCTGGTCCAAGCCTGGCATGGCGAGCCGCCATGCTGCAACGCTCCTTGGAACAAATATTATAACCGAGTTTGCACCGGCAATATGCTGGCGCGACTCGTGATGCAACCTATTGCCGGCTGGCGGAAACTTGCCGGATGCCCGCTTCCACCTCGTGCCTTTGCGGCACGTTGCGCTGTATCCAGGCCAGCATGTCGTCCCAGATTTTCCTGGATTCGGCATCGCTGGGCATGGTCAATGCATGCGGCAATTCGATGGTAATGATCGGCACCTTCTTGTGCATGCCGCTGTAGTTGCCGAGCGAGCCGGGATACACCCCGACCGGCGTAAATACCAGCCTGCCAAACTTGCGCGGCGGCTGTACCGGTCCATCGAAATCAAGCACGCCAAAAGGTGCATGCACCGAAATTACCACGTCCGGGTCGAAACGGGCGATTTCCTCGTTAACCCAGCGGCTCTCGGGTTCCGACAGCGGCTGCTCGCCGGGATAGCGGCGTGGGTCGCGGCCAGTGTGCTTGACCCAGTACTTCGGCGCTTCCTGATGCCAGTCCGGCGTAGGGAAATTGCGATTGAGGTCGACGCCATTGGCATTCATGCGCGTAGGCTTGTCGGTCAAAAAGCCGTCCGGATTCACCACTGGCGCCACGCTCCAGTGGAAATCCCGGGCAGGCGCCAGGTGCATCCACTGCATCCACTTGAAAACGATGGCGGGAGAAGTCAGTTCATCACCGTGGATGCCGCCCAACAGCAGCACCCTGATCGACGGCTTGCCGTCCTTGCCTGCATGTACCGCCGAGATTTCGCGGCGCAAGATCGGAAACCCCTGCACCGAAAGCGCACCGCTGGGAGACAGGCCTGTCTGCCGGCAGGTGTCGGCAGACAGGCTTGCCAGCCGTCCGGCAAAACGCTGGCACCAGTCAACTTGAGGCGCAGCCTGGGACGGCGCGGGATTGGCCGCCGCCGTCCCGGACCCCGGCGACACTGCCGTGCCGGATTGTTCTGGCGTGCACGCTGCCAGGACGGCAACTGCGGCAGCCGCCAGCAAGCGACAGCGGATCACGGAAAAAAAGCCGTCAGCCATTGATGATGATGCGCAAGGCGGCTGCCAACATCAGTCCTTACAGCCCGGCCGCTGCACGCAGCGCCTGGGCTTTGTCGGTGCGCTCCCACGAGAATTCCGGTTCTTCGCGGCCGAAGTGGCCGTAAGCGGCGCTCTTCTGGTAAATCGGGCGCAGCAGGTCGAGCATTTGCACGATGCCCTTCGGACGCAAATCGAAGTGCTCGCGCACCAGTTGCGCCAGCTTCTCGTCGCTTACCTTGCCGGTGCCAAAGGTGGTCACCATCACCGACGTCGGCTGGGCAATGCCGATTGCATACGACACCTGGATCTGGCAACGCGTAGCCAGGCCGGCGGCGACGATGTTCTTGGCCACGTAGCGGCCGGCATAGGCGGCCGAACGGTCCACCTTGGACGGGTCCTTGCCGGAGAAGGCGCCGCCGCCGTGCGGGGCTGCGCCGCCGTAGGTATCGACAATGATCTTGCGACCGGTCAGGCCGCAATCGCCCTGCGGGCCGCCGATGACGAAACGGCCGGTCGGGTTCACCAGGTAACGGGTGTCCTTGAGCCAATCGGCCGGCAGCACCGGCTTGATGATCAGTTCGATTGCCGCCTCTTCGATGGCCTTGTGCGACATTTCCGGCGCATGCTGGGTCGACAACACGATGGTATCGATGGCAACAGGCTTGCCGTCCACGTATTTCAGCGTGACTTGCGACTTGGCGTCCGGGCGCAGCCAGGGCAGGCGGCCATCCTTGCGCAGCTGCGACTGGCGCTCGACGATGCGGTGGGCGTAATAAATTGCCGCCGGCATGAGTTCCGGGGTTTCGTCGCAGGCGTAACCGAACATCAGGCCCTGGTCGCCGGCGCCCTGGTCGAGGTCGATCCCCTTGCCTTCATCAACGCCCTGAGCGATATCGGGGGATTGCTTGTCGTAGGCCACCAGCACTGCGCAGCTCTTGTAATCGATACCAAAGTCGGCATTGTCGTAACCGATGCGCTTGATGGTCTCACGGGCGACATTGATGTAGTCGACGTTGGCGGTCGTGGTGATCTCGCCGGCCAGCACAACCAGGCCGGTGTTGCAGAGGGTTTCGGCTGCGACGCGCGCCTTGGGGTCCTGCGCCAGAATGGCGTCAAGAATGGCGTCCGAAATCTGGTCGGCGACTTTGTCAGGGTGGCCTTCGGAAACGGATTCCGAAGTAAAGAGGTATTCATTTGCCATCGCAGGCTCCTTTGAAAAATTGACCATGAATGTCGCGGCCAAAGCATTTGAGCCTGCGACGCTTTAGCGAAATTTGTAGACCGCCTCGCAAGTTGTCATTAACTCGGCGGTATTGCGCGGCGAGATCTCGCCACTCATTCCATGCTATTTTACGCGTCTTGGAAAAAATCGGCAAAAAATACCTGTCAGCGCTGATGCTCGTCAACTTGTTCCGCCTCCTCTCCCACCTGCCGCTGCGCATGCTCCATGCACTCGGAACGGCTCTCGGCTGGCTGGTCTATCTGGCCGACCCAGGTTATCGGCGTAGACTGAAAGACAATATCACGCGCGCCGGCCATGGCGCGCGCCTGCACGCGGCAATCACCGAAGCCGGCAAGAACATCATGGAGCTGCCCTTCATCTGGTGCGCCCGTCCGGAACGCGTACTGCCGCTGGCGCACAGCGACGACTGGCCGATGGTGCAAGGCGTGCTCGACCAGGGCCACGGCATCATTTTCCTGACGCCGCACCTGGGTTGCTTTGAAATCCTGGCGCAAAGCTTCGCCGCGCGCCATCCCCTGACTGTCCTGTACCGCCCGCCGCGCAAGGCAGCGCTCAAGCCGCTGGTCGAGGATGCGCGCGCGCGCACCAACCTGGCGCTGGCGCCGGCCAACCTGGCGGGCGTGCGCATTCTGCTCAAGGCCCTGAAACGGGGCGAGCCGATCGGACTTTTGCCCGACCAGGTGCCGCAAAACGGCGAAGGCGTATGGGCCGATTTTTTCGGCAAGCCGGCCTACACCATGACCTTGCCGGCAAAGCTGCGGCAAATGTCGGATGCGCCCATCGTGCTGGCCTACGCCAGGCGGCTGCCGCGCGGCGCCGGATATGAACTGTATTTTGCGCCCTTCGAAGGCGACCTGGGCGACACCCCGGAACAGCAGGCGCGCGCCGTCAACGCCGCCATGGAAAAATTGATCGCGCGCTGCCCGGAACAGTATTTCTGGAGCTACAACCGTTACAAGATTCCCGCCGGCGTCACCGCCCCCGCCACCAGCCAAGCGGAGCGCCCATGAGATTGCTTCTGGCATTGATGTGGCTGCTGCACTGGCTGCCATTGCCGCTATTGGGGCGCTTGGGGGAGGCCGTCGGCACCGTGCTTTACATTCTTATCGGCAAGCGCCGCCGCATTGCCTTGACTAACCTGGCCATGTGCATGCCGGAAGTGCCGGAACGGCAACGACGCGCCGTCGCCCGCCGGCACTTCCAGGCCTACACGCGCAGCATTCTTGAACGCGGCATCCTCTGGTGGGCACCGGAAGCGCGCCTGCGACGCCTGATCCGGGTCGAACCGGGCGTGCCGCTTGCGCAGATCCAGGCCGGCCCGACCATCCTGCTGTGCCCGCATTTCGTTTGCCTCGATGTGGCCGGGGTAGCGGTACTGCTGGAGACGTCGCTGTGTTCGATCTACATGGAGCAGCGCAACAAGGTCGCCGATGCCGCCTTGCGCCGCGGCCGTACGCGCTTTCGCCCGATCAAGCTGCTCAGCCGCGCCGAAGGCGTCAAGCCCATCCTGCGCGCCATGCGCGACGGCCTGCCCTACTTCATGCTCCCCGACATGGATTTCGGCATCAAGGATGCGGAATTTGTGCCGTTTTTCGGCGTTCCCGCCGCGACCCTGACCGCGCCTGCACGCATTGCCGCGACCACCGGCGCCAAGGTCATCCCGGTGGTCGCTACCTTCCTGCCCGGCTACCGCGGCTGGCAGGTCAAATTCTTCCCGCCCGTACCGGATTTTCCGGGCGACGACTTGCTTGACGCTACCCGCCGCATGAACGCCTTTATCGAAGCGCGCGTGCGCGAAGCGCCGGCCGAGTATTTCTGGACGCACAAGCGCTTCAAGACCCGCCCGGCGGGCGAGCCAGGCTTCTACGGCTAGTGTCCTGGGTGGGCAATGCCGCAGGCGCGCGGCTATAATCGCTGCATGAAAATCAAATTCACCAAAATGCACGGCGCCGGCAACGACTTTGTCGTGCTCGACGCCATCCACCAGGACATCGCGTTCACGCCCGCGCAATGGCAGGCCCTGGGCGACCGCCGCTTCGGCGTGGGTGCCGACCAGATGCTGGTGATCGAAAAATCGCAAACCCCCGGGGTCGACTTCCGTTATCGCATTTTCAATGCCGATGGCGGCGAGGTCGAACAGTGCGGCAATGGCGCGCGCGCCTTCGTCAAGTTCGTCATCGACAAGGGACTGACCGACAAGCGCGCCATCCGTGTCGAGACCATGTCCGGCATTATCGAACCGACCATGCAGGACGACGGCCGCATTACCGTGGACATGGGCGCGCCCGTTCTGGCGCCTGCGCAAGTGCCGTTCGACGCCGCCGGCCTGCACGCCGTGGCGCAAGGTGAAGACCGCCTGTGGCCGCTGGAAATCAACGGCAAGACCGTTTTATTTTCCACAGTTTCGATGGGCAATCCGCACGCCGTGCAGGTAGTCGACGATGCCGACGCCGCCCCGGTGGAACAGGATGGCCCGGCCATCGAGCACCACCCGCGCTTTCCCAGGCGGGTCAATGCCGGATTCATGCAAGTGATCGACCGCCGCCACGTCAAGTTGCGCGTCTTCGAACGCGGCGCCGGCGAAACCCTGGCCTGCGGCACCGGCGCTTGCGCCGCAGTCGTGGCAGGCATCCGCCGCGGCCTGCTCGACTCCCCCGTCGCGGTCGCCACGCGCGGCGGCGATTTGTCCATCGCCTGGGACGGCGGCAGCAGCCACGTCATGCTGACAGGCCCGGCCGTCACCGTGTTCGAGGGCGAAATTGACATTTGATGCGCGAAATTCAATGCGCGAGAATGGATGCGCGATTTGTGCAGGATTGACGATGTACAATGTGCGCACCCTGCGCAGGACGCATGCCCTGCGGTTTTCACTGATCTCCGGCCCCAACCACGATGACTGCCCAACTCGATTCCCAATCCGTCGCTCTGTACCTCATCGAACATCCGCAATTCTTTGAAGAACACGCGGACTTGCTGGCGCAAGTCAAGCTGACCAGCCCGCTGGTGGGACGTGCCGTATCGCTGCAGGAGCGGCAGATGGAAGTGCTGCGCCACAAGTACCATGCACTGGAGCTGCGGCTGGCGGAATTGATCCGCATCGGCCACGAAAACGACGAAATCGCCGACAAATTCCAGCGCTGGGCGCGCGCCTTGCTCCTGGCGCGCAATGACGTCGACCTGCCGCATGTGCTGATCGACGGCCTGCAAAGCATCTTCGGCGTGCCCTACGCCACGCTGCGCCTGTGGAACGTGGCGCCAGACTTTTCCCATACCTGGTTTGCCGCCGATGTCTCCGACGACGCCCGCCTGTTTGCCAATGGCCTGAACGGCCCCTTCTGCGGGCGCAACAACGATTTCGAAGTCGCCTCCTGGATCGACGAGGCCCAGGCGATCGAATCGGTCGCCATCCTGCCGCTGCGCCGCGACGGCGCCGCCGAAGCCTTCGGCCTGCTCGTGCTGGGCTCGCCCGAAGCCAGCCGCTTCACTTCCGACATGGCCACCGATTTCCTTGCCAGGATTGGCGACTGCGCCGGCGCGGCCATGACCTGCCTGCTCGACTAGGCGGCAGGCGGCATGGGGACGCGGTGAGCAAGGCCGGCAACCAGGACTGGCTGGAGAGTTACCTGGACAGCCTGGAAACCCAGCGCAAGCTGGCCGCGCACACCATCGTCAACTACCGCCGCGACCTGGCGGAACTGTCCGCCCTGGCGTCACGCGCCGATGGCCTCGGCGAGGCATTTTCACTGGACGCGCTGAACCATTTCCATATCCGCAAGTTCGCCGCGCAATTGCATGCGCAAGGCCAGAGTGGCGCCAGCATCGCCCGCAAGCTGTCTTCCTGGCGCGGCTTTTACACCTGGCTGGCAAAGCAGACCGCATTGCCAGCCAATCCGGTCGAAGGCGTCAAGGCGCCCAGGCGCGGCAAGCCGCTGCCCAAGGCGCTGTCGGCCGATGATGCTGTGCGCCTGGTAGCGCAGGCCAACCCGCGCAAGGATGCCAATGCCGCCGGCGAACTGTGCAACCGCGCCATGTTCGAGTTGCTGTATTCCAGCGGCTTGCGAATTTCAGAGCTGGTGCAGCTCGACCTCCGCTACGCCAGGGAGCATGGCCACGAATCGTCCGGCTGGATCGATTTCGATGCAGCCGAAGTGCGGGTGACCGGCAAGGGCGGCAAGATGCGCCAGGTGCCGGTAGGAAGCGCGGCGCTGCAGGCGCTGACCGCTTGGATCGGCGTGCGCCCGGCGCTGGTCAAGCTGGACCCGCATCCGCTGTTTCTCACCGAACGCGGCAGCCGCATGTCGGCGCGCCTGGTGCAGATGCGCATCAAGGCGCATGCCAGGGCGCTCGACATTCCTGCGGACGTCCATCCGCACATGCTGCGCCACTCGTTCGCCTCGCACGTGCTGCAATCCTCCGGCGACCTGCGCGCCGTGCAGGAAATGCTCGGCCATGCCTCGATTGCCGCCACCCAGATTTACACCGCGCTGGACTTCCAGCGGCTGGCAAAAGTGTACGATGCGGCGCATCCGCGCGCAAAAAAGAAGTAGTACGCTATCCCCTTAGAAGACAAATGACTGACCGATCGCCATGGCACTGATTCCGACCACCATCCTCACCGGCTTTCTCGGCGCCGGCAAAACCACATTGCTCAACCGCATCCTGCAGGAAGCACACGGCCACAAGATCGCCGTTATCGAAAACGAATTCGGCCCGGAAAATATCGACAATGCCATCCTGGTGCGCGACAGCAACGAGCAAATCGTCGAGATGAATAACGGCTGCATCTGCTGCACCGTGCGCGGCGACCTGATCGAAGCGCTCGGCAACCTGGCGCGCCAGCGCGCCGCCGGCACGCTGCACTTTGACCGCGTGGTGATCGAAACCACGGGCCTGGCGAACCCGGGCCCGGTGGCGCAGACTTTTTTCATGGATGATGAAGTCGCGTCGCACTACATGCTGGACGCCATCATCACCGTGGTCGATGCCCGCCACGCCATGCAGCAGCTTGATGCCCAGGAAGAGGCGCAGCGCCAGGTCGGTTTCGCCGACCGCCTCCTGTTGTCGAAAACCGATCTGGTCGACGAAGATGCCATCGAAGCCCTGACGCAACGGCTGCGCCGCATCAACCCGCGCGCGCCGGTCGCCCGCGCTGATTTCGGCCGTGTGCCGATTGCCGAGGTGCTGGATCTGAAGGGGTTTAACCTCAACGACAAGCTGGAAATCGATCCCGACTTCCTGCGCGCGGAAGAAGCAAGTCACCACGCGCACGGGGACCAGTGCGGCGCCGATTGCCAGCACGATCACGGGCATGCGCATGGCAACCACCCTGAGCATGGGCACCATCACCATCACGACGAGATCGCGGCCTTCGCCTTCACCAGCGAGCGCCCGTTCGACACCCTGAAACTGGATGAATTCCTCGGCCATATCATCCAGGTCTTTGGCCCGCAGTTATTGCGCTACAAAGGGATCCTGTGGATGGCAGGCGGCGACCGCAAGGTGGTATTTCAGGGCGTGCACCAGATGATGGGCACGGACCTGGGCGCGAAATGGCTGGAAAACGAGCAGCGTCAAAGCAAAATGGTATTTATCGGAAAAGACTTGCCGAAGGACGTTATTATTGGCGGCTTACAACAATGTTTGGTATAACTTCGTGTCACGGAAAAGCCAGCGCGGATTAAAATATCTCTTTAGCAACACTTTGATCCAAAAGGCCGGCGACCTTCCGATGCGAAATTTGCAATAAAAAGCAATGTTCGTAAAATCTGCAGTAAAACTGCTGTAAAATCCGTGACCGTGAAAAATACCGTGTCAGGCGTCGTCAATTCGGCAACAATATAGGCGGCGAACAAGAAGCCTGTGATGAAACACGGTAATTGCGCATTTCCCCGGCACGCACTTGCTGCCGGCAGTTAACAAAATGGCGAACTCGATTGCTGTGGTGTCAGCGAAGTCTGCAAACGCCCCAGGCAATTCGGCAAAACCAGCCCGACGCATGAGCCAGACCATTGCGTTGCAGGTTTTACGAGTCAATCGAAGCCGCCGTCGTTTCGAAAGTACGCGAAGTGGCCACCAAAACAAGCAAGTCGACTACTGCAAGCCCTGCCGAGGGCACCCTGCTGACTGAAGAGCAAATCCTGAAGATGGGCGAAAAGGATTACATGAACGAGGCGCAGCTGGCCTTTTTCAAAGCACGCCTGCAACAGCTCGAACGGGATTTGCGCAAGAACGCCGACGAAACTACCGAGCACTTGCGTGAAACCGTCCTGGTTCCGGATCCTGCCGACCGCGCCACGATCGAGGAAGAACATGCGCTGGAATTGCGCACCCGCGACCGCGAGCGCAAGCTGCTCAAGAAAGTCCAGCAATCGATCGCTTCCATCGACTCCGGCGATTATGGCTGGTGCGAGGAAACCGGCGACCCGATCGGCATCCCGCGCCTGCTGGCCAGGCCGACCGCGACTCTGTCGCTGGAGGCCCAACAGCGCCGCGAGCTCAAGCAAAAACTCTACGGCGACTGAACGTCGCCACCCGCCCGCCGGCGCCATGCCGACGGGCGCATCCTGCCGGCGGCGGCATCACGCCGCCAGCGGGGGCAAGCACACTTCCTCCCCGGCCGGTTCGCCCCCCACGCCTTCGCCACCCTGATCGCTGTATTGCCTGCGCTGGAAACTGTCGCACTAATGCCAAAACATGCGGCAACAAGCCGGCTTCATTTGACAAATTCCTCCCGTCAAGCTGTAATCGTCATCCGGCATATGCTTTGCGGCTATAATTGCCATAGGGTTTTCGGTCTGCAATGACCAGCGCTATACCTGGCAGTTGCCCCCTATCGGGGTGCGACGCGCGGCCAGGGGTAATCGGGACAGGAGAAACGTGGGGATTTTTTCGTTTTTAGGCAAAAAGGACCGTCAATCGGATACATCCGAGTCTGACAAGGATACCTCGCGTCGCAATCCCAACACAGAGGCCGGGCGGACATCCGCCCCGCGTCCTGCTTCCCCCCGCACGGCTGCGCGCACTGCGCAGCAGCTCGATGCCGCCCGCGCAACCGCTGAGAAAATCGACGCCATCGAATCCGAGATGACCTCGGAAATGGGACGCAGCCAGCGCAAAAAGGCCACTGAACCAGGAGTCGCCCCTGCCAAGGCAACCGCCGTTGGCCGCGACACCCAACCGGCCAACAGCTCGGCCACATCCTCGTCCATCTTGCCAAATCTGGGCGAAACCACGGGTTTCGGGCTCGATACCCGCGCCGGCAATGTCGTCGTCGAAAGCTCGGAAACACCGCCGGCTATTGAAGAAGCGGCTATCCTGTTTGCCAACGAACAAAACGACATGGTCGAGCAAATGCTCCTTGGCGCGATCCATGACGCGTCGCTGGGCGAAAAGAGCCAGATCGTCTGGCGCATGCTGTTCGACCTGTACCAGATTACCGGGAAACAAGAACAATTCGAGCACCTGTCCATCGAATTCGCCGCCAAGTTCGAAACTTCCCCCCCGGCCTGGGACGACCAGCGCCATGACCAGCAATCCGGCACCGTCCAGCCGACTGGCGCCACACCGGCCATCACTTTTTCCGGGAAGCTCGACAGCGCCATCGCCAAGCAGCTCGATCGTGCCCAGAAGCTGAGCGAAAAGAATGGCGTGTTGCGCCTGGAATTTGCACGCGTGACAGAAGTACAGGCCGACGGCTGCGAGCTGTTGCTGGCGACCCTGAAAAAACTGCAAAAATCCGGCTTTGAACTGATCCTGGTGGGCGCGCCTGACCTGGCGACGAAGATTCGCACCATCATCGAAACCGGCCGGCGCGACGACACCGACGCCCCTTGGCTGCTGCTCCTGGAAATCCTGCAATTGCTCAACCGCGAGCAGGAATTCGAAGAAACCAGCATTGATTATTGCGTCACGTTCGAAGTCTCGCCCCCGGCGTTCGTAGCCCCGAAGAAAGTGTCGACGGCAATCGACGTACCGGAAAAAATAGCCGACCATGAAACAGAGAAGTTCCTGATGCCGGCAGTGGTGGATGGTCGCAGCGATGCCATCAACACCATCAATGTCTACGTCAACCGGCAAGATCCCGCAGTCATCGACTGCAAGAACCTGATGCGCATCGATTTCAGTGCTGCAGGCCAACTGCTGTCCCTATTGGCACCCATGGCAGGCAAGGGCAAGTCGATTGAATTTTGCAATGTTAATTATCTGGTAGCGGCATTATTCCAGGTGATTGGTCTGCGCGACGTGGTACACGTCACCCTGCGCAAACATTGAATCCGGCGGAATTTCCCGCCCGCCTCTTCCTCCGCCGATGCTTGCCGCATTTCCCTGCAGCGCGACCTTGTAATCGCCGCGTTGGCCCCCATTATTTCAATGTTGCATTCCCGCCCGGCTTGAGCTGCTTCAATGTGCCGCCCCAATTCTTTGGTGGCTAGCCGGGACGCAGCGCAGAATAGCGGCATCCACAAATTGAGGTACTCATGGAACAATTTCACGGCACCACCATCCTTTCCGTCCGTCGCGGCAATATCGTAGCGCTCGGCGGCGATGGCCAGGTGACCCTCGGCAACGCCGTCATGAAAGGCAGCGCCCGCAAGGTCAGAAAGCTTTACCACGGCAAGGTCCTGGCCGGTTTCGCCGGCGGCACGGCCGACGCCTTTACCCTGATCGAACTGTTTGAAGCGAAGCTGGAGAAACACCAGGGCCACCTGCTGCGCGCCTCCGTGGAACTGGCCAAGAACTGGCGCACCGACCGCATGCTGCGCCGCCTGGAAGCCATGCTGCTGGTGGCTGACCGCGACGCGACCCTGGTCATTACCGGCAATGGCGACGTCCTGGAACCGGAAGACGGCATCGGCGCCATCGGCTCCGGCGGCCTGTTTGCGCAATCGGCGGCCAAGGCACTGCAGGAAAACACCGATCTCGCGCCACTCGATATCGTCAAGAAATCGCTGACCATCGCAGGCGAACTGTGCATCTACACGAACCTGAACCACGTGATCGAAACCCTCGAATAAATTCACCGACAGACATCATGAACATGACCCCTCCGGAGATCGTCTCCGAACTCGACAAGCACGTGGTCGGCCAGGCCAAGGCCAAGCGCGCGGTGGCGATTGCGCTGCGCAACCGCTGGCGCCGCCAGCAGATCGACGAGCCGCTACGGCACGAAATCACCCCGAAGAACATTCTCATGATCGGCCCGACCGGCGTGGGCAAGACCGAGATTGCACGGCGCCTGGCCAAGCTGGCCGATGCGCCCTTCATCAAGATCGAGGCCACCAAGTTTACCGAGGTCGGCTATGTCGGCCGCGACGTCGACACCATCATCCGCGACCTGATCGACATCGGCATCAAGCAGACCCGCGAAACCGAAATGCGCAAGGTGCGCCCGCGCGCCGAGGATGCCGCCGAAGACCGCATCATCGATATCCTGGTGCCGCCGGCGCGCGACTTCGGTTTCCACGCCAGCCCGGCGCCGGATGATGAAGCGCAGGCCGGCAATGCGACCCGCCAGACCTTTCGCAAGCGCCTGCGCGAAGGCAGCCTGGATGACCGCGAAGTCGAGCTCGAGGTGTCCGAGGCGGCACCGCACATGGAAATCATGGCGCCGCCGGGCATGGAAGAAATGACCGAGCAGATCAAGTCGATGTTTTCCGGTATCGGTGGCGGGCGCAAGAAAAAACGCAAGCTCAAGATCAAGGATGCCCTGAAGCTGCTGGTCGAGGAAGAGGCCGCCAAGCTGGTCAATGAAGATGAACTGAAGCAGAAGGCGATCAACAACGTCGAGCAGAACGGCATCGTGTTCCTCGACGAGATCGACAAGATCGCCACCCGCTCCGAGGTCGGCGGCGCCGACGTCTCGCGCGCCGGCGTGCAGCGCGACCTGCTGCCGCTGGTCGAAGGCACCACGGTCAACACCAAGTACGGCATGATCCGCACCGACCATATCCTGTTCATTGCCTCCGGCGCCTTCCACCTGGCCAAGCCGTCCGACCTGATTCCGGAACTGCAGGGGCGTTTCCCGATCCGGGTCGAGCTGGAGTCGCTGTCGATCGCCGATTTCGAGCGCATCCTGACCTCCACCGACGCCTGCCTGACACGGCAATACGAGGCGCTGATGGCAACCGAGGGACTGACGGTGGAATTTGCCGCGGATGGCATCAAGCGGCTGGCTGAAATCGCCTATTCAGTCAATGAAAAGACGGAAAACATCGGCGCCCGCCGCCTGTACACGGTGATGGAAAAGCTGCTGGAGGAAGTGTCTTATTCAGCCACCGAAATCGCCGACAAGACCGTGCATATCCACGCTGCCTACGTCGATGACAAGCTGGGCGCACTGGCCATCAACGAAGACCTGTCGCGCTACGTCCTGTAAAGGCGGGCACGCTAGCGGTTCGGCGCCGGGATATTGACGACGCCATTGTCGGCGCCCGGCGCCGACTGCATGGTTGGCGGCGCACTGGGGTAACCGGGAAGGGGTTTGAGCACCGACGTCGAGCCAGTGATTGGCCCCGGCGCCATGACGTTGCCGCCCGGCGCAGTGGAGGGTGGCGGCGCCACCGGCGCCGGCACCGGACTGGTGGGCATGGGCGCCGTCACCAGCATGTTCGACTGGCCCCTGGCACTTTCCGGCAACTCGACCCGCTTGATCAGGCCATGTTCGGAAAGCAGGACATACAGGGGATGCACTTCCTTGACGGTGACGCCAGACATGACTTCCTTGCCAACCGGCACAGCAGCCGCGGGCTTGCCGTCGGCCGACAGGATGGCGGCACTCTCGCCTGCCGTACCCGACATCACCACCCCCTTCAGTTCGTAATTACTGGCCACTGCCACGGCGGCAGGCCGGCCACCAAACAACGAGGCAGCTGCATCGATGCGCACTTCGGCCTGGGCCTGCTGTGGCGGTTGCGCGACTTCACGCGTGGCTGGCCTGAACAGTTGCAACCCCCAATAGGCGAGCGAAGCGCACAGCGCGATGAACAGGATGAAACTGGCGACGAGAGGCAACTGCTTCATTGAAGTCCCTTGATTAATCATTAATGCACCCTAGCGCACCAGCTGGTTGATCTCGATGATAGGCATCAGCACCGCCAGCACAATCAGCAATACCACCACGCCCATGGCCAGGATCAGCGCAGGCTCCAGCAGGCCGGCAATCGTCAGGGCGCGCCGCTCCAGGTCCTGCTCCTGGGCGTTGGACGCGCGCTCGAGCATGGCCGGCAGCTCGCCGGTGACTTCGCCGGCGCGGATCATGTGGATCAGCATCGGCGGAAAATGCTGGTGCGCCGACAGCGCCCGGGCCAGGCCCACACCCTCGCGCACGCTGTTGGTGGCGTCTTCGACCTGCTCGCGCATGGCGACGTTGGAGAGCGTGTCGCGGCTGGTCTGCAGGGCGCGCAGGATGGGCACGCCTGAACCGGTCGTAATGGCCAGGGTGCTGGCAAAACGCGCCGTATTCAGACTGCGCTCGAACTTGCCATACAGCGGCGCATCCAGCAGCCAGGTATGCCAGCGCAGCTTGATGGCGGGATTTTTCAGCATGTTGCGCCATATCAGCAGGGCGCCAACCACGACCACCGCGACGATCCAGCCGTAATTGCGCACGAAATCCGAAATCGCCAGCATCACCACCGTCAGGAACGGCAGCTTCTGCTTGGTATTGGCAAACACCGAGACGATCTGCGGCACGACGTAGGTCAAGAGGAAGATCACGATGGCGAATGCCACCACGGTGACGATGGCGGGATAAGTGAATGCCAGCTTGACCTTTTGCACAAGGGAATTGCGCCGCTCGATGTAATCCGCCAGGCGTGACAGGACGCGCGCGAGCTGGCCGATCTGCTCGCCCGAGGCGACTAGGGCGCGGTAGATATCGGCAAAGTCGCGCGGATGCTGGGACAGCGCATCCGACAGCGAAGCGCCGGCCATCACCTCGGAACGGATCGAGGCGATCAGGTCGCGCACATAGGTACGCTCGGCCTGTTCGAGCAATGCCGTGAAGGCTTGTTCCAGCGGCAGGCCGGCTTCCAGGAGGCTGGCCAGCTGGCGCGTAAAGAGGGCGATCTCGACCGTCGAGAGCTTGTCGCCGAAGGCGCGCGGCTTGGTCTTACCGGCGGCATCGAGCTGGGCGGCAATCGCCTCGACCTTGATCGGCAAAAGTCCCTGGGCGCGCAAGTCGGCGCGCGCGACGCGCGCGCTGTCGGCGTTGACGACGCCTTTTTTGGTACTGCCGCCGGGATCGACGGCTTCATAGCGGAATGCTGGCAAGACGCAACCTATTCTTTGGTAACACGCAAGAGTTCAGCCTCGGTGGTAAGGCCCTCGGCCAGCCAGCGCTCGCCATCCTCGCGCATGGTGCGCATGCCGTTCTTCTGCGCGGCGATGCGGATCTCGGCTTCGGATGCCTGGTTATGGATTTGCGCGGCTATTTCGTCGTTGGTCTGCAAGAGCTCGTAGACGCCGACGCGCCCCTGGTAACCGGTCTGGCCACACTGGTCGCAGCCGACGGCATGCCAGATATTGCCGTCGTGGCGGCGGCAATGCGGGCACAGCTTCCTGACCAGGCGCTGCGCCACCACCCCGAGCAGCGAGGAGGACAGCAGAAACGGCTCGATGCCCATGTCCAGCAAGCGCGTGACGGCGGCGGCAGAATCGTTGGTGTGCAGCGTCGCCAGCACGAGGTGACCGGTGAGCGAGGCCTGCACGGCGATCTGTGCGGTTTCCAGGTCGCGGATTTCGCCGATCATGATGACGTCAGGATCCTGGCGCAGGATGGCGCGCAGGGCCTTGGCGAAGGTCATGTCGATCTTCGGGTTGACCTGGGTCTGGCCGACGCCGGCCAGCTCGTATTCGATCGGGTCTTCCACCGTCAGGATGTTGGTGGTGGAGGCGTTCAGGCGCGACAGCGCCGCATACAGGGTAGTGGTCTTGCCGGAACCGGTCGGACCGGTCACCAGAACGATGCCGTGCGGCTGTGAAATCAGGCGGTCGAACTGCGGCAATACATCCGCGCTCATGCCGAGATTTTTCAGGTCGAGGTGGCCGGCTTCCTTGTCCAGCAAACGCAGCACGGCGCGCTCGCCGTGGCCGGTGGGCAGGGTCGAGACGCGCACGTCAACCGGCTTGCCGCCGATGCGCAGGGTGATGCGGCCGTCCTGCGGCAGGCGCTTTTCGGCGATGTCGAGCTGCGCCATGATCTTGATACGCGAAATCAGCGAGGCATGGATTGCCTTCTTGGGCCGCACCACATCGCGCAGCGAGCCGTCAATGCGAAAGCGCACCACCGAGACCTGTTCGAACGGCTCGATATGGATATCGGACGCGCCTTCGCGCAGCGCCTGCGTCAGCAGTGCGTTGATCATGCGGATCACCGGGGCGTCGTCGGCGGATTCCAGCAGATCCTCGATGGCCGGCATGTCGCGCATCAGCTTGGCGAGATCGAGGTCGGACTCGTATTCATCGATCACCTGGGCGGCGTCGCCGCCAGAACCTGCATAGGCCTGTGCGATGGCTGCTTCGAGTTCCTCGGGCGACATCGACTTCAGGCGGATGCGGCCGAAGCGGCGGCTGACCTCGGCAATGGCCGCGGGCTGGGTGGCTTCGGAAACCCAGACCTCGACCGGTGCGCCATCGGCGCCGGCGCGCCGCGCCAGCAGCGCAAAGTCGCGCGCGTACGCGTAAGGCAGCAGGCGGGCTTCGATTGTTGCGTTTTCCATGACTGTTTCCGATGACTTACCGCGGCAGCGCAGGTACCGCACCAGGCGCCGGCACGGCTTGCGGCTGGGCATCCTGCGGCTGCGGAGCTTGCGGCGAACGCTGCAGCATCGCGCCGCCCAGGCCCTGTTCCGGGCGCCCGTTAATCAGCGGCGGCAAAATCGATCCAGGCATATTCGGCAGCATCAACGCCGGCTCCGGCTGCGCGGCGACTTGGGTATTGCGGATGTAGCCATAGCGGTCTGCCGCGACATCGGCATTCTGCGTCGAACTGCGGATGATGGTCGGCCGCAGGAACACCATCAGGTTGGTCTTGGTGCGGCCGCGCTTCTGGTACTTGAACAAATTGCCGAGCACCGGAATATCGCCCAGGCCTGGCACCTTTTCCTCATTATCCGAGGAATTGTCTTCAATGAGACCGCCCAGCACGATGATTTCACCGTCATCGACCAGCACATTGGTTTCGATCGAGCGCTTGTTGGTGATAATGTCGGAGGCGTTACTGGTCGGCAGCACGTTCGAGGTTTCCTGGTAAATCGCCATCTTGACCGTGCCGCCTTCGGAAATCTGCGGCTTGACGCGCAGCGACAGGCCGACGTCCTTGCGTTCGATGGTCTGGAACGGGTTGGTGGTCGCCCCGGCCGAAGCCGTCGTGGTGTACTGGCCGGTCACGAACGGCACGTTCTGGCCGACGATGATGCGCGCTTCTTCATTGTCGAGCGTAATCAGGTTCGGCATCGACAGGATATTGGCATTGTCATCGGTTTCCAGCGCGCGGGCGATCGCCCCCAGAGTAATATCGCCGGCCACCTGGCGGAATATGCCGAGGTTCAAGCCGTTGCCGGGTGGCGTGCGGGTCGCGCTGGTGGCAACCGCCTGGTTGATCAGGTTGTTGCCACCGGTCTGGAACCCGGTCAGCGTGCCGACGCGGTAACGGCTTCCGGCGTCACCGGTAAGTCCCGCCCACTGCACGCCGAATTCGGCTGCGCGCTTGGCGCTCACTTCGACGATCAGCGACTCGACATAGACTTGCGCGCGGCGCGCATCGAGCTTGTCGATGACCGCACGCAGGTTGCGATAAACCGCTTCGCTGGCGGTGATGATCAGGGTATTGGTGGACGCGTCGGCCTGGATGAAGCCGGCGCCACTGCCACCGCCAGACTGGCCGGCCTGCTGCGCACCGCTGCCCAGCTGGCCGGACTGCAGGCCGGCGCCGGAAGCGGCGCCCTGCTGTCCCGGCGCGGGTTGCTGCGACAGTCCCGAACCCTGCTGGCTGGCCGGCGCCGAGGTGTCGGACGACACCACCGCGCGCAGCGTTTGCGCCAGCTTGGTGGCTTCGGCATTCTTCAGGTACACCACGTGCACATTGCCCGGGTTGGCAGTGGGCTGGTCGAGCTTGGCGATCAGCGACTTGGCCAGGTTGGCGCGGGCAGACGACGGTGCGCGTACGATCACGGCATTGGTGCGCGAATCGGCCAGCAGGCTGACGCGGTCGCCGACACCCGTGCCGGGCGCCGGCTCCATCAGTCGGTTGACCATGGTAGCGATATCGGTGGCGATCGCATGGCGCACCGGGATCACGTCCATGTCGCCGGAAGCCGGGCTGTCGAGCGCGGCGATGATCTTGCCGATGCGCTTCAGGTTATCGGCGTAATCGGTGATCACCAGCGAATTGGTGCCGGGGTTGGCGTTGATGGTGTTGTTGGGCGAAATCAGCGGTCGCAGCACCGTCACGAGGTTGGCGGCGGATTCGTAATTGAGGCGGAAGATCTGGGTGGCGATCTGGTCGCCGCGCGCGCGCGCGCCTGCACCGGCCTGGATCGGGCCCGCCTGCAGCTTGGCATCGGCTTCCGGCACCACCTTGGCGAAACCGTCGCCGATGACCACCGTATAGCCCTGCAGGCGCAGCGCCGAGGACAGCAGGCTGAACGCCTCCGACTTCGACACGGGCCGTTCGGAAATCAGGCTGACCGTGCCCTTGACACGCGGGTCGATCAGGAAGGTCATGTTGGTATAATGGCCCACCGCCTTGACCACCGACTCGATGTCGGCGCCGACGAAATTGAGGACCGCCTCTCCCTTGGCAGGTTCCTGCGCGTAGGCCGGCGGAAGCGCCAGCGCGCACATCAGGGCAGCGGCCATGCCGGTGCGGCACCATTGGCGGCCGGTCTCGAATTTCTTGCTTGGTTTGGTTTTCATTATTTGAACTCTAGCGCGATCACGTTTTTATTACCTTCCCTGCGGCGCTGCCCCAGGAGGTTCAGCAGGTTGCCCAGCCGTTCTTCCTGTCCTGCCTCAGCTTCCGCTTTCCCTGAGAACCGCAGCCTGCCGTTGGTCAGCATGCCTGCCCCGGACAGCAGCATCGGTCCTTTTGTCGTCTTCAATGTCATCTGCGCCTGTTGTCCCTGCCAGTCAAACGCCAGCACATACGCGCCCAGCGGCTTGACAGGCGACAGCCGCGAAGACATGTCCTGCATCTCCAGCGTCATCGTGCCTTGCAGGGCGGCCC
This sequence comes from Janthinobacterium sp. 17J80-10, assembly GCF_004114795.1. Lineage (NCBI taxonomy): Bacteria > Pseudomonadati > Pseudomonadota > Betaproteobacteria > Burkholderiales > Oxalobacteraceae > Janthinobacterium > Janthinobacterium sp. 17J80-10. Next base: position 747,723 of record NZ_CP035311.1, on the reverse strand, counting down.
CCTGCCCTTCGCGAACCAGTTGCAGCTGCGACCACGACAGCCGCATTTTTCCTGCTGGCTGGATCGTGTTCAATGGCGCTCCCAGGCTGGCCAGGCGCTCGGCCGGCAAATCCAGCGCCGCGCTGCCCACGCGCCAACTGCGCCAGCTGCCCTCGACAGCCAGCGGCTGCGACAATACGCCGGCATTTTCCACAATCAGCGACGTCTTACCCACCAACACCAGCGGCGACAAACGCCAGTTGAAACGTCCCGGCAACAGCGGCGTCACCGGATCATTCCCACTGGGCGCAGCACCCAGAAAGGCCGAGCCGCGCCACAGTGAACCCTGGGCATCGCCCAACGTGAAGCGACCGCCGGTCTGCTTTTCCAGCAAGGCACCCATCCAGCTTGCAGGCAGGAATACCAGCACGGTCAATGCTGCAGTGGCAATGCCTGCCAGTAACCATAGCATGAGGCGACTGGCCCTGCCTTTGCTTTTACTCACCCTTTTATTCACCCTTATTCGCTCTTTTGTTGACGCAAGGTCAGACTTGCATTAACAGTATCGGGGGACTGTCCCTGCGCCGTAATATTGGCATCGGCCACGGTGACCCTGGCGGATTTTTGCATGTCGTCGAGCCACGCAATCATACCGGCAAAGGATACGGAGGAAAGCTGAACTTTGGCAAGGTCCGTGCCGGCCATCGCGACATTTTGTGGCTTCAGCCCCGCCCGCGTCATGGCAGCCTCAATGCTTTCTCGGCTCATGGGCGGCGGCGGCGGCGGCGTTTCACGCGCCAGCGAGGACGCTTGCAGCGACATGGCTTGTACTTCAGCGGCTTGCTGGCGCAAGGTGGGCAAATTCTTTTGCAACTGCTTGCCGCCGAGGTAGGCAGGTTCCAGCAGCAACATGTAGGTCAGGCCAAGCACAACGACGATAGAGGCAAGCAATAGTTGCTTACGTTCACGTTCATTGCGCGCGCCCCAGAATTCAGTTGCGGCCTGGCGGTAACGGACGATGGCGGAAGGGGTAGTCATTTACTGCTCCGGATCTGCCAGACATTGGCGGTTTTCGGGGTCAGGGACAGGTTGCGGGCTGCAAGGGCTGCCTGGATTTGTGCAGTCGGCGCCTCCCCTTCTGGCTTCAGGGTGACTTGCAGGGTGCGTTCGTTATATTCAACTGTGGCGATACCAGGGCCGGTACGGCCCTGCATGGCCCCCTGCCAGGCTTCACCGAATGCCGAAGCAAGCACCAGGAAATCGTCGGGTGCGGCCTGGCCGGCGCGTTGTCGGGCAAGATCGATGTTGCGGCGCATTTGCAACACTGGATCGCCCGTCAGTGGTTCTTTCGGATAGACCGACTTGAAGGTTTGCGTCATGGCGGCGCGCAACTCGCCGGCCTCGCCTTTCAAACGCAGCCATTGGAAATTCAGGACGCCGATATTTACCAGCAACAGCAGTCCCGCCAAGACCAGCGGCCAGCGCCACGCGCGCAAATTCAGGCTGGGGCCGCCGCCGCCGCCTAATCCGGCAGCCAGATTGAAGGGCAAACCGCGCACGCCGGCAATCCAGCGCGGCCAATTGTCGGCAAACAGCGCAATGCGCTCTTCTTGCCCCAGTGCTTCGGCGGCCGCCTGCCAGGCTGGAAGGCGCGCTTGCTGCACGTAGAGTGCAATGGGCTGGTGCGGCACCAGGGCGCACAGGGTTTGCAGCGCTTCGCGCGCTGCCGCCTCAGGTTGTGCCGGCAGTAGCGCAAGGCCGATGCCTTCCTGCTCCCCTGTACGAAGGGCAAGATCGACATCCAGGCTCGCGCCGGACTCGGCAAAGGTCGCCGCTACGGTGTCGGGCTGGTAAGGCAGGCACAGCTGCAACGGCAGCACGGCAACACTGCGCGCACCCAGCGCCAGGACGCGTTGCACGGCATTTTCCAGCCACGTACGATTGACCACGGCAATCGTACGCAAGCCTTCGGACATGGCGGGCCCGGCAGCCAGGATGCATTCTGCCGGGTCGGTCATCAATTGTTCCTCGACCAGGTTCGGCAAGGCTGCCTTGAGCCTGGACGCGGATAATGGCGGCACCTGCACCTGCAACAGGTTGACGTCGCTGGCGGCCAGCAGCACCACGACTTTCTGCGCCGCGCTGATCGCCTCGCCCAGTTGCTCGAGCACGGCAGTGCCTTCACGCTCGACGGCACCACTGTCAGTGGCCAGCGCAAAATGGCATTCGGGCGCCGCCTCGGGGGAGGCGTTCTCGATGGCGGCCTTCGAAGGAAATCGGATATACAGTGTACTCAAGGCATTCTCGCTGTTTTTTTAGTTTTCCCGGATCCAGATCACTCTCGGCATTGCCGCGCCTTCGCGCTTCATCAATGCCTGCACTTCCAGCCCCGCACGGTTCATGCTGACCTTGCCATTCACCAGAAAATAACTGGTCTGGATATCCAGGGCGTCGCATGTCATGTTGGTTTTACCCAGCCGGGTTCCGATTTCGCACTTATCCCTCAGGAACGCCTTGTCTCTGCTGGCCACCAGCGTTGTCGCATCAGCGGATGACAGTGTATCAATAGTCTGCAGTTTTGCCGCCAATACTTCAACTGGCGCGGTATTGGCATTGATTAATGTCGTACCCGGCAATATCACCACGAAGTCCCTGAGCTTGGCCAGCAACTCGGGCGTAACGCTGGGAATAACCAGCAAATCATCGACATACTCGATTCTCGTCGGACGTGGGCGCGTATTGTCGGTACTGGCGGGCTGCGCCGGCGCGCCCGGGGCAGCGGCCTTGGGCTGCCCGGCCGCCACCGCTTCGGCGACAGACTGGGCCAGGGCCGGATTCATGTGCAACTCCGACAGCAGATTGCGAAACACCGCGAGCTCGGCGATATTGATCTGGCCGCCGGTCGCCAGGTTGTTGAGGTTGAAGCGCGACTGCGCATCGATCATCCCGCCCGACAGCTTGGCGTCGCCCGCATCGCTGTCGGCCTGGCCGTTTTCCACATACTGGTCCAGGCGGGTCTCCGCCAGCGGCACGGCCCATGGTTCGCCAAGGTGGTCGGCACCGGAAGTGGCCGCATCCGCGCGCAGGATCAGCGCCGACCAGTCCAGGGCGCCGCGCAAGATCCACTGCTTTTGCAATTGCAGGCGCTGGTTTTCAATCGAACGCACCTGTACCTGCTGCTGCCAGAACAGGCTGGCGACGATGGTGATCGCCAGCGTGGTCAACAGCAGCGCTGTGACCACCGCCACGCCGCGCTGCCGGCCCAATCGCGGAAATGGCCGCGTCATACCGGCCCCAGCAGAAAGGTCTTTGTCAGGACGCCGGGGCGGCCGTTCAGCTGCAGGGTCACTTCGATGCCGGTCGGTACCGCCAGTGTCGTCGCGGAATTGCCGGCGCCGCTGGACACCACATCCACGCCGGGGACACGCCAGCCGGCGCCATCATTGAGCCAGGTGCGGATGGTCATGCCCGCCACCCCGGATTGCAACGCCACGTGCGCGGCCCCGCCCGTCGCGCTGGTGACCGACAACCACAGGCGGTCCAGCGCCTTGAGGTCGCGCGTGGCCTGCGACTCGCGCCGCGACAATACGCCATTCTCGAGCTGGTAAGCCACCAGCTGGATGCGCGATGGCTGGTTTTCAATGAATACCTGACGCACCAGGACGATGCGCCCGGGCTCCACCATGATCGGCAGGCGCTCCGGTATCGTTTCCAGGTCGACGATCTGGGACGAATCGCGCTGCATTTGCGCAAACGCCAGCTGCAACCCGCGCGTCTGTTCCAGGTCTGTGGTGAGGGCAATCCGGGAACGCACGATACTGTCCAGGCCGCGCCAGCCGAGCACGGCGACGATGGCCAGCACCGTGATGGCGACCAGCAACTCAACCAGCGTGAAGCCACGGCGCGTACGTGCGCCGGCGGCAGGGAAGCGGGAGAAACGACCGGGCGCGCGCATATCCCTTCCTAACCGTTGTTGGGAACGATCTGCGACAGCTTGATGATGCGCCGCTGCAGGTTTTGTGCATCGAACACGCCAACCTCGACGCGCCGGAAACTGACGTTCGGCGTTGGCAGGACTTCTTCCTCGCAAACCAGTTGCAAGTCGGCCTGGGGACATTCGAAAGAACGCTTGCCCAACGGCGGCCATTCGCGCGCAAGGCGGATTTGCGAGAGGCGGTTTTCCGCCGACCAGGTCGCCATCATCGAGGCGCGCAAGGCGCTGCTGTTTTGCGTCAGGCTGCCGACGGCGCGCAGGCTGGCGCCAAGCGCGGTGCCGACGATCACCAGCGCCACCAGCACTTCGAGCAAGGTAAAACCGCCCACGAAACGTCCGCCAATGCCGCGCATGTCAATCCACCGTGAAATTGCCGATGCCGTCGGCGCGGATGGCCACGCTCGCATCGCCGAGCGAAAGGCTGAGCACGAAGGGTTTGTCGACCGGCTCGCGACCGAAAACGATGCGCAGCATGTTGTTCTGGTCCATCATGGGAGGATCGATTGCCAGGTTGACGGGGGCCCGCTTGAATTCGCGCTCGCGCAGCATGTCGTCTTTCTCGATCGGTTGCCAGACATTGTTTTCATTGCGGACCCAGAACCGGTAGCGGTACTGGTCCACCTCGAAGGCAATCGGCCGGTTGCGCACGATTGCTTCGTCACGCGCCAGCTGCAGCAGCAGGGCGATGCGCTGCGCCTCGTTCTGCAAGGCCTGCCGCTGGCTCGGCATGGCATTCAGGGTCACGAAGCCCAGCATGATGCCGGCGATGACCAGCACCACCAGCAATTCCAGCAGCGTGAATCCGCGCTGCAGCGGTTGCTTCATCAAGCGGCCTACAATTCCCACGAACCGATATCGGCGTCAGGACCGGCGCCGCCGGGCTGGCCATCGGCGCCGAAGGAAAAGATATCGACTTCCCCCTTCATGCCCGGCGACAGGTACTGGTAGGGATGGCCCCACGGATCGTTCGGCAAGCGCTCCAGGTAACCGCCGGTTTTCCAGCCGCGCGGTTCGGGGCCGGAAGTGGGCTTGGCGATCAATGCTTGCAAGCCCTGCTCGGTCGTCGGATAGCGCAGGTTGTCGAGTTTGTAGAGTTTCAAGCCTTGCATGATGGTGGAAATATCCTGGCGTGCCGCGATGATGCGGGCGTCATCGGTGCGTCCCATCAGCTTGGGAACGACCAGTGCGGCGAGGATGCCCATGATCACAACCACAACCATGATTTCAATCAGGGTAAAACCACGCGCGCGGCGCAGTAAACCAGTCTGCTTCTTAAAAACGGTCAAAGCATTCTCCATGAGACTTTAATTACAAAAAAGGAACGGTAGAGTGGGCGAGTATAAGGCCGAAGTGGCCATTCTTACACTGGCCGAATGGTGGTTAAAACGTGATTTGCAGAAAAATTGATGTAAAACATGAATATGATGTACTTGATACACCACGAATCTTTGCAATATTAAGACGTCCAAATTCCCAAAAAGTGCCCCACGGGATACTATTGAAGGTTCGGCCGGGCCAATCCCGACATTTCAATCCAACTTTGGCTTTTCTTCCCATGAATGTTTCTGGAAAATCAGGCGGCATGGCTGATCTATTCCGACAATTTGTGCGTTTTTTTGGCGTCGGCTGCGTTTCCGCGATTGGTCACTATGGCCTGCTGATTCTCCTGGTGCAAGCCGCGGGCATGGCAGCCGTGCCGGCCTCTGCAGCGGGTGCGCTGCTGGGCGCCTGGATCAATTACAGCCTGAATTACCGCTTCACGTTTCGCAGTAACAAGCGGCATGCCGAAAGCGTTACCAAGTTCGCCATCGTTGCGGCAATCGGATTGCTGCTCAATACCTTGTTCATGTGGATCGGCGTCGACTGGCTGGGCCTGCATTACCTGGCAGCCCAGATCGTCACCACCGCCCTGGTCATGGTGTGGAGTTTTGTCGCCAACCGGTTCTGGACTTTCCATGTCCGCGATGGAAAATAGCAGCAGCGGGCGGCGGGCATGCTGCTATCATGGCACACCCGTCCATGTCCAAAATGCCAACTACACTACACCAAAAGCATGAGGCCTCATTTCCAATTGTCGCGCGCCCTGCTGCGCCTGCTTTCCCTGCTGCCGATCCTGCTGCTGGCGCTGTCGGCCCAGGCGGGCAATATCTCTTTTAACCTCAGCATTACCGGCAACACACTCACGCTGAGCAACCAGGGCGACAGCCCGGCATTCCAGCCCAGCGTATTGCGTCTGCTGGACGACGGCCGATGGGAAGTTTTGCAGCCAGCGCCCGGCGGCGCAGCGCCAATGGAATTCAAGCCGCAGGCGCAATATCAGCTCGCATGGCCGGCGCGACCGGCCCCGGCCAGCGCGACTTCCCTGGAAGCCCTGCGCCCGGTGATGGTGCGCTTCTTCGACCAGGCCGGCGCCGAATTTGGACAGATATCCTTCTTCGACCGGGCGCAACCGGTCAGCGATGACCTGACCGTGGAAGCTGGCTATACCGACGGCCGGCTGCACGTCACGCCGCCGAAAAACCCGGCAATCAAGGCCAGCTGGCTGGTGGCGGCCCGGGAAGAAGGTATCGCCTCGCTATCCGAGGCCGTGGCGCCCCAGTCACAACCCGATGCAGTGCGCATCGAATGGCCAGCCGGTGGCGCAGCGCAAAGCTTCGACCTCGGCCGCGGCATGCCGGTCGCCTTCCTGATTCACGAAACTGCCCAGGGCCTCTACTCGCAAGTCGTGCCTTCAGGCCGTGTGCCTGGACGCCAGCAGCGCGCAACCTGGCTGGACCGCAGCAAGCAATTCGGCATCGCCGCCATTGCGGCGTTGTTGGCTGGCGCAGCCCTGCTGGCCTGGCATCTTGCCGCAACCCGGCGCAAGCACCCCGTCCGTCCCCAAGCCTGATAAAACAATGATTAAAAATCGTCCCGCTTTTTTCCCGCCCACGGTGGCGGCCAACGGCTGGATCGCCGATATTTTATTCACGCTGGCCAGCGCCGGGCTGATCGCTTCGCTGCTCGGCGTCGCCTTCCTCAACTCCGCCAACTGGCCAACAGGCGGCGACGCGGCTTCGCATCTGCTATACGCCAAGCTGTACGCTGACGGCCTGCTGCTTTCGGGACAGATCCTGCCCTGGATGCCGGAAGTATTCGGCGGCCTGCCCTTCCTGTCCTATTACTTCCCCCTGCCCTTCATCGTCATTGCCCTGCTGTCCAAGCTGACCGGCCTGGCGGTCGCCTTCAAGTGGGGTTCGTTTTTGGCTGCCATGCTGATGCCGGGCGCCGTGTTTGCCGCCAGCCGGCGCTGGCTCGGCTTTGCCTGGCCGGCGGCGCTGTTCGGCGCAGTCGGCGCACTGGCATTCCTGGTACATGAACAAAATTCGATCTGGGGCGGCAACCTGCTGTCGACCCTCGCCGGCGAATTCGCCTACAGCTACGGCATCCTGTTTGCGCTGCTGTCGATGATGGCGTGGGCACGCGCCGTGACGCTGCAGCGCGGCTGGCTGCTGGCGGCGCTACTGGAAGCAGCCAGCGGCTTTTCGCATGGCTTTCCATTGCTGATCCTCGGCTTTTCCAGCTTTCTGCTGTTGCTCGACTGCGGCGGCGAAGGCGCGGCGCGCATGGCGCGCTTCAAGCGCACATTGTTCATGCTCATGGCCGGTCATGCGCTGGCGTTCGCCCTGCTAGGCGGCTGGCTGTGGCCGATGCTGGAAATGCATGGCCTGACCATCCCCAACGATGCCTCGTTCCCGCTCTCGAGCTGGCAAGACCTCTTGCCAGCCACGTTGTGGCCGGTGCTGGGCGGCGGCATGCTCGGCGCTGTCTTGCTGGCATTCCCGGCTGTGCGACGCGGCTGGGAAAGCGGCCAGCGCCGCGCACTGTGTTATTTCATCGGTGCCGCCGGCCTGGCCGCCGTCGCCTTCATTGCCGGCGACCGCCTGGGCGTGGCCGATATTCGTTTTTTTCCGCTGGTGTGGCTGCTGGGAGCTGTTGCCTGCGGCTGGCTGCTGGGTCAGTCGCTCGCCGCCATCGGTGCCGGCGGCGCACCCACCTTGCGCCTGGCGGCTGCGCGCGCGCTGCTGGCCGGCGCCGCCTGCCTGGGCATGCTTGCCTGGGTCGGCCCGCATCTCCAGAAAGCGCCCGACTGGGGCTTGTGGAACCATTCAGGCCTGGATGCCAAGCCGCAATGGCACAATCTGTCGCGGCTGATTCCGGCGATGAGCGGCAACTTGTGGAGTCCGCGCCTGGCCTTTGAACACGACCCGGTCAACAATGACATCGGCTCGACCCGCTCGCTGGAAGCCTTGCCGATGTTCCTGAATCACCGCCCGGTACTTGAAGGCCTGTACATGGAATCGGCCGTACTCGGACCCGCAATTTACCAGGTGCAGTCGGAAATTTCGGCCCGCCCCTCGTCACCGCTGGTGCGCTTCCCCAGCGGCAGCCTGGATCCGGATTTCGCCGCAAAACATTTGAATTTTCTGCACGCCGACACCATCCTCCTGCGCAGCAACGAGGCCAGGACAGCCATTGAAAACAGCGGACTGTTCGTCAAGACAGCCGAAGCCAATCCGTTTGCACTGTACCGCCTGAAGGCGTTCGACAGCCGCATGGCGCAAGTGGTCACCCAGCCGCTGCAACTGCGGCCAATGGCAGACTGGATGCAGGACGCTTTCGCCTGGTTCCGCACGCGCAGCCGCTTCGATGCCTACCTGCCCGTCTACGGCAAGGACCTGACCATTCAAGCCCACCAGGGCGCAGCGCCTGTCGTCAAGGAAGTGTCGCTGGAACGCAACGAACTGGTATTCGAAACCTCGGCCATCGGCAGCCCGCACCTGATCAAGATGGCCTACCATCCGCGCTGGCAGCTGGCATCCAAAGGCAGCCTGCACATCGCCGGCCCGGGCTTTTTGCTGGTGGTGCCGCAAGAAAAGGAAATCCGCCTGGTATATGGCCATACCCTGGTCGGCAAGCTCGGCATGATTGCCACCATAACCGCACTCTTGCTGAGCATGGTCCTGTTGTGGCGCGGCCGGCGCAGACCTGTGCAAGCCGCCACTGGCGACACCGCCATCCAGGCGCGCACCTGGATGATGATCGCCGGCGCCTGGGTGGCACTGAGCGTCGCCGGGACCTATTTCGCCTTCAATTCGCCGGAACAGGTTTACCTGGCGGGCTGGGAAGCGATGAACGCCAGCAAATACCCGGAAGCCAGTGAAAAATTCCAGCGCGCCTATGCCATGCGCAAGCCGCCCGCCAAGAAGGAAGAAGCCCTGTTCTGGTCGGCAAAGTCCAGCGAACTCGCCGGCAAGCGCGAAGAAGCCAAGGGCCGTTACCGCGAACTGATCGACCGCTATCATGGCTTCTGGCTGCCCGAGGCCTTGTATACCTATATCCTGCTGGAGTGGGAAGACGGCAAGCGCGCAGCCACTGCGCCTTATGCGCAGCGCCTGCGCGAGGAATACCCGAACAACCGCTGGACTAAAAAGCTGGACGAACTGAAATGAATCCGATTGACCAAGCCGCGCCGGAACTGAGCATCATCGTTCCGGCTTTTAATGAAGCCGAAGGCATCGCTGCCTTTCTGTCACAACTGTTCGGGGAGCTGGCCCATTGCAGCGACAGTTATGAAGTCTGGGTGGTGGACGATGGCAGCCGCGACGCCTCCTGGGAGCGCCTGCGTGCAGAACTGGCGCGCTACCCGCAACTGCATGGCTTGCGGTTTTCCCGCAACTTCGGCAAGGAAGCGGCCATCCTCGCCGGCTTGCGCCACGTGCGCGGACGCGCCGTGGTGGTCATGGATGCCGATGGCCAGCATCCTCCGGCACTGCTGCCGCAAATGCTGGCATTGTGGCGCAGGGGCGAGGCGCAAATCGTCGCGGCGCAAAAGGCCAACCGCGACACCGATACCTGGTTTGCACGCCTGAATGCGCGCTTGTTCAACGGCTTGATGCACACCCTGACCGGGCTCGACCTGGAAGGCGCCTCCGACTTTCGCCTGCTGGACCGGCGCGTCGTCGACGCCCTGCTGGCCTTCCCGGAAAAAGTCCGCTTTTTCCGCGGCATGACCGTCTGGACCGGGTTCACCACCGTGCCGTTGCCTTTTGACGTCGCGCCGCGGATTGCCGGCAGCAGCCAATGGAGCACCGGGCAACTGATGCGCCTGGCGATCACGGCGATTACCTCCTACAGCGCCAAGCCGCTGTCGATGATTTTCCGCCTGGGCCTGTTCGGCATGGTGGCCGCCGCCCTGCTGCTGATGCAGGCGGTCTATTCCTGGACGACCCATGTCGCCGTATCCGGCTGGACCTCGATGACCGTCGTGGTGCTGTTCTTCGGCTCCGCCAACCTGCTTGGCATCGGCGTGCTGGGGGCCTATCTGGCGCAGATTTTCGATGAAATCAAGGCTCGGCCGGAATTCCTGGTGGGTGAAATCTTGCCGGCGCCGGGCAATGCCGGCATTACCGGGCCGGATGCTGCAGGCACAAGCCGCTCCTGAGGCCCCTGCTCCGCCTTTTTCATGGAGCCTTATTCTCGGTTGCGATGTAACAGCAACCAACAAATATTTGCTTGAAATCAATAAGGACTTGCACGACTCTGGCGAATTCATCATAGTTAACGTCAAAATACAAAAACTGGCCGTTTGGCCCGCTGTCTCGATTTCCGTTTTTCGCGCCAACAAGCACAGAAAAAAGGAAGCGGCTTATCAATGCCCGGGACAATGTCGCACCAGGACGTGCTGGCAGTTGCCCGAAGGCGCATGCCATAAAATAATAAGCAGGATACGGAGACAGGCCAATTGGAACAGGGGACGGACGCACTCAATCAGGCGGCGGCGCTGGGAATCGATCCCGGCCTGCTGATGAATATTATCGTGCGAGCGACGACAATCCAGGATTCACAAGGGCTGCTGGAGTTACTGAACAACGACGTGCAAAAAGTCCTGCAGCAGGATGTGATGGTCTGCGGTGTGGGCGGCGTCAGCCCCAAGGGTAGCTATGCGCACAAGGTCTTGCATCACAATTATCCGCCCGCCTATTTCAATGAACTGGCCACGGCCGAAGGCCGCGTCGACAGTCCCCTGATGCAGCGCTGGCGTACCGCGCAGGAGCCGGTGCTGTTCCAGAGCGGCCGCGACGATGCGCAGTTTCCCGACGAATGGGTCAGGGTGTTCAATAAATATCAGTTACGCAATACGATCGCCCATGGCGTCCTCGACGTGCAGCGCACGCTGGCATCGTATTTCATCTTTTCACGCATCCCCGGCGAGATCGGCGAACGCGAAATCTTTATCCTGAAACTGATCATTCCCCATCTGCACCTGGCGCTTGTCCGCGCCCTGACCACGGTGCAGGAATTCAGCCGCATGACCGCGTCCAACGAAGCCCTGAGCGACCGGCAAAAGCAGATCCTGCGCTGGATTAACGAAGGCAAGACCAACTGGGAAATCGCGCAAATCCTCGAGATGACCGAAAAGAATGTGAAATATCACATCGAGCAAATTTTTGCCAAGCTACAGGTCAGGAACCGTACCCAGGCGGTCGCCAAGGCCATGCTGCTCGGCTTGCTGTTTTAAGCCCGCTCCTCCCCTCGAAAGCCGGCATGGGCGGCGCCCCCGTTCTTCCTGCATTGGCGCATCACAAAAAAAAAGCGGATCATTTTCGATCCGCTTTTTTTTACGCGCGCACCTGACGGTGCGCGACTTTCCGGCCAATAGCGCTTACGGGCAAGTGCTGTCGATGACGTAGTAGTTGGTGCTGGTCTGGCGCAGCTTGCTGGTGTAGAAGGTATTGTTCAAGCCCATGTTCTGGTTCGAACCGTTTGCCAAAGCATAACCGCTGCTATTGTAGGCACGACCAGCCGCGACATGAGCGTAATTGCTGGAGTTGAAGCAGGCGCCGCCGGCGACCGTGGTTGTGGTGGTGGCCGCTGTCGTAGTCGTGGTCGCCGCCGTGGACGTGGTGGTCGTTGCAGCTGCAGTAGTCGTCGTGGTACCCGCTGCGGTCGTCGTGGTGGTGCCGCCGCCGCTGCCTGCACGCAGGTTATTGCTGAACCAGAAATTCATGAGGTAGCTCGGATAGCTGGTCCGGGTGTTATCCACATAATTGGCATTCTGGCCGCCTGCCCCGGCCGGCCATGCATGGCTCATGCCGGAGACTGCGATCTGGCTGGTGCGCAGCTTGCCGCTGGCATCGGTATGCTGCGTGCCGCTGCCGCCGCCGGCCACCGTGACGCTGGCGCTGGTGAACGAGCCGCCGTAGACCAGGCGCATCGATTCCATGTTCAGCGGACCATAAGCCTGGCCGACGAGGTAATCCGAAGTGCCCCACATGGCGCTGGCGATCTGGGTGGAGAAATAGCTGGAATTGCTGCCCGCGAGGGTCAGGCACTTGTTTTTCGCGGTCGTCGAAGTGTAACCAGAGGGGATCGAGCCGATCTGGCCGGAGGTGGTGCCCAGCGCCGGGCCGGCGTTGTTGCCAATACCCGCGAACACATCAGGGGCCAGGCAGCCCAGCAACTGGGTCTGGCCACCGCCAGAGGACAATCCTGCCACATACACCTGGCCGGGATCGATCTCGTATTGCGGATCGTTCTTGAAGCGATTGATCAGGTCGAGCAAGACGCCATTATGGCCAGTGGTTCGGGTGTGGCTGTCACCGTAGTAGTCCCAGCAGTGGACGTTGCCGGCATTGCCGGTAGCATTCGGCGCCAGCACCACGGCGCCGTACTGGTCAGCTACGCCTTGCCAGTTGAAGCCGCCGTCGCCGTTATTGATCACATCGTTGAGCGCGGTCTGGCCGCAGCCGTGCAAGACCAGCACCAGCGCGCGCTTGCCATTGGCATGGACTGGCTGAGTCGCCGGCCAGTAATAGTAACCGGTCAGGTTGCCGCCGTGCATGGCGTCAGCAGCCCAAGTCTGGTTGCCCGACCAGGCCCCCGTCCCTGGCGTGGCCGCCTGCAGGGCAAACGGTGCGAGCAATGCGGTGGCCAGGATGGTATGTTTGAAAGCAGTTGCGAATGCGTCTTTCATGGTGATGTCTCCGTCTCGTGTCTCTTGTGTTATTGGAATGAACCTGTTTGCACTGCCTTCCAGCTCTTCCTTATTCACCCGCTGGGAGGTGTTTTTTCTATTTGTTACAAGACTGCGATTTTCCTTGGAAACACTTTATTGGATTAATTTTGTTTCCATCGGGTAATTCATCTTACCCAAGATTTTCCGCAACGCAATTTCTTTATCGATTTTGTTTGCAAACAATTGTTAATCGTCATTTTTGTTGTTTTTCCTGCTTATGCGGGGAAATTGAGCGTAGATAAGCGACTTTTGCGCATTACGACTAGGCAACCAAAAGACAAATTTGTCGTGCATCACCGGCAGATTTGCGCTGTTGCGTTAGGATGATGCAAGTGCGGCTTGCAACGCGCATCCAATGCACTTTTTGCCCCTGGGAATTTTGCAGCCATGTCTCTACCGCACGCCACTTCTGGCCAATTGATCGATATCCGCCCTTTGGGCACACAGCTGTCATCGGCGCCATCGCGGGCCATTCTGAAATCGCAGGGACTGGAATTGATGCGGATGGTGCTGCCTGCGGGTAAAACGGTGGCAGAACACCAGGTGCCGGGCGAAATCACCATCCAGTGCCTCGAAGGCCGGATCGAACTGAGTGCGCACGGCAACCGCCAGGTTTTGCGTGGCGGCGACATGGTGTATCTGGAGGGCGGCGTGCCGCATGCCCTCCATGCACAGGAAGACGCGTCCCTGCTGGTGACGATCCTGCTGACGCGCGGCACTTGAGCCGCTTCGGCCGTTCAGTCCGGGCAGGACTCTTCGCGCGGATGCCGCGACAGTAGTTGCGTCACTGTCGCTTGAGGCGACTGCCCGTCGAAAAGAATGCCTGCCACCGCATCGGCAATCGGCATTTCCACGCCGAGCTGGCGCGCCAGGGTGCGCACGGCAGCGGCACAGCGCACGCCTTCGGCAACATGACCCAGCTCTTCAACGATGACGGCCAGGGGCTTGCCTTGCGCCAAGCCCAGGCCTACCCTGCGGTTGCGCGAGAGGTCGCCCGTGCAAGTCAGGATCAGGTCGCCCATGCCGGCCAGGCCCATGAAGGTTTCGGCGCGCGCACCCAGCGCGATGCCGAGCCGGGTGATTTCCGCCAAGCCGCGCGTGATCAGCGCGGCGCGCGCATTCAGGCCGAGGTTCAGGCCATCGGTAATGCCAGTGGCGATGGCCAGGATATTCTTGACCGCGCCGCCGACTTCCACGCCCACCACATCGTCGCTCGAATACACGCGAATGGCGGGGCCGTGCACGGCCGCCACCACCTGCTCGCGCAGCCCCGCATCTGCGGAAGCGATCACCAGCGCGCATGGCAAGCCATTGGCGACTTCCTGCGCAAACGACGGGCCAGACAGCACGCCGGCAGGCAGGGCCGCGCCGAGAACTTCTTGCACGACCTGGTGCGGCAACTTGCCGCTGCCCTCTTCCAGGCCCTTGCACAACCACACCAGGTTAGGGATAGCCTTGCCCTGCAATTGCTGCGCCAGCGGCCGCAAGCCGGCCATCGAGGTCGCCGCGATGAGCAGGCCGCGTGTACCCTGTGCATGTGCCAGCGCTGCCGCGAAATCGGCAGTCACCTCGAGCTTGTCCGGCAAGGGATGGCCCGGCAGGTAGGCGCTGTTTTCACGGGCGCGCGCCGCAGCCGACATCGCGTCGGCGTTGCGGCCCCAGAGCACCACATCATGCCGCGCCGCCAGCGCAATTGCCAGCGCCGTGCCCCAGGCGCCGGCGCCAAGGATCGTGATCTGCATGGGCGTACTCATTCGCCCCAGACCTCGGAAGCCTTGACGAATCCGCTCTGCCCATCGCGATGACGCACCTTGATCCAGCCACCGGCGACCGGATCGGCCAGCTCCAGCAGCACGCCCTTATCGGCGGTAAATACCGGCACGCCCGAGTCGTCCGCGATTGCCCGCACCCGCGTATTCGCTCCTCGGACCACGAGCATGCGGCGGGCCTGCAGATGAGCCGTTTCAACCCAGGACAAATCGCCCTGGACATCACGCACCTTGGTCCACTCGCCATAGGTAAGCACGACCTCGACCGGCATGCCGCGCGGTGCCACGAACACCTTGCGGCCTTTTTGCGAAGGCGCGTCGTACAGGATGGCAGGCGCTGCGCCCACCGACTTGAATTCGAGCGCATGCGCACCGGCAGCACTCGCCAGCAACACTACCGCGCATGTCATGCAGCGCATGAGTCTCATGTCCCCACTCCCGTAAAAAACTTGGGCAGGCCGCCATGCCGGATGCGGCACGGCGCCTGCCCCAACCGCGTCCGGATCAGTGCTTGGCGGCGGAGCCGTCAGGCATCACCAGGCCGGCAGCATTTTGCTGCTCTTCCTGCTGTTGCGCCAGGGATTGCAGGCGTTGCTGATAAAACGCCTCGAAATTGATTTCAGCCAGATGCACCGGCGGGAAGCCCGCGCGGGTGATCATGTCGGCGATATTGGCGCGCAGGTAAGGATAGACGATGTTGGGGCAACCGATGCCCAGCAGCGGATCGAGCTGCTCTGCCGGGATATTGCGCGCCTCGAAAATGCCAGCCTGCTTGCCTTCGACCAGGAATGCCACCTTTTCGCCCACCTTGGCGGTCACGGTGATGGTCACGGTCGATTCGAAAATGCCTTCGGCCAGCGGCTCGGCGCCGACATCCACTGCCACCTCGATGGCAGGCGCATCCTGCTCCAGGAAGATTGCCGGCGAATTGGGCTGTTCGAGCGAGAGATCCTTCAGGTAGACGCGCTGGATCTGGAAAACAGGTTGCAGGTTTTGTTCTTCGGACATGGAACACTTTCGTAAGTTTGAAAAAGGGAGATGCCCACGCATCCCCCGCTCAAGGGTAAATCTGAATCAAAAGCCGATGAAACAGGGACGGATCGCCAGCGGCTCAGGCGCCCTGCAACAGGCCGTCGAGCTTGCCTTGCCGGTCGAGCGCGGCGAGGTCGTCGAAGCCGCCGACATGGGTGGCGCCGATGTAAATCTGCGGCACCGTGCGGCGGCCGGTCTTTTCCATCATTTCAACGCGCTGCTGCGGGTCCAGGTCGACGCGGATCTTTTCAATGTTGTCGATGCCCTTGGCCTTCAAAAGGCGCTCGGCCATGACGCAATACGGGCAAACTGCGGTGCTATACATTACAACGCGCGAACTCATGCAACCTCCACTGTTACTTAACTACAGGCAGTCCCTGCCCTTGCCAGGCTGTCAGACCGCCAGTCAGACTGTATGTTTCCTTGAACCCGGCCTTGTCGAGCTGGGCGCTGGCGCGCGCCGAGTTCACGCCGGCCTGGCACACCATGATGATATTCTTCGAGCGCGACTTTTCCAGTTCGCCCAGGCGCTGCGGCAAGTCTTTCAGGGGAATGTTGATGGCGTTGCGGATGTGGCCGGCAGCGAAATCCTCGCTGCTGCGCACGTCGAGCACCACGGTTTTGCCCTGGTTGATCATTTGCGTGGCTTCCAGCAAGGTCACCTTGCGGCCGCGGGTTTGCAGGTGCGGGAACAGCAGCATGCCGCCGGAAGCGAGCAAAACGGCAAACAGCCAGATATTATCAATGACGAATTTCACGGTAATCGAGCGCCTGAATGGTTTTAAGTAATCCCGCCATTATAAAATAGAAGCAGGAAAGCCACTGGAAATCCGTTTTCCCTGGCCAGCTCGACCCTTTCCCCCGTTTTCATTTTCATTCCGACCATAACCATGTACAAAATCGTTTTCATGCGCCACGGTGAATCCACCTGGAACCTCGACAACCGTTTCACCGGCTGGACCGACGTCGACCTGACTGAAAAAGGCGCTGCCGAAGCACGCGAAGCAGGCAAGCTCCTGCGCGATGCCGGCTTCAGCTTCGACCTGGCCTATACCTCGGTCCTCAAGCGCGCCATCCGCACCTTGTGGCTGGCGCTGGATGAAATGGACCGCATGTGGATCCCGGTCAAGCACAGCTGGCGCCTGAACGAACGCCACTACGGTGCCCTGCAAGGCTTGAACAAGGCAGAAACCGCCGCCAAGTTTGGCGACGAGCAAGTGCTGGTGTGGCGCCGCAGCTACGACGTGCCGCCCAATCCGCTCGAGCCGCACGACCCACGCACGTCCTACAACGATCCGCGCTATGCCGACCTGAAGCGCGAGGAAATCCCGCTGACCGAATGCCTGAAAGACACCGTGGCCCGCGTGATCCCCTACTGGAATGACGAAATCGCCCCGGCCATCCGTGCCGGCAAGAGCATCGTGATTTCCGCCCACGGCAACAGCCTGCGCGCCCTGATCAAGTATCTCGACAAGATGAGCGATGAGGACATCGTCAAGCTCAACATCCCCAACGGCCAGCCGCTGGTGTACGAACTGGATGCCGACTTGCAGCCGATCCGCCATTACTACCTCGGCGACGCCGCTGCCATCGAAGCCGCGCAAAAGGCAGTCGCCAGCCAGGGCAAGGCCAAGTAAGCAAATTGTTGCGCCATCTCCTGCAATCCTGCGCTAGCCGCCACCCGAGGGCGGCGGGTAGGCCTGCGCGCTGGCGCCGGGCCGCCGCAATGGGCCTGGCGCTCGGCCTGGCATTGCATGCCGGCGCGGCGCCGGCGCAAGGGGTGCGGATCACCGAGCGCACCAAGCAGAAACAGGTCGCCGAAAACGAGCGCGCCGGCCTGAAAAAGGAACTGGATGCACTCAAACGCGATATCCAGAAAACCGAGGGGGCGCGGGAAAATGCCGCCGACGGCCTGGCGCAATCCGAAAAAGCCATCTCGGAAGCCAACCGCGCACTGCATGAACTCGCCTCGGAACAGCAGCAAACCCGCAAAAAACTGGATGAATTGACGAAGGAGCGCGATCGCCTGAACAACGTCGTGCATGTGCAGCAAAGCAAGCTTGCCCAGTTGGCACGCCAACAATATATTTCCGGCAGCGAAGAACACTGGAAGCTGCTGCTTTCCGGCGACAACCCCAACCGCATCAACCGCGAACTGCGCTATCTCGGCTACGTTTCGCAAGCCCAGGCCAAACTGCTGGAAACACTGCAAGTCAACCTGCAGGAAATCGAAGCCAACCAGGCCCAGGCGCAAAACGCCCAGGATGAACTGGATGAAATCGCCCAGGAAGCGCGCGAACAAAAACAGGTGCTGGAAAAGGAAAAGGCCAAGCGGGCGACGCTGCTGGCGCAACTGTCCAGCAAGCTGACAGCCCAGCGCAAGCAAGTCGACAGTATCCAGCGCAACGAACAGCGCCTGGGCAGCCTGGTCACCCGCCTGTCACAGTTAATCGAAGAACAGCAAAAGGCCGAAGCCGAGGCCCGCAAGAAGCGCGAGGAAGAAGCCGAGCGCCGCCGCCTGGCCCAGCGCGAAGCGCGCCGTGCCGCCCAGCAGGCGAAAAACACGACGGGCCCGGGCAAGCCGCACGATAAAACGCCAAATCCGGACGCCATCGACGATGACGAGCCGCCGACAAAATCCTATGGCCGCAATGAACTCACGCCGCAAGCCTCTGTCAAAGGGGGCGGCACTGGCTCGGCATTTGCAGCCCTGCGCGGCCAGTTACGCCTGCCGGTACGCGGCGAATTGCTGGCCAAATATGGCAGCAAGCGCAATGACGGTCCCGCCTGGAAAGGCTTGTTTATCGGCACCCCTGAAGGGGCCGAAGTCAAGGCAGTGGCGGCAGGCCGGGTCGTCTTTTCGGATTGGCTGCGCGGATTTGGCAATTTGATCATTGTCGATCACGGGAACCAATACCTCACCATTTATGGCTACAATCAGGCAATATTGAAGCGTAGCGGCGACGCCGTCGGCATGGGCGAAACCATCGCCAGCGCCGGCAACAGCGGCGGCAATGAACGTTCGGGTTTATACTTCGAAATGCGGCATCAGGGACGCGCTTTTGACCCCCTCGAGTGGATTTCTATTAGGTGAAATATGGGCAGTAAACTGAAGAATTTCGGCCTGATCGGCCTTGGCCTCGTCGCGGGTGTCGCTGGCTCAATCCAATTCGAGGCCATGGCGCAGAAAAATGCCGCCTCGCCGCTGCCGCTGGAAGAGTTGCGCCAGCTTGCCGACGTCTTTGGCCTGATCAAATCCGACTACGTCGAGCCGGTCGAGGACAAGAAGCTCTTGACCGAGGCAATTTCGGGCATGGTGGCCTCGCTCGACCCGCACTCGGCCTACCTGGACCAGAAAGCCTTCAAGGAACTGCGCGAAGGCACCCAGGGCAAGTTTGTCGGCCTCGGCATCGAAGTGGGCATGGAAGACGGCTACGTCAAGGTCATTTCGCCGATCGAGGATTCGCCCGCCTACAAGGCCGGGCTGAAGGCCGGCGACCTGATCACGAGGCTGGATACCACCCCGGTCAAGGGCATGACCCTGGACGAGGCGGTCAAGCGCATGCGCGGCGAGCCCAATACCAAGATCACCCTGACCATCGCCCGCAAGGACGAAGACAAGCCGATCATCGTCACCATCACGCGCCAGGAAATTCGCGTGCAAAGCGTCAAGTCCAAGGTGGTCGAACCCGGCTATGCCTGGCTGCGCGTGGCGCAGTTCCAGGAACCGACGGTGGATGACCTGGCGCGCAAGATCAACGCCATCTACGCCGAAGACCCGAAGCTGAAAGGCCTGGTGCTCGACCTGCGCAATGACCCGGGCGGCCTGCTGCCGGGCGCCATCGGCGTGTCGGCCGCCTTCCTTCCCAAGGATGTGGCGGTGGTCTCGACCAATGGCCAGCTGCCGGATTCCAAGGCGACCTTTTATGCGCGGCGCGAATTCTATGCCTCGCGCACCCTGAGCGACCCGCTGTCCAAGCTGCCGGAAGCCGTGAAAAAAGTGCCGATGGTCGTGCTGGTCAACGCCGGTTCCGCCTCGGCTTCGGAAATCGTCGCCGGCGCCCTGCAGGATTACAAGCGCGCCACGATCATGGGTACGCAAACTTTCGGCAAGGGCTCGGTGCAAACCATCCGCCAGCTGACCGCCGACACCGCAGTCAAGCTGACCACGGCGCGTTATTACACGCCCACCGGCCGCTCGATCCAGGCCAAGGGCATCGTCCCTGACCTGATGGTGGATGAATATGCCGACGGCGATATTCTCAATGGCTTGCGCCTGCACGAGTCGGATTTGCAAAAGCACCTGCGCAACGACAAGGACAAGGAAACCGCTGCCGGCGCCAAGAACGTGATCGATGAACTGGAAGAAGAACAACGCCTGGCGGCCTTGGCCAAGAAGCGCAAGATGCTGGAATTTGGCAGCAAGGAAGATTTCCAACTGGCACAGGCGCTCAACCACTTGAAAGGCTTGCCAGTGCAATTATCCAAGGCAAAGGTTGAAAGCAAGAAAGAAAATACGATCAATGATCCGAAGGATGAAAAGAACGGCGAGAAGAAATAAGCGCCGTTGATCCGGAAAAAGGCCGCAGCGATGCGGCCTTTTTTATTGGGCAAATTGTCGGGAGATTGATGTGTTCCCGGACAAGGAGCGAATATTGCAAAATTATTAATTTACTCTTATTCTGCTGGAGATGTCCTTTGTCACGCAGTCTAAAGCGGTAGCTCTGCGCACGTAACTGCACCCGCCAGTAAGCGCGGTGTTGCGTGCCTCGGGATCCAAATTCGTCATCACAGGGATAAATCATGAAGCAATGCGGCGCAGAATTTCTGGGAACGTTCTGGCTGGTTCTTGGCGGGTGCGGAAGTGCTGTGCTTGCCGCGGCATTCCCGGTAGTGGGTATCGGCCTGCTCGGCGTCTCGCTTGCTTTTGGGTTAACCGTCCTGACAATGGCTTTCGCTATTGGCCATATCTCGGGGTGTCATCTCAATCCTGCGGTGTCAATCGGTTTGTGGGCTGGCGGTCGCTTTCCTGCCAACAGACTCCTTCCATACATCGCTTCGCAAGTGCTGGGGGCAATCGCAGCGGGCGCGGTGCTGTACGTCATTGCCAGCGGCACGCCCGGGTTTGATGTCGCCAAGGGTTTTGCCTCCAACGGGTATGGTGAGCATTCACCTGGCGGGTACTCGCTGCTCGCCGCACTCGTTACAGAAGTCGTTATGACCATGTTCTTCTTGCTGGTCATTCTCGGCGCTACGGACAAGCGCGCCTGCCGGATTTGCGCCCATCGCCATTGGCCTTGCCCTCACCCTCATTCATCTCATCAGTATTCCTGTCACAAACACTTCCGTTAACCCTGCGCGCAGCACGGGCGTGGCGCTCTTTGTCGGGAGTTGGGCCGTTTCTCAGCTCTGGCTCTTCTGGCTTGCGCCAATTGTGGGGGCCCTGCTGGGAGCGGTAAGCTATCGGGCGATTGCATCGGAGGAGTGACCCCCCATGATTTCAGGCCAAAAAAATATTGCCGAGATTTTCTCCATGTTCCACGATGGCGTCATTGCTTCGCACCTCGCCAGTAAAGATGGCTTGTTGCTGATCGTTGAAATCAAATACCTGGCCCAAAGAATCAATCCAGCCTATACAAAATTTTTGCTCTGCCTTTTTGATGCCCGCGATATTCAATTCCATACCTGGCCAAATAACGCGGACAACCCGGCGAAATTCATTTCTGCAATCGATGAAATATTCCAGCCGCACCTGGCTATTTTGCAGGGCGAAGTGCGCAACCAGAAAATCGAAGTCGTCTGCAACCAGGCCTCTCCCAACTTTCCTTACTGCGGCGGTGAGCTGGAATTTCACGCGGAGTCCGCCACGGTTTCTGATGAGTCGGGCAGATTCTGGCGCCTGGAAGATCTGGAAGAACTCTCGAAAGCTTACTGGGATGAGTGGTCCAATCCAACGGGCTAGAATGACTTGACTCGTTGCTCCATCAAAACATCATGGGCTCGCGCCACTTGAGCGACAATTCCGGATTTTGTGCGACACTAGCAAGATGTCCCGACAAGCATCAGAGTAATGAACGACCAACAGCTATTGCGCTATTCGCGCCACATCCTGCTCGACGACATCGGCATCGAGGGCCAGGAAAAAATCCTCGCAGCGCATGCGCTGGTGATCGGCGCCGGCGGCCTCGGCTCCCCTGCCGCGCTCTACCTGGCCTCCGCCGGCATCGGCGCCATCACGCTGGTCGACAACGATGAAGTCGACCTGACCAACCTGCAGCGGCAAATCCTGCACACTACCGAGCGCGTCGGCCAACCCAAGGTTCTGTCAGGCAGGCATGCCCTGCAACAGATCAATCCGGACGTCCGCATTGCCGCGCTGGCCGAGCGCGTGGCCGGCGAACGCCTGGATGCACTGGTGCGCAGCGCCAGCGTGGTACTCGATTGCAGCGACAACTTCCAGACCCGCCACGCCATCAACGCCGCCTGCGTCGCGCACCGGGTGCCGCTGGTGTCGGGCGCGGCGATCCGTTTCGATGGCCAGGTCAGCGTATTCGATCCGCGCGGCGCGGACACGCCCTGCTACGCCTGCCTGTTCCCGCCGCACCAGGAATATGAAGAAGTGCAATGTTCCACCATGGGTGTGTTTGCGCCGCTGGTCGGCATCATCGGCGCCATGCAGGCGGCAGAAGCCTTGAAACTGGTGGCGGGCATCGGCAAACCGCTGGCGGGCCGATTGCTGATGGTGGATGCGCGCAGCATGGAATGGACGTGCATCGGCCTGCAGCGCAACCCGGACTGCCCGGTGTGCCACGCACGCCAGGCATCGTAATCAGGATTCCCCCAATCAAGCGGCTGCCGAGCCGGTCGCATCACAAAGGAACATCATGGCCAAGAAAGAACAACTGGATCCGGAAGCCGAAGCGCTGATCAAGTGGTGCATCGAAGTGGAAGGCTTTCTGGTAGCCGGCGGCGCCACTGTCGCACAAGCCCAGGAACACATTGAAGAAGAAGTGGAGTGGTTTACCGACTTGTATTATGAAGGGCTGTCACCGGAAGAAGCAGCGAAACAGGCCTTGAGCGACTGACGATTTGCTGCCGGGAGCGACTCCCGGCAACTCCCGGCATGAGGTCTAGCGCCCGGTGAATTTCGGCTGTCGCTTTTCAACGAACGCGCGCACCGCTTCCTGGTGGTCTTCACTGAAGTTGGTCTTCGTCTCGTAGGCGAGTGCCGCCTCCGTCAGCAAATCGGAGATGCGGCGCAGTTCGAGATTCATCACCGTCTTGGTCCAACGGATGGCCAGGGTCGCCCCCATTGCCAGTTCGTTTGCCAACGCATCCGTTTTTGCATCCAGTTCCTCGGCCGGCACCGCGTAATTGATCAGGCCGATTGCTGCCGCTTCTTTTGCGCTCAGCATACGTCCGGTCAACAGCATTTCCTTGGCGCGCGCAAAGCCGACCAGTTGCGGCCAGATGATGGCGCCACCGTCTCCCGCTACCAGGCCCATCTTCACATGGGGATCGCCGATCACCGCAGTATCGACCGCAACGACCATATCGCATAGCAAGGCGATCGACGCACCAAGGCCAGCCGCCGCGCCATTGACCCGCGCAATAATCGGCTTTTCCAGCGCCAGCAGGCTGTCGATGATGCGCTTGGCGTCGACGATCATGTGGTGCCAGCGCTGCGGCGCATCGATCAGGTCCTGGAACCAGGTCATGTCGCCACCGGCGCAAAACCAGCGGCCAACGCCGGTCAGGATGACCACATCGGTGGCGGCATCGTCGTTGACTTCATGGAAAACCCGTGCCAGGTCGGTATGCAAGGCATCGTCGACGGCATTCCTGGATTCCGGGCTGTCGATAATGATTTTGAGGATACGGCCGCTCCTCTCGAATGAAAGCGTCCGGTAATCCTGATAAGTGTTCGTCGTCATATAAATTCAAGTCGTTTTTTCGCCCGGAGCACATGCCCCGGGCGTTTGCCGCGCTCGGCTTACTTCACCAGGGAACAACCACCCTCGGCCAGCGGACGGAAAGCTTCATCGGCGGGAATCGTGGCAATCATCTTGTAATAATCGAACGGTCCTTTCGACTCCTCCGGGCGCTTGACTTCAAACAAGTACATCGGGTGAATCTTGCGGCCATCGATGCGGATTTCGCCCTTGCCGAACAAAGGATCGTCTGTCGGCATTTCCTTCATCTTGGCCACCACCTTGGCGCCATCGGAAGAACTGCCCAGCGCGGTGGCGGCCTTGAGATAGTGGGTCACGCCCGCATAGACGCCGGCATGCACCATGGTCGGCATCTTGTTCTTGTGGCGTTCCGCAAACCGCTGCGACCAGGTGCGCGTGCCCTCGTTCAAGTCCCAGTAAAACGACTCCGACAGCAGCAGGCCCTGCGCCGCTTTCAAACCCAGCCCATCGACATCGGAAATGAAAATCAGCAGGCCGGCCAGTGTCTGCCCGCTTTCGCGGACCTTGAATTCCGATGCTTGCTTGATCAGGTTGACCAGGTCGCCCGCGGAGGTCGCCAGTCCGATGACCTTCGCTTTGGAAGCCTGCGCCTGCAGCAGGAAGGAACTGAAATCGGGCGCAGCGAATGGATGGCGCACGCTGCCCAGGACCTTGCCGCCGGCCTTGGTCACCACTGCGGTGGTATCCTTTTCCAGGGCATGGCCAAACGCGTAATCGGCGGTGATGAAATACCAGGAATTGCCGCCTCTCTTGACCAGGGCGCTCCCGGTCGCATTGGCCAGGGCCCAGGTATCGTAGGTCCAGTGGACGTTATTGGGGGTACATTTGGATCCGGTCAGGTCGGCGCTGCCGGCACCGGAATTGACCATGACCTTGTTCTTGGCCTTGGTGATGTCGCTGACAGCCAGGGCAACCGAAGAAGTCTGCACATCGAAGATGGCGTCGACGCCCTTCTGGTCATACCATTCGCGCGCCAGGCTGGAGCCGATGTCGGCCTTGTTCTGGTGATCGGCCGTCACTAATTCCACCTTGACGTTCTTGTGCTTGGCCGTAAAATCTTCAATCGCCATTTTGGCCGCCAGGATGGACCCGGCCCCGCCCAGCGACGAACCAATGCCGCTCTGGTCATTCAGAACGCCAATTTTTATCGTAGTTTGCGCCTGCGCTACGCCAGACATCAGCCCGGCTGTCAGCAGGGCAAGCAAGATTTTTTTGTTTCTCATCATCGTCTCCATTAGTGATTACACCGTCGTTATGCGGCAATTTTTACTGCATTAAGAAAACACCAGGCCACCATTCACATCAAGAATTGCGCCACACATGAATCCCGCGCCTGGCGAGCACAAGAAAGCGATCGGCCAGGCGACTTCTTCCGCCAGTGCCATGCGGCCGGCAGGCACCTTGTCGGCAGTGAATGGCTTGCCGGCCAACATGGCCGTGTCGACACTGCCTGGCGCCACGCCATTGACCACGACACCGTGCGGTGCGCCACGCAGGGCAAGCCAGCGCACCAGGGCGTGCGCGGCGCCTTTCGAAGCAACATAGTGCGGCCCGGCCTGCATGCCGCCCATGCGGCCAGAGGCAGACCCGACCACCACGATGCTGCCGCTCTTGCGCTCGATCATTGGCGGCATGAAGACCCGCGCAAAGTTCAGGAGACCCTTGACATTCACCGACATCACTTTGTCGAAAGCGCCATCCCAATCGTCCGCCATCCAGTCATCGAAAGGCAGGATGCCGGCATTCAGGACCAATCCATCGACATGCGGGTGCCGGGCCGCCAGCGCCTTGATGGCCGCCCGGTCAGTGACGTCGCAGCGCTCACCGCTTGCCCGCTCGCCCAGCGACGCGATGAACTGCGTATCCGGCGCGGTGGCGTCGCACAGGATCACGCGCGCGCCCTGGTGTATCAACGCCTGTGCGGTTGCGCGGCCAATGCCGCCCATGGCACCGGTGAGCAGGATGGTTTTTCCCGAGAGATCAAAGCCAGTCATGATGTGGATATCCTCCTTCAAGCGCTTGCGCGCTGTTTCTTTTTACGTGAGCAGAAGTCGAGTACACCGGCGCGTTGGCGCGGGTCTTCCTTGCCGCCGAAAATATTCGCCTTCTGAACTTTCTGCGTGCTGGTTTTTGGCAGCGTATCGACGAACAGGAGCCAGCCCGGCGCCTTGTAATACGCCAGCCGGCTGAAACACCATTCGAACAGTTCTTCACCAAAAGCCGCATCGCCGGCCCGCGCCTGCGACGGGACAATGCATGCCATGACCTCTTCATCGCGCAGCGCATCCGGCACTGCGAACACCGCGGCCTCTACGACGTCTTGGTGGGTGAGCAATACCGCTTCGATTTCCGCGGCGGCGATGTTCTCGCCGGAGCGGCGAATGATGTTCTTGATCCTGTCGACGAAATACAGCATGCCGCTGTCGTCCTGGCGCAGCACGTCGCCTGTGTGATACCAGCCGCCGCGCCAGGCGGCAGCTGTGGCGGCTTCATCCTTCAGGTAGCCGGAAAACATGCCCCTGCGCGGATCGCTGCCGCGGCGCCGCACCAGCAGTTCGCCCGGCGCGCCTGCGACGACATCGGCGCCGTTCTGGTCGACCAGGCGCACCTCGAAGTCATGGCCAGCGCGATTGCCGGGCCGCCCCACTGCCTTGTCGTGAATTTGCCTGGGTTCGGCATTGGCCAGGAAGCCGCCGCCAGTCTCCGTCGAGCCCCATAATTCCACCAGCGGAAAGCCAAAACGCGCCTCGGCAAGCGCATGCAATTCCGGCTCAATGCCGGCGCCGATGCCAAAGCGTATGGCATGGCGACGCTCGTCGGGGGACGCTGGCAGTTTCAAGAGCAATGCCGTCATGACGCCGAGGTAATGGACGACGGTTGCCCGGCTTTCAGCCACTTCACGCCACCAGCTGTTCAAGTGAAAGCGGTCGGTCATGACAAAGCAGGCGCCGGACATGATCACGCCCATCAGGGTAAAAATCCCTGCATTCTGATGAAACACCGGCAGGGGGTTGAACACCCGCTCAAGCCCCTCCCTCAATTCGGCCACGCCACCGGCGCGGGCATAATAATTCCCCAGGAATTCATAGTATTCATTACTCAGGATGCATCCCTTTGGCTTGCCGGTGGTCCCGGAGGTGTACAGCAAGCCCGCTTCGGTTGCACTGCCGAGCGCACCTTCGCGCCTGGGCGTGCGCGCCGGCGGATAGGCCAACGACGCCAGCGCGACGACCGGTGGCTGCCTGGAACAGGCATGCGCCAGTTCTGCCAGGCCTGGCAGGCGCGCATCGATTGAAATCACCAGGTCGAGGTCGGAATGCGCAAGGATGAAGGCCAGTTCCGGCGCGCGCAGGTCTGGATTCAAGGGCACGATGGAAATGCCCAGCGCATTGAATGCCAGCTGCAAAATGAAATGCTGCGGCCGGTTTTCCGCCAGTACGCCGATGCGATGCCCCAAGCCGTAGCCTGCCGACTGCAGGGCAACAATGCGCTGGCCGACTTCCGCCAAGGCTTCGGTGTACGTTATTTCATAGCCTTCCGGGAAATATTCCCGTTCGGCCAGGGGACTCATGGCCAGGAAGGCCCGATTCGGCCATCTGGCGCAGGTCGCCCGGAATGCTTCATATACCGTGAAACCAGCAGCGGGCACGTCACCTATGCTTTGCTTTTCCTGGACATTCATTTCCATCAACCTATTCTGACCACATCGCGTCGCGACACTCGACCAAACTCCGATTCACCTCAACATGAAATCCACTTTAGCACATAAGATATAAAAGTGAACGGAAATTCATATTTTTATTTTAAATTCTTTATTTTGCCAATACAGCTTAAGAAGTTATTATTCATTGCGCATGAATATTTATGAATAGTGGTTCATTTCCAAAACGAAAGATAGCCATGGATCAGATCAATTCGCCCGTATTGCAAAAGCACCTGAATGAACACATCCTGCTGGTGACGCTCAACCGCCCGGCAGCGCGCAATGCCATCAACGGAGCGCTGACAGCCGCGTTGGGCCAGATCGTGGAAGACACAGAAAGCAATCCGGATATCTGGGCGGTGATCCTCACAGGATCGGGCGACAAGGCTTTTTCCGCAGGCGCAGATTTGCGGGAGGTTGCCGACGGCAGAGTCGCACAACTGTCGACGCCGCGCGGCGGCTTTGCCGGCTTTGCGAATTTTCAGCGCAGCAAAACCTGGATCGCCGCCGTCAATGGACCTGCCTTGGCCGGGGGGATGGAAATCGCGTTGGCCTGCGACATGATTATCGCGGCTGACACAAGCATTTTTGGTTTGCCGGAGGTAAAGCGCGGCTTGATGGCGACGGAAGGCGGCCTGTACCGCTTGCCCCGCGTCATTCCGCGCGCCATCGCCTTGGAAATGATTGCAACAGGCAATCCCATCAGCGCGGCAAGGGCGTTGTCCCTGGGACTCGTCAACGATGTCGTCCCAGCCGACAAGCTAATCGAATCGGCATACCGCCTGGCTTCCGGCATTTGCGAAAACTCTCCGCTTGCCGTGCGCGAAAGCCTGCGCATTGCGCGTCATGCGCAGGCATGGCCTGAAGAGCGCTTGCACCGGGAAGGACATGAAGCACTGGCGAAACTTGCAAAGACAGAAGATTATCAAGAGGGTCCGAGCGCTTTTCTCGAGAAGCGCACGCCAAAGTGGACCGGCCGCTGATATTTGCCCTATCATGCCTCACGCGCAAATACCCGCCTGATGCGCGGCATGTCAGACGCATTCACCATTATTCGCCAATTCAACAAGTCAGATGAAACCACAAGCCCCAGTCAAGCTGAAACGCACGCGCGAAGCCAAAGGAGAAGACACGCGCCTGGCACTCTTTGAAGCGGCCGTACAAGTCGTGGGGGAAGAAGGCTATGCGGGCGCGGGGATCGCAAAAATCATGGCACGGGCCAACTTGGCAAGCGGCACTTTTTACAATTACTTTGAATCCCGCCAGGATTTGTTCAACCAGCTTTTGCCTGCGCTGGGCGAGCGCTTGCTGGCACACATACGCGGCCGCATTGACGATTCCGTGGCCGGCATCGAGCGCGAAAAGCAACGTATCGAAGCTTATTTCGATTTTTGCCGCAAGACGCCCGGCTTTCTGCGCGTCCTGAACGAAGCCGAAGTGTTTGCGCCTGAAGCGTTTCACAAGCATATCCGGCGCTTCCAGGACGGCTACCGCCGTTCGCTCATCCGCAGCCACAGCCGGGGTGAAATCGCTGGATGGGAACTGGAAGAAATCGACGTTCTGGTGTTCATGCTGATGGGCCTGCGCAGCTACATGACAATGCTTTACCAGTATGAATATATCGATCCCCGCAAATCGAATATTGAAAGCATGATCAACATCTACGCCAAGCTGTTGAAAAACGGCCTTTTTTCGAAATAGTCACGGCTCAAATTCAAGACATAAAAAAAGCCAGTCGACTTGCGCCGACTGGCCAACCTGACATCAGGCACGGGCAGCCCCGGATGGCCCGGGACAGCACCCAGGGAGAAACTATTGCAGCGGACCGCAGCTGGAAGAATTGGTCCAGGCACCCGCGCACTTGTACAGCGTCATCGAGGCGTTGTAGCCATATTTCGCGCCGAGCTGCAGGTACTGGTTGACGTTGATGCGGCCGGCGGCGTAATGCCCGGTGACGGTTGCCGTTACCTTTTCCGTGTAAGTGACGGCAAGGGTCTTGCCGGTTACTGGTGCGGAAGGCGCGCTGGGGCCGGCAGCGCCGATCGAGGTGATCGTGTAGGTATAGGCCTTGTCGGCTTCCAGGCCGGTGTCGGTCGCTTCGGTGCCAGTCACGCGCAGCGTCACGGTGCCGCGCTTGACGTCATAGGCGGTGGCACCCGCTGCGGCAGTCCAGGTCAGCTTGATGGCGCTTGAAGAAATGCCGGTGGCCTGGATATTCGTCGGCGCATAGAACGGGTCGGGTTCGCCGACCTGGAACGACGGCAGCTGGCAGGCTTCCGATTCGACGCCCTTGGAATCCACCGCGGTCACGCTGCCGCCATAAATCCCGTTACCCAGGCTATATGTCTTTTTCAGGCTGGCACCGCTGCCTGCCGCCGTATCGTTGACCGCCGTCTTGCCCTGCAAGGCCACGCGATAGCTGGCCACCGTTGCGCCGCTCGCTGCCGTGGCAGACGCCGAGACTGTCGCGCTGGTGGCGCTTGGCACGGCAACGGAACAGGCAATCTTCCACTTGTTGACGCGCAGGTTGTTTTCAAAGAAAAACTGCGTGACATAGGCGGGATAGTCGACCCGCGTAAAGTCAACCCAGGCAGTCGTCTGCGCACCGCTCGGACCGGCCGGCCAGGCGTGGCTCATGCCAGCCACGACCATGCTGGAGATGCGCAGCCGGCCCTTGCTGTCTTTCCACAGATCGGCAGTGCCGCCGCCTGCCACGGTTTGGGTGCCGGCGGCGGTCGATGCGCCATAGACGATTTGCATGCCGTCGCGGTTGCGCACATTATGCGCCGGCAGCACCAGGTAATCCTTGTCGCCATACACCGTGGAAAAAATCTGCGTATCAAGCCAGGCATTGAACTGGTTGCCGTTGATGGCGCGGCAGGTATCTGCCACTTGCTGGGCGCTGCGTTTTGGCGCTACCGAAATGTCGCCGGCTTCCGCCCCCAGGGTGGGCGAGGCATTCGGCGCGACGCCGGCAAAGTACTCGGGGAAGGAGCAGCCCAGCACGTGCGTTTCACCCGCACCGGCGGACAAGCCACTGACATAAATCTGGTTGGAGTCGATGTCGAGATTGGTGCGCGCCTTGACGGCATCGATCAGCTTGATCAGCGGGACGACATCGCGCGTGCTGCGGTTATGATTAGTGCCGAACCAGTCGAAACAGCCGCCAGCAACGCGGGTGGAACTGGTGCCCGCCGGCACGGTCGGGGCGATCACCACCATGCCGTATTTTTCTGCGGTCGTTTCCCAGTTAAAACGCTTGTCGATCACACTGGTGGAGGCAGTCATGCCGCAGCCATGCAGGCTCAGCATCAATGCGCGCTTGCCGCCCAGTACTTGCGGTGCCGTATTCTTGGGCACATATACATACGCATCTTTCAGGTCCGGGGTGCCATATGTAGCGGTTTCCTTGACCCAGGTACCGCTGCCGGGCGTAAGCGCCAACGCTGGCGCCACAATGCCGGCGCCCAGCAGCAGCGTCAAGACGAAGCGGGGGAACATTCTTTTTTGCATGCTGCTGTCTCCTGATTATTATGAATCGCTCTTCGGGGAGACAGAATTTTGATTTTTTATCCACCCTGCGCAGATGGTAAAACGACAATGTCAAATTAACCACTGGCCGAAATGCCAGTCAGCCGACTTGGGACTGTCTTTAGGGAAACTAATTTTGTGGCGAGAGGATGGCGCGCAAGGCGCCGCGCAGGGCATTGCACACCACGATTTCGTCAGCCGCGCGCACGTCCGCAAGGGTAATGGGCGCTTCGACGGCTTGCCACGCCGGATCGTCCAGCAAGACTGCGCGCATCACGCCCGGCAATACGCCCGCAGCCAGCGGCGGCGTTAGCCACTGCCCGCGCAACTTGATGAAGAGATTGCTGCGCGCACCCTCGGTCATTTCGCCGGCCTCATTCTGGAACAGCATGTCGAACGCGCCTTGGGCCTCGGCCGCTTTCCAGGCCACGTCATAGGCTGCGCGCACGGTGGTCTTGTGCCGCAAGAACAGGTCATCCGAGCGCATGGGCTGCTGCGCCAGCAGGAGCTTGACCGGTTGATCCAGCGGCGCCAGCGGCGCCGTCTGTATCGTCACACTGCCATCCTGGCGCAAGGCCAGGCGCAGGCGGTGCATGCCTGGCGCCAGGCCCGCGCAGGTCCGCCCGATATGCTCGCGCAGCGCCACCGCATCGCAGGCAAAGCCAAAATACCTGGCCGATGCGCCCAGGCGCTGCAGGTGGCGCTCCAGCCAGGGACATCCGGCGCTACTTGCCTGCATTGTTTCCAGCAATTCGAAGTCCTGCGTCAGGCCAGTCAGGAACCGCGCCTTGAGGCGGCATTCCGCATACTCGGTGGCGGCATCGCTGTCGTACACGATGCCCGCGCCGACTCCCATTTCACCGGCACGTACGCCGCCCTGCGGCGCTTGCAGCACCAGGGTGCGGATCGGTACGGAAAGGCAGAAATTGCCGATGTGCTGGTCTAAGGCAGTCGCTTCGAACCAGCCGAGCGCACCGGTATACAAGCCACGCGGGTCGGCCTCGAGTTCGCGGATGATTTGCATGGTGCGGCGCTTGGGCGCACCGGTAATCGAACCGCACGGGAACAGCGCCACCAGCAATTGCGCAAGGTCGACTTCGGCACGCGGACGGGCGCACACTGTCGACGTCATTTGCAGCACCTGGCCATAGCGGCTCACCTCGAACAGCTGCGGCACGCGCACCGACCCCGGCTGCGCGATGCGGCCCAGATCGTTGCGCAGCAAGTCGACGATCATCAGGTTTTCCGCACGATTTTTCGGGTCGCTCGCCAGCGCCTGCGCGCGCAACGCATCTTCGGCGGCGTCGCCGCTGGCAGCAGCCGTGCCTTTCATCGGACGCGCAGTGAGTTCGCCAGCGTCGTTGCGCACAAACAGCTCCGGCGAAAACGACAGGATCGTGCCGCCATCCGGCAGCGCCACCAGGGCGCCATACGGCACCGGCTGGCTGGCGCGCAGGCGCCGGTACAGTACGAGAGGCTCGCCCCAGGCATCGAAGCGCAGCCGGTAGGTATAGTTGACCTGGTAAGTGTCGCCCGACTCCAGGTAGCGGTGAATGCGGTCGATGGCATCATGGAATTGGCGCCCGTCGACGCTGGCGCGCAGGTTGGCAATGCCGGCAGTGCGCCCGGCTGCGCTCGCGACGGGCTCCTGTTGCGCCAGCCACGCATCAACCTCGCCGGCTGTCAGCATGCAGCAATGCTCAAAGAGCAAAACTTGCGCTACCGCCCCCGCTGGTGCGCCCGAAACGGGCGCAGCGATTTCCTGCAACTGTTCGCCGAGGGCATAGTCGAACATCGCCACGGCGTGGCGCCCCTGTGCCAGCGCCTGCTGCATGCGTTCCAGAAAATCCGGCAACTGCGCCGCATCGGCGCAGGCGAGCGTGGCGACATGGCCGGTGTACAGGCGCGAGCGCGCGTCGGTGGCGCCGGCATTGTCGAGCAGGGCGAAGCAGGACATACGCTAGATCAGGGCAATGAGGAAAGCGCGGTACGGCAAGGGTGGCGATGTCACGCCAGCAGCATGGCCAGCTGCGCCGGCGCAGCTTCGGCCATGCCGTGGCGAAAACCGGTCTTGGCAAAACGATGCCAGCGGCCAATCACGAAGCTGGCGATCATGCCGGCACGGGCGGCAGCTTGCGCCTCGTCGGCCTGGCCCTGAGTGGCGGCCACGCGCAGCGCCTGCTTCAGTGCCAGCTCGACGCGATCGGTGAACTGGTTCATGCGCGCCTGCAGGCGCTCGTCCTCATTGACCAGGGCGTCGCCGATCATGACCCGCGTCATGCCAGGATTGCGCTCGGCGAAATTGAGCAGCATGGCGGCAATCGCGTGCGCCTGCTGCAGGCCATTTTCCTCGCGTTCGGTGATCTGGTTGATGAGGCCGAACACGGTAGACTCGATAAATTCGATGAGTCCCTCGAACATTTGCGCCTTGCTGGCGAAGTGCCGGTACAGCGCCGCCTCGGACACTTCCAGTCGCGCGGCCAGGGCGGCGGTGGTGATCTTTTCGCCCCTGGGCTGCTCCAGCATGGATGCCAGGGTTTGCAGGATCTGCAGCTTGCGTTCGCCCGGTTTGGTGGTGGCCATGGTGTCGTCGGTTCTTGTCAGCGGTTAGCGCAGCCGGGACAGGCTGGCGGGAAGTCGTCGCACCGATTTTACTTTGACATCGACATAAGCGGGTAGCTTTGTCGCGCCGCCGCCCTGGGCAGCGAGGACGCGTGACGTTGGCGCGACATTGGCCGACATGTAACCGGTCACCCAGACGGTGCGCACGCCGAGCGCCCTGGCGGACTTCAGGTTGTCGACCGTGTCTTCCACCAGGACGGCGCGCGACGGACGGATGCGGTACTGCGCCAGCAGCTTTTTCAGCATGAGCCTGGACGGCTTGGGACGCAACTGGCGATGTACCCACATGGATTCGATGGGCACGTGGTGGGCAAAATGGCGGTGCAGGCCAAGATGGCGCAACACATCATGCGAGTAGCGGCGCGGCGCGTTGGTCAGCAGGATCTTGCGCCCCGGCAGGCGCTTGAGCAGGCGCGCCAGGCCGCGTTCGGCGCGGATCATGCCGGCCAGGTCGTCAAAGCGGTGTGCTTCGCGCAGAAAATCGTCGGCGCGCACGTCATGGTGACGGATCATGCCCAGGAGTGTGGCGCCATAGCGCTTCCAGTACGCCGTACGCACGGCATCGACATGCGCCGCATCGGCTGGCGTTTCGCCATCGCCCAGCACCTGCGCCAGGTACGCGTTCATGTTGGCGTGGATCGCCGGGAAGATCGCGTGCGAGGCGTTATGCAGGGTATTGTCGAGGTCGAACAGCCAGGTAATCAATGCGAGCGGATCATTGTGCCGAAGGCCTGTTCGGTCAGCACTTCCAGCAAGAGCGAGTGTTCGATGCGGCCGTCGATGATGTGCACGGTATTGACACCCGACTTGGCAGCATCCAGCGCCGAGGAAATCTTCGGCAGCATGCCGCCGGAGATGGTGCCGTCGGCAAACATCTCGTCGATCTCGCGCGCCGACAGGTCGGTTACCAGCTTGCCAGTCTTGTCTTGCACGCCGGCGATGTTGGTCATCATGATCAGCTTTTCAGCCTTCAGGATCTCGGCGATCTTGCCAGCCACCACGTCGGCGTTGATGTTGTAAGCCTGGCCATCTTCGCCAAAGCCGATCGGCGAAATGATGGGAATGAAGGCGTCGTCCTGCAGGGCCTTTACCACCGCCGGGTTGATCGCTTCGATTTCGCCCACAAAGCCGATATCGAGGAATTCGCCCGGCTTTTCGCGGTCGGGCATCTGCATCTTGCGCGCGCGGATCAGGCCGCCATCCTTGCCGGTCAGGCCGACGGCCTGGCCGCCGTAATGGTTGATCAGCATGACGATATCCTGCTGCACTTCGCCGCCCAGCACCCATTCGACCACTTCCATGGTTTCTTCATCGGTGATGCGCATGCCCTGCACGAAACTGCCCTGCTTGCCGATTTTCTTCAGGGCGCTGTCGAT
This sequence comes from Janthinobacterium sp. 17J80-10, assembly GCF_004114795.1. Classification (NCBI taxonomy): domain Bacteria; kingdom Pseudomonadati; phylum Pseudomonadota; class Betaproteobacteria; order Burkholderiales; family Oxalobacteraceae; genus Janthinobacterium; species Janthinobacterium sp. 17J80-10. The sequence goes on along the minus strand of NZ_CP035311.1, from coordinate 712,686 downwards.
CTGCGGGCCGCCGCCGTGCACCACCACCGGGTTCAGGCCGACCAGTTTGAGCAAAATGACATCACGGGCGAAGCCGTGCTTGAGGTGCTCTTCGGTCATGGCATTGCCGCCGTACTTGACGACAATGGTCTTGCCGTGGAACTTGCGAATGTACGGCAGCGCCTGGGCAAGGATCTCGGCCTTGATTTGCGGCGATACATTGGCGAGATCGGGGTGGTGATTGGTCATGGCATGTCCTGGAATAATATTCCCGCGATTTTACAGCGAATGCGCCGGATTTTGCCGGCGATTTCTTGTATTTCGCCAGCCAATCCGCTAGTCTCTTGGCCAACTGGCAATCGCACCAATATGCTCACACCCATTACCGAACAACTCGAATCCCTGCGCCCCGTCCTGGTGCGCTTCGCCCGCCTGCAGTTGCGCAACGACAGCGCTGCCGACGACGTGGTGCAGGAAACCCTCGTGGCCGTGCTGGAAAAGCCGGATGGCTACACCGGCCAGTCGTCCCTGCGTACTTACCTGATCGGCATCATGAAACACAAGATCGTCGATGTCCTGCGCCAGTCCGGGCGTACCCGGCAATTCGCGGCAGACGAGGATGAGCAGGAAGAGGATGTTGCGCAAGCCCTGTTCGCCGCCGATGGCCACCCCCTGCAAAGGCCGCGCCACTGGGGCAATCCCGATGCCTCGCTGGAACAGCAGGATTTCTTTCGGGTGTTGGAATTGTGTCTGGAAAACCTGCCACCGAAAACCGCGCGCATTTTCATGATGCGTGAATGGCTCGGGCTGGACACCACGGAAATCTGCAAGGAACTGGACATATCCGCAGCCAATGCCTGGGTCATTCTGTATCGGGCACGCCTGCGCCTGCGCGAATGCCTGGATTTGCACTGGTTCGGCAATCGTGTAGCGCCTGGAAAGAAATAATCATGGGATTCAAACTCACCTGCAAGGAAGCGCACCGCCTGACGTCCGAGGCGCTGGACCGGGATTTATCGCTGATGGAACGCACGCGCCTGCGTGCGCATGTCATGCTGTGCGATGGCTGCCACAACTTCAATGGCCAGATGCAACTGATCCGGCAATCCATGCGCCGGCTCGACAGCACCCATCAACCCAAGGCGAAGAGCCTCGACGATACCTGGTCATGAGCCGGTGCGCGCGCTGCGGGGCCGAGTTTTCCTGCGGGGTGACGGATGGCCCGGCCAACGCGCCATGCTGGTGCATGCAAGTGCCGGCACTTCCCGCTGCCGCCCTGGAAGATTACAAGGCAGGCGATCGCGATGGACAGACAAGGGGCTGCCTTTGTCGTGCCTGCCTGCTGACACTATTGCCTGCCGCAGCCCGCTGAATGAGGTTCAGGCGCATTTGCGCTGCTGTTGCTGCGGAAAATCCGTCTTGAGGCCATCGAGCCTGGTGCGGCCGGCAGCGTCAAGCTCACGCAACTGGAAAGCGACCTTGCTGACGGCATTGCGGGCAACGATGCGCGCGGTGCGCACACCCTGCTGCTTCAACTGTTCCAGGCGTTTGCTGGCGGCTTCCTCGCTGCTGAAAATGCCCAGGGAAATACCCCAGCGCATCTCGGACTGGTCCTGGATGACGTAAAAATCGGTAACACCAAGGCTGCGCAACTGATCGACCTTGCGGTCGGCGTTTTCCTTGCTGCCCTGCGGCGGCATCATCACCATATGACTGCTGACTTCGCGAATCACGCGGCGCGACAGGCGCGCGCCGGGCACCAGCGTCCCCAGCCTCGACTCGACACGCCCGGCATCGACTTCATTGAAATTTCCCAGCTCGAGGCAAGCGACGAACACCGGCTTTTTGTCGGCTTCGGCTGGCTGGTCACTGTCGGCCTTCTTTGCCGCGTCTTCCGCCTTGGCGGCAGCGGCATTTGCCGCCAGCGGCGCCGGCAACGCAGCCGCCATTGCCACCGCCGGCATGGCAGCAGCATCCACTGGTGTGGCCTGGCTGGCAGGGCCGGCCGCCGGGCTGGCAGCGGGATGGTCCGCCGGCGCCACCGGCTGCGGTGTGACAGGCTTGCCTGGGGCAGGCAAGAGGTGGATCTTGTCGGCGTTCATTTGTTGCGCCAGGCGCGCCGGTTCTCGGCTCACCGGAAGCAAGCCGTCGAGATGGCCCTGGTGATAGGCAAACAGGCCGCCATTGACCAGCAGGAGAATCAAGAAGATAAATTTCAGCATGATGATTGCGTCACGTTCAATACTGCCTGCAAGCCGATCAGCACCAGGTTGTCCACCTGCCGCACGAGGCCGGAAAGATGTGGGGCGATTGCGCCAGCGGCCCCGCCCGAAAGGAGGCACTGCATGCGGGGGGCATCCAGCTGCAGCAGTGCCGCGTGCGCGGCGACCGCCCGCCCGATTGCCCCGGCCTGCGCAGCGATGCAGCCGCTGGCGATGGCATCACGGGTATTGTCGGCAAAGGGAAGTTCACCCACATTATATTGCGGCACTTGCGGCAGTTGCGCGGTATTTTGTGCCAGTGACGACGCCATCAGCCCCAGCCCCGGCAAGATCATTCCGCCGCGAAAGCGGCCATCAGCATCCAGGGCGTCGACTGTCGTCGCGGTGCCGCAGGTGGCAACCACCAGGGGCGTGCCGGGAAACAGCGCGCGCGCGCCGATCAGCGCAGCGAAACGGTCGCATCCGAGCTGGGCCGGATCACGATAGCCATTTTTCACGCCAGCCAGTTCGGCTTGCGAAGCGAACCACGTCAGCGGTACCGGCTTCATGCCCATGGCGCGCAAAACCATGCGCTCGAGGCTGGCGCGCATTGCCTCTCCCGCCACATTGGATATCAGCACCCGCGAAATATTCACGCCCTGCAGCGCATCGGCCATCAAGCAAATGTCCTCGCGCCCCACCGAACCATAACCGGCCCAGTGCCCGAGTTCGGCCACGCCCAGGCGGGCGGAATGCATCAACGCCCACTTGATGCGGGTATTGCCCGCGTCAACCAGCAACAGCATGTGTTACATCCCCTTCGTCCTTCATGCGCAACGAGACGTCGCCCGCCAGCACCGGCGCCATGCCGTTTTCAGTCATGATCAACAGACAACCCTGGTCATCCACGCCAGTTGCCACGCCTTCGCGTTCAACGCGGCCCTGGTCAATGATTTGCACGGTTTTCCCGCGCCAGGCATGCAAGCCATTCCAGCGTGCCTTGAATGCGGCGAAACCTTCCCGATCGAACTGTCGCAGGGCGTTTGCCAGGCCACCCAGCAAGCGGCCAAGCAAATGGTTGCGGTCTTGCGCCAGCGCCGGCGACAGCGCCGCTGCCGGACGCCCGATCTGCTGCGCCAGCGCCGGCGGCAGCGCCAGGTTCATGCCAACGCCAATGACGGCCCAGACTTGCTGGTCGCCGTTTTTTTCCAGCGCAGTCTCGATCAGGATGCCGGCCAGCTTGGCGTCGCCAATCAACAAGTCGTTAGGCCATTTCAGCCGCACCGGCACGTCCAGCTGTGCCAGCGTTTCGGCCAGCGCGACGCCAACCGCCAACGGCAAGCCGGCCAGTTCCCGCATGGGCCGCAGCAGGGGCCAGGCCAGCGAAAAGGTCAGGCTATCGCCCGCGCCGGACAGCCAGGCACGCCCGGCGCGGCCGCGCCCGGCGGTTTGCGATTCCGCCACGAGCAGGGTCGGCTGGCGCAGCTGGCCGATACGGGCCAGCAAGTCGGCATTCGTGGAGGCGGTCTCGCCAACGATGTCGATCACCACATCAGCCGCGGCAGCACCGGCGGCAATGGCGTCAACAGATAAGGAAACATTCATGCTGCGCATTGTAGCGGCATTTGCCGCAACAAAACGCATCCCCACGATACCTGCACGGGAAGGACTGCCCGGCTGCGCAAGCGGGTAACCAATAGTTTTCTTGCTATATTGTTACGATAAATGCAATATTGCATTATTGCAAATAATCCAAATCACTCTCTCATGAAACAAGCCATCGGCGCGCAATTATCCGTGCAATCGTCCATCTGGCCGGTCGCCTCAATGCTGTTCCTGGTGGCTTTCATCAGTTATGCGAACAACATGCTGGTCGCCCCGCTGTTGACCAAAGTCGCGCTGGCGATCGCCACGCCGATCGAGGACCTCGGGTATCTGGTCACCGTCTACGGCTTGACGATGGGCGTCTTTTCCCTGGTTGCAGGCCCGCTGTCGGACAAGTTCGGCCGCAAGCGCGTGATTGTCGTGGCGACGTTGGCCACCGCGCTCACCACGCTGCTGTTCTCGTTGTCCTGGAATCTGGCATCGCTGTACACCTTCCGCATCCTCAATGCAATTGCAGCCGGCCCGCTGCTGGGCAGCGCGCTGGCTGCGGTCGGCGACTATATTCCGCAGGAACGGCGCGGCCGCGCAATGGGCCTGGTCACCAGCGCACTGTTCATGGCAGTCGTGGCTGCGGTGCCGGCGGGCCTGACGCTGTCGCGCATGGATGGATTCGACTGGCGCACCGCATTCCACTTCATGAGCCTGCTGGCACTGGCAGCCGGCATCGTGGTACTGGTACGCCTGGAGCAGCTGCCGGCGCCCAATCCGAACATTCGCATACGCCTGGCGCCGGTATTTGCCGGCTTTGCCCAGCTGCTGCGCGTCGCGCCCCTGCGCGGCATGGCCGCGATCTTTTTCCTGATCTACGTCGCCTCGGGCATCTATATCGTCTATTTCCCTTCCTGGCTGATCCTCAACCGGGCCATTTCGGTCGACGGCCTGATCTTCGTCTACTTCTTTGGCGGCGTCTTCGCCTTTTCAGCGACCCAGCTGGCGGGACATTGCGCCGACCGGGTCAACCGCCGCAAGCTGGCCATCGTCGCCAGCGCCTGCGTCGCAGTGTCGTCGATCGGCATCCTGCATGCGCCGACCACTGCCGCAAGCATCATGTACGCCGCGCTGTGCTCGGGGATTGTCTACATGTCGGGCGAATCCTTTCGCCTGACGATGCTGCAGACCGAAGCCGTCTCGCTCACCGATGCCCGCAACCGCGGCAGTTTCATGGGCATGATCGGATTTTTGATTGCCACCGGGTCCGCCCTGGGCGCCGGCATTGGCAGCCTCCTCCTGGCCATGACGAAACAGTTCCGCATGGCACAGCCCGGCGCGGAGGCCTCGGCAATGCTGATGGGTTATGAATATTCCACCTATGTCTCGGCGGCGCTGATTGCCTTGTCCATGCTGCTGATTGCGCGCGGTGCCAGGCCACAGGAACAGCCGGCCAAATGAGGGGGAACGCATGCATCTGAAAAACGTCATCGTGACCGGCGGCGTCAATGGCATCGGCCGCTCGACCGTCTACAAGTTCGTCAAGGAAGGTTACCGCACCTGTTTCTTCGATATCGATGAAGCGGGCAAGGAAATGGCCGAGGGAATCAACTTCGAACTCGGCGATGAACGGGCGCGCTTTTATCAAGCCGATGTGAGCGACCTGACCAGCGTCCAGGCGGCCTGCAGCAAAGCGCTCGACTGGATGGGTGGCCGCGTCGATGTGCTGGTCAATAACGCCGGCATCGTCGCCAAGCAGGATGGCGAGCATGTCGCCGTCGAGGATATTCGGCCGGAGACGCTGCAACGGCAGTTCAGCGTCAATGTCTTTTCAGTCATGTACATGTGCAGGGAGATCGTCCCGGCCATGCGCAGGCAGGGATTTGGCACAATCATCAACATTGCCTCGCTGGCGGCCTTCGGCACCCGGCTCAATGCGCACTATGCCGCCAGCAAGGGCGCGGTCGAAGCGCTGACGCGCTCGCTGGCCATGGAACTGGCGCCGGACATCACGGTGCTGGCGATATCGCCGGGGCTTACCCGGACGGAATTCATTGCCGACCTGAGCCCGGAGCAAACGCACGGCTTCGTCAGGGAAACCCAGACCGGCAAACTGATCGAACCGTGGGAAGTCGCCAGGCAAGTCGTGCATTTTTCCCATGCAGATTGCGCCGCGCTGACCGGCCAGATCATCCATGTCAACGGCGGCAGCAACCGCCAGTTCAGGTAGTTAGCGTAAAGTAAAAGGCGGCGCCGCGGCCGGGCTCGGCTTCTGCCCAGATGCGCCCGCCATGACGATGGATAATGCGCTGCGCGGTCGCCAGGCCGATGCCGTGGCCCTCGACGTCGGTTTGCAGGCGCTGGAAAGCATGAAACAGCTTGCCGGCGCGGGCCATGTCAAAACCCGGGCCGTTGTCGCGCACGCAGTACACCGTGGCGCCCTCCTGTCGCGCGGCGTCGAAGGTGATTTCGGTGACGTCCACTCTGGCGCTGTATTTCCAGGCATTGCCCAGCAGGTTATCCAGCAGCAGGCGCAACAGGCGGGCATCGGCATGCGCCCGCAGCGCAGGCGCGACATTGATGCGCACGCGCCGGCCGGGTGTGCGCTGGCACAATTCTTCCAGCACCTCCTGCGCCATGGCAGACAGGTCCACATCTTCGGTCACCAGGCTGCCGCGCGTCTGGCGCGACATGCTCAGCATGGCATCGATCATGCCGCCCATGCGGTGCGCAGCGCCGCGCACCCGGCGCAGGTAATCATGCGCGGCGTCGTCAAGGCTATGCCCGTAATCTTCGGCCAAAGCCTGGCTGAAACCGTCGATGCTGCGCAACGGCGCGCGCAGATCGTGTGAAATCGAATAGGCAAACGAATCGAGTTCCTGGTTGGCGGCCGCGAGGTCGCTGGTACGCTGCGTCACGCGCTGTTCCAGTTCTTCGTTAAGCTCACGCAGGGCCTGTTCCGCCCGGCGCTGGTCGGTCATGTCACTGCCGATGCTGATGCTGCCCAGCGGCCGGCCATCAGGGTCGCGCAGCAGTGAACTGGACCAGGCGATCAGACGTTCCTGTCCGGCCCTGGTGTACATTTTGATCCAGCTGCCAAAGTGGCCGTGTGCCTGCAATTGCGCCAGCAAATTCGCCTGCGCGCCGACATGTTGCTTGTTGGGTGGCAGCAGTACGTGGGCCCAGTCCTTGCCAATCAGTTCATCCTCGGCATACTCGAATAGGTCGCACAGGAACGGATTGGCATATTCGATCGTGCCGACCAGGTCCAGCTTCAGCACTGCCATGCTGGCATGATCGAGGAATGCACGCCAGCGACGCTCGCCTTCGCGCGCAATCTTTTCCGCGCGGCTGCGTTCGACGATCTGCTGTTCAAGATCCGCATACAGCAGGGCATTCTCGAGCGCCGTGCCAAGCTGGCGCAGAAGCGATTCCAGCAACGACAGCGTGGTGGCAAACGACTCGCCCTGCGAGCGTTCAAGATAGAGGGCGCCGAGCAGCCGGCCATGACGCAGGATAGGCAGGCACAGCAAGGCGGCCGCCGGATGGCGGCGCCAGCATTCGATGGCGCCGTATTGCGGATGTTGCCCGGGCGAGCCCAGCATGATCGGCTGGCGCAATTCGCAGCTGTCGGCAATCAGTTGCGCCGGATAGTCTGTCGCCTGCTGCAGCGGCAGCGGCAAAGGATAATCGTCACCGCCAATGCCGTGGGCATACTGCCCTTCCAGCATCAACTCACCTTCGCGCACGATAAAGGCAGCAACCCGGCTGGCGCCGATGGTACGGGCCAGCAGCGGCAGCAGCCTGCGCAAGAGGCGATCGAGGTGGATATCGCCCAGTACCGACAGGATCGATTGCGAAGCGATTGCCACCGCATCGCTGTCGGCATGGCCTGGGAACACCGCATGCTCCGGATAGCGCGCCTGCAGCTGATGGACTTTGGTCTGGGCGCCCCATGCCTGGTAGGCGCCGACCGCCTCCTGCAGGTAGGCACGCGCCTGGTGGTTCAGCTTTAGCGCCAGAAAATAATCGCCGATCCGCTCCAGTCCCAGTGCCAGCAAGAGCAGGTGGTTCTGTTGCCGTGCGCATTCGATGGCGGCGTGATACGCCTCCAACGCCGCCTCAAGCTGCGCACCTGAACGCAGCATCTCGGCGCGCAACAACAACGCGCGGCTGGAAAAATTGTCGCGGCACGCGGCGCTCCACTCCTCCATCAGGCGCAGGCCCGACTGCAAGGCTTCGCCATCGCCATGCGCATGCATGATCAGCGCGCGCCAGAAATGATGCTCCGGAATGGCAAGTTGCCCCGCCACGGCGTCGAGGTGGACATCGGCTTGACCGATCAAGCGGTGCGCCTGTGCCAGATCACCATGCATGTACGCAAGAATCGCCTGCAGCAAGCTGAACCAGTGCGAGGGCGACTTCGCCGGCAGGGATTGCAGCTGCGCCTCGAACGCCTGCACGTCGAAATCTTCGCCGGCCAGGCTGGCCGGCGCTTTGGTGCCGCCCTGCCAGGCGCGCAGCCATTGGCGGTTCAGGGCATACATGGCGACAATCGGCACGGCATTGATCTGATGGATGACGGGAGCGGTCTGCTCCCATGCCTGCAGCAACGCCGGCACCGTCTCGCCTGCCATGATGCGGGCACGAAAACTGAAACTCAGGGCCAGCCCCGTATAGACTTTGTCGGCATTGGCCATCGCCAGCTCGCAACTGCGCTCCAGCGCCTGCAGGCCGACCGCAACCGGCCGCGTCCAGTGCGCCACCATCGAGCCGTAGGTATAGTCGATTTTCGCGCGCAGTCTTGTATCGTCGATCTGCCGCGCCAGCTGCAACGCCGTTTGCGCGTGCCGCTCGGCTTCGCCATAGGCGCCATGGCGCGCAATCAGGATGACGGAAAAATTCAGTATGCCGAACGCCAGGGCTGGCTTATGCCTCGTGCCAAGACCGAATTCGAGCATGCGCAGCGTGATGTAGGCATACGGATTCTTGCCCAGCTGGTAGCCGGCAACATACAGCCGCAACAGCAGGTCGCCCACGGCTTCCTGCTCGGCATTGCAAGCCGAAGGTGCGTCAATCAAGCGCTGCGGGTCTTCCGCCGCCAGCGACTGGCGCAGGCGCGGCTCCTCGCGCTCGATGGCGCAAGCCAGCGCCTCGTCATCGCCGCCCAGATCAATGCCGAACTCGGCCAGGCACACGCTGCCGTGCTCCCAGGCTTCGCGCGCGCAGCCGGCGTTGAGGGCGAACACGATCATGATGCCGTAGACGCGGGCACGGTCAAGGCGGTCGCGCGCATGCGCCAGGGTTTCTTCGAACAAGCGGCTGGCCTGCGCCAGCTCGCCGGTGGCATAGGCGCATTCTGCGCTTTCCAGCGCCAGTGCGAACATCAGCGGATAGTGGCTGTTCCAGGCGGTCGGCGGCAACAGGGCGTGGCCGGCGCGGAAGTAACTCAGCGCGGCTTCGAACGCCGCTGCTGCCTTGGCGCGGCGGCCGGCGCGCAAGTTCAGATCGGCCACTGCCAGGCGTTCATCCGGTGTGCTCAGCAATGCGCCGGCATGATTGAATTGCGCCGCCAGGTCGAAACTGGCGGCATCAAGCGCCTGCGGCGGCGTTGCCGCCAGCAGCAGGCGGCCGATGCGCAGATGCTGCTGCTGGCGCTCTGCCTCCGGCAGCAGCCGGTAGGCGGCTTGCTGGATACGGTCGTGGGCAAAGCGCCAATTGCCGTCGCGTACATGCTCGGTCAATTGCGCCTCTTCAGTACGCGCAAGAACGGTCTGCACTTGCGTGCGCGACAAGTCCAGGATGCACATCAATTCATCCTCGCCGAATTCCGTTCCCAGGCTGGCAGCGCAGGACAGCAGGCTTTGCTGCTCCGGCGAGAGTTCGCGCAGCCGCGCCTCCATGAATCCAAGTATATTTGCCACCAAGTGCGCCTCGGCAAGGCAGTTGGCATCCCACTGCCAACTGCCACCGCCACGATGCAGCACGCCGCGTTCGCGCAGCGTGCCCAGCAGCTGGCCGACAAACAAGGGATTTCCCTCGGACTGCTGCTGCAGCCATGTCGCCGCCGCCGGCGAGTCGATGCCATAAGCATCGGCCAGCCATTCCTCGATGTCGGCGGCCGACAGCGGCGCCAGCCGGATGCGGGTAGGTGACAGCGGCTGCTTTTCCAGACTCTCCAGCAACTGCGTCAAGGGATGCAGGGCGGTTACTTCATTGTCGCGGAACGTGCCCAGCACGATCAGGTGGCCCGGTGGATTGTCCCCATGAAAATGGCGCAACAGGCGCAAGGTGCCCACATCCGCCCATTGCAAGTCATCGAGAAACAACAGCAGCGGATGACCACTTCTTGCAAAGCAAGCGATGAAGCGGCAAAACGCCGTTTCCAGGCGCTCCTGCGCTTCTTTCGGCGGCAATGCCGCAGGCACCGGCAACGGCCCGAGCAAGAAAGAAAGTTCCGGCAAGACTTCGGCGAGCGGCGCCAGCTGCGTATCTGCGTTGCCGCGCAGGATGTCGCGCCATTCCACACGCTGCGGCTCCGGCAAGACCATCACCGCCTGCAGCAGCGTGCGCAGGGCAACGATCAGCGCGCCGTACGGCGTCTGGCGGTGGAATTGCTCGAACTTGCCCGCGCCGAACTGGGTCGGTGCCAGTTGCAACGCCACCCTGACAAAACCCACCAGGCTGGTCTTGCCGATGCCGGCAGGGCCTTCTGCCAATAACCATACCGGCCGCGACGGATTGACCTGGCGGCAGGCATGGGTGAGCCGGGCGATCGCCTGGCGGCGGCCATAGAGCGGAGCAGGCGTAAGCACGCTCATGCACCGGCATCCACAACGACTTGCGGGCGCCCCAGCAGATAGCCTTGCGCATATTCGATGCCCAGCGCCACCAGCATTTGCAGCACCTCGTCGCATTCGACAAACTCGGCGACCGTCTGCAAACCCATGACGTGGCTGATCTTGTTGATCGCTTCGACCATCGCCAGGTCGACCGGATTGCTGGCGATGTTGCGTACGAAACCGCCATCGATCTTGACGAAATCCACCGGCAGGTGGCGCAGGTAGCCGAACGATGACAGGCCGCTGCCGAAGTCATCGAGGGCAAACCGGCAGCCAATTTCGCGCAAACGTGCGAACAGCGGCGTCGTGCCCGCAAGATTGGCGATCACGGCAGATTCGGTGATTTCCAGGCACACTTTGCGGGGCGGGATGGCGAACTCCACCAATTGCTGATGGAAGTAATCGAAAAAAGCGGCGTCATTGACCGTCGCGGCCGATATGTTGATGAACAAGGGCATGTCATCGCCGCCAAGATCGCACTGCAGCCGGCCGGCTGCGATGGCGGAAAAAAGTCGGTGCACGACCCAGCGGTCGACCAGCGCCATCAGCTTGAAGCGCTCGGCCGCCGGAATGAAAACATTGGGCGGGATCAGCGTGCCGTCTTCATCCACCATGCGCAAGAGGATTTCGTGGCCAGCCAGTACCGGCGCAGCGTCCTGCCCGATGCGGTATATCGGCTGCTGATACAGCGCCAGGCCATTTTTTTCCAGCGCCGCGCTGATGCACGAAATCCATTGCATTTCCCGACGCCGCTGCGCCAGCTCGCGATCGTCGGTCTGGTAGACGTGGTAGCGGTTGCGGCCCTGTTCCTTGGCGACGTAACAGGCGACATCGGCCGCGCTCATGGCCTCGCCGGCGTCGGCCGTGTCGGCGCCGATCGGGGTGATGCCGATGCTGCAGCCGATCTGAAACACGGCGTCGCGCCACTGGAAACGGAAGTCGCGGATCAACTCCTGTAGTGTGGCAACCATCTTGATTGCGTCGTCGAGCGGGCAATTCGACAGCAGCAAGCCGAACTCGTCGCCGCCCAGGCGCGCGAGCGTATCGGCTGCACGAATGCGCTGGCTTAAGCTGGCGCTCAACTGGCGCAGCAGTTCGTCGCCGGCCACATGGCCGCAGGTGTCATTGACCAGCTTGAACTGGTCAAGATCGAGATAGCACAGCACGTGCTGCGACAAGTCGCGCTCGGCCACGCGCAAGGCATGCTCCAGGGCGCGCTCGAACTCGCGGCGGTTCAGCAGGCCCGTCAGCGGATCATGGCAGGCATGAAACCGCAGCTCCTGCTCGGCGCGGCGCTTGGCAATGCGCACACGCACTTCATCAAGCTCGCGGGCAATGACGGGCGCCAGCCGGGCAAGATTATCTTTCAAAAGATAGTCGTGGGCGCCGGCGCGCATCGCCGCCACAGCGGAAACGTCGTCGATATGGCCGGAAACAATAATGAACGGAATATCGAGCACCGCATGCTTGTAGACGTCCAGCGCGTCATGCGCGGTAAAGCCCGGCATCGCATAATCGGAAATGATCAGATCCCAGTTCGAATTTGCCAGCGCCTCGCTCATGTCGCGGCGATTGTCTACGCGCAGGTAGTCGGGAACGTACCCTTCCTTGCGCAACAGGCGCAACAGCAATTGCGCATCGTCGTCCGCATCCTCGACCAGCAGCACGCGCAGCAGAGTGCGTTTCATGTGCGTACCTGCGCCACCGGCAAAACGTTATGCGTGAGCCAGTAGCGATGCAGATCGCTCACCAGCTGCGCGAAAATTTCGAAATCGACTGGCTTGCGCAAATAACTGTTGGCACCGGCGGCATAGGCTGCGGCAATATCGCCCGGATCGTCCGATGAAGACAGGATCACGACGGGCGGAAGGGCAGCACCTGCAGATTGCGGGCGCGCCTGGCGCAATGCACGCAATACCGCCAGCCCATCCATCCCCGGCATTTGCCAGTCAAGCAGCACCAGTGCCGGCAACGCATCGCCACCGTCTTGCAGCAGCAGACGGCACGCCGCTTCACCGCCTTCGGCAATCCGCAGATTCTCCCCCAGGCCTGCCCGCGCGAATGCACGCCTGGCGAGCAGGATTTCATCCGGATTGTCTTCGACCAGCAGCACGCTCTTGTCCATGTCTCCGCCATTTCCTTGCAATCAGGAAATAATCTGTCTTGTATACAACTTGCCATATTACGTTACCACAACTACCTGAATGCTTGGTAAAAAATCTTTACTTTAATGCAACAAATTGGTATTGGCGAAACAGCACTGCGCAAAGTCTTGCCTTAACGAAATTTAGTAACAAATATTGCCCAAGATGACGTTTTTGCCATTCTCCCTTACACTCAAGGCATGCCCCCGTTCGAAAACCCGGTATTGACCCCGGATCCCAGCGATGCCTCTCGCCTTTGCGCCCGTGGCGCATGGCAAGTCCATGCATTGGCGCAAGCCGGCGTATTACCTGCCCTGCAAACATCTTTATCGAAGGCACACGCTGCCCCGCAGGCTTGCGCCTGGGATTTGTCGGGGCTGACTGCGCTCGACCATATCGGCGCGCAATGGCTATGGAATGCCTGGGGAAACAAGGTGCCTCCAGGCCTGGCCATCTCGCCGCGACACCAGGCCTATTTCGACCGCCTGCAGGAGGCTGGTACGCTGGCCTTGCCAGTACCTGCCAACAAATCCCTGCTGCCGCTGGCAGAGCTGCTGAAGGCATGGCGCGGACTGTTCGACCATGTTCTCGGATTTCTGGCGCTGCTGGGGCAACTTGTGCTGGACATCGGCACCCTTTTGCGGCGCCCGCGTCGCGCACCGTGGAAGGAGATTTCGGCCAACGTTTACCACGCCGGCTACCAGGCGCTGGGCATCACGGCGCTGGTCGGCTTCCTGATCGGTGTGGTGCTGTCATACCTGTCGGCGCAGCAATTACGCACTTTCGGCGGCGACATTTACCTCGTCAATATCCTCGGCATGAGCGTGGTGCGCGAACTCGGCCCCTTGCTGGCGGCGATCCTCGTGGCTGGCCGCTCCGGCTCGGCGATTACCGCCCAGCTGGGCGTCATGCGCGTTACCGAAGAGCTCGATGCCATGCTGGTCATGGGCCTGCCGCACGGTTTCCGCCTGATTCTGCCCAAAGTCATGGCGCTGTCTGTGGCCATGCCGCTGCTGGTGATCTGGACCGATGCGATGGCCCTGACCGGCGGCATGGTCGCCGCAGAGCTGGAGCTGAACCTGTCGCCGGCCTATTTCGTGCAGCGCCTGCCGGACGCCGTGCCGCTGGCGAATTACTGGATTGGCCTGGGCAAGGGCTGGGTATTCGGCATCCTGATTGCGCTGGTGGCTTGCCATTTCGGCTTGCGCATCAAACCCAATACCGAAAGCCTGGGCCAGGGCACCACCATCTCGGTGGTCACGGCAATTACCATCGTCATCGTGGCCGATGCCGTGTTCGCCATCGTCTTCAGTGACGTGGGCCTGATCTGATGCAGGGGCATCCGCCTACCGCAACGCCGCCGGGCGCCGAACCAGTGATCCGGGTGCGCAACCTGTGGACCCGCTTTGGCAGCCATGTCGTGCATCAGGACCTGAACCTGGAGGTGCAGGCCGGTGAAATTCTTTCGCTGGTAGGCGGCTCCGGCACTGGCAAGACCACGCTGGTGCGGCAGATCATCGGCCTGAACCGGCCTGCGCGCGGCACGGTCGAAGTCTTTGGCGAGAATATGCAAAACGGCGACGCCGCGCGCCTGGAACAGTTGCGCCAGCGCTGGGGCATGCTGTTCCAGCACGGCGCGCTGTTTTCGGCGCTGTCGGCCTTCGACAACGTGGCGCTGCCGATGCGCGAATTGCGCACGCTGCCGGAATCGCTGATCCGCGACGCTGCCCTGTTCAAGCTGCACCAGGTCGGCATCACGCCAGCGGAAGCAACCAAGATGCCGGCCGACCTGTCCGGCGGCATGGTCAAGCGGGTATCGCTGGCGCGCGCACTGGCGCTGGAGCCTGAATTGCTCTTTCTTGACGAACCGACCGCCGGCCTCGACCCTGCCATGTCGGACAGCTTCGTCGAACTGATCCGCGCGCTGCACAAGTCGATGCCGCTGACGGTGGTGATGATCACGCACGACCTCGATACGCTGTATGCGCTATCGACGCGCATCGCGGTGCTGGCAGACAAGCACGTGATTGCCGACGGCACGCGCGAGGAAGTGATGGCAGTAAAGCATCCCTTCATCGAGGATTATTTCTGGGGTGAGCGCAGCCTGCGTGCACTCGAACAGGTGCGCGGCAAAACAGCGCGCCCATAACGGTTAGAGCGAGGCGAGATTATGGAAAACAAGGCACATGCCTTACTGGCTGGATTGTTCACGCTTGCGCTGCTGGCGGCCGCTGTGGCAATCGCCATGTGGCTGGGGCGCGACGAAACCGAAACGATCCCCTACGAGATCGCCACCAAGCTGTCGGTTCCCGGACTCAATCCGCAGGCTGCCGTGCGCTACCGCGGCCTGGATGTGGGCAAGGTCGAGAGCATCGACTTCGACCCCAACGTGCCCGGCCAGATCCTGGTGCGCATGCGGGTGCAGGCCGACACGCCTGTGACGCAATCGACCTACGGCACGCTGGGCTACCAGGGCGTGACCGGCATCGCCTATGTGCAACTCGATGACGACGGCAGCAAGCCCGTGCGTCTGCACAGTTCGGACAAGCAGGTGGCGCGCATCGAAATGCGCCCCAGCCTGTTCGACACCCTGCAAAGCAAGGGCATGGAAATCCTCACGCATGCCGAAGAGCTGACCCGCCGCATCAATGGCATGCTGACGCCGGAAAACGAAAAAATGATCCTGTCGGCTTTCCAGTCCGTCGGCGAGGCAGCAAAGCAGATTGAGACCATCCCGCGCCAGCTGCAACCGACGCTGGCCAAAATGCCGGCGCTGGCTGACCAGACCAGCCAGACGCTGGCCTCGATCAATGCCTTGTCGCGCGACGTCAGCGCCTTGAGCAATAACCTGAATACCCTGACGACGAGCCTGCAGGGGCCGGATGGCACGGTCACCCGACTGGCCACGACCATCGACCAGGTCGGCGCTGTCGCCAACCGGATCGAAACCGAAGCGTTGCCGCTGGCACACGATGCCCGCTCGACCCTGCGCGCACTCAATCGCACCATCGATACTTTCCGCGAACAGCCCCAAAGCATTCTGTTCGGCGTCAGCGGCCGCGCGCCCGGACCGGGCGAATCCGGTTTTGTCGCGCCGGAAAACAATTGAAGACCATGCCCATTGCGCCCGCCATGAAAAAAACCTTCGTACGCCACCTCTTTTTGCCATTCCTGTGCGGCGCTTTGCTGCTTGCCGGCTGCACCGTGCAAAGCGGCCGCCAGTCGCCGGCCAACCTGTACGACCTTGGCCCCCTGCCCACCCTTGGCCCTGCCGCCGCCACGGCACCGGCGGCGCAGCGGCCGATTGCCGTCAGCGTGGCCGAAATCACGCCTGCGGCCTGGCTCGACAGCCCGCTGATGTTTTACCGTCTGCTGTATGCAGATGCCCAGCAACCGCGCGCCTATGCGCAGCAGCGCTGGATCATGCAGCCGGCCGACCTGTTTGGCCAGCGCCTGAAGGCACGCATCGTCCAGGCGGGTGGCGTGGCAGTGTCCGCTGTCGATGGCGCCAGCAACCTCGCGCTACTGAAAATCGAGGCGGACGATTTTACCCACGTGTTCGAGTCGCCAGAGAAGAGTTACGGCAGCATCGCGCTGCGCGCCACGCTCTATCACGGCCGCACGCTGGTGGCGCAAAAGAATTTTGCCGTGCGCCAGCCGGCGGCGAGCAACGACGCTGCCGGCGCCGCCCGTGCGCTGGCCGGCGCCAGCGATGCCGCAATCGCCGACATGCTGGCATGGCTGGCTACCCAGCCCCTGAAGCGCTGAGGCCGGGCATGTCTGTCACCCGGGAGCATCCGCCAGCAGCCTCGACCTTCGCCCGGGTCGGCCTGCTGATGTATCTCCTCTTGATCGTCTATGCCAGCCTGTTTCCGTTTGCCGGCTGGCGCGACAACGGCATCCTGCCCTACGCATTTCTATTTGGCCCGCTGCCGCATTACTGGACAGTGTTCGATGCCCTGACCAATGTCGTCGGCTACATTCCCTTCGGCATCCTGGTTGCCTTTGCCGCCTATCCGCATGTACGCAGCACCTGGGCCATCTTGCTGGCGCTGACCGCCGGCGTGCTGCTGTCGGGCTCGATGGAAGCGGCGCAGACCTTCCTGCCCTCGCGGGTGTCGTCCAACCTCGACCTCTATACCAACGTTGCCGGGAGTCTGGCCGGCGGCATCGCCGGTGTATTCCTGACCCCGACCTTTCTCGAGCAAAGCCGGTTTTTAAGCCTGCGCCGGCACTGGTTCTTTGATGACGCCGGTCGGGGCCTGATCGTTGCCGGGCTCTGGCCGCTGGCGCAAATCTATCCGCAGGCCTACCTGTTTGGCCACGGCCAGCTCTCGCCCATCCTGTCGGAATGGATCAGCGCATGGCTGGACGAATCCTTCGACCTGGCCGCCGTGCTGCGCGCCGGCATCGAGCTCACGGTCGAGCAATACTGGCTGGCAGAGACGGCGATTACGGCTTGCGGCATGACTGGCGCAGTGCTGCTGCTGCTGGTGATGCTCAAGCCAGCGGCGCCGCGCGCGCCGCTGGCGCTGCTGCTGGTGGCGGCGACGCTGGCTTTCAAGACACTCGCCAATGCCCTGCTGTTCAACCCGGCCAACGCTTTCAGCTGGCTGACGCCGGGCGCACTGGGCGGCCTGATGTTCGGCGGCGTCATGCTGTTCGGCTTGTCCTTTGCGCCGGCGGTGGCGCAACGGCGCATTGCCGTGCTGATGCTGGCGGTGAGCCTGTTGTTCGTCAATCTCTTGCCGGGCAATCCGTATTTCGCCGCCACCCTGCAAAGCTGGGTACAGGGGAAATTCCTCAATTTTAACGGCGCCGCACAATTCCTCTCCCTGATGTGGCCAGCCTTTGCGCTCTGGTTCCTGCTGCATCCCACGCACCGCATGAAACGCAAGTGAGGGCGGTGTATCATGTACGGCTCACGCCAGCCAGGAGCTTTCGCGCCATGAGCGACAAACCGTATTATCAGCACCACGTATTCTTTTGCCTGAACCATCGCGAGGAAGGCCGTCCATGCTGCTTTGACAAGGGCGCCCAGCAGGCGCAGGAGCATGCCAAGCGCCGCATCAAGGACTTGGGCCTGTCAGGCGAGGGGCAGGTGCGCATCAACAAGGCAGGGTGCCTCGACCGCTGCGAGGAAGGTCCGGTCCTAGTGGTCTACCCGGAAGGCACCTGGTACACCTATGTCGACACCCACGACATCGATGAAATCATTGACGAACACCTCGTCGGCGGCAAGGTCGTCGAGCGCCTGAAGATATGAGCGCGCGCCATCAGCCGTTTACCCTGGCCGGTGGCGCCGGCCCGCTGCAATGCGTGCTGGAGCTGCCAGATGCAGATCATTATCCTGCCCCGCGCGGCATCGCGCTGGTCGCGCATCCGCATCCGCTGTTCGGCGGCGCCATGGATAACAAGGTGACCACCACGCTGGCGCGCACCTTCACCGGCATCGGCTATGTCGCCGTGCGCATGAACTTCCGTGGCGTCGGCGCCTCCGCCGGCGTGCATGACGAAGGCCGCGGCGAAACCGACGACATGGAATTGTTATTGAATCATGTGCTGGCGCAGTACCCGGGCTTGCCGGTGGCGCTGGCAGGTTTTTCCTTTGGCACACTGGTGCAGGCGCAATTGCAGCAGCGCCTCGCCGCCCAGGGCCGCCCGGCCGAACGGCTGGTCCTGACCGGCACTGCCGCCGGCAAGTGGCCAGTGCCCGAAGTCCCGGCCAATACCATTGTCATCCATGGCGAACAGGACGATACCATTCCGTTAAGTGACGTCCTCGACTGGGCCCGCCCGCAAGACTTGCCGGTGATCGTGATTCCCGGCTGCGACCATTTTTTCCACAGAAAATTGCAACATATCAAGAATTTCGTGGTCGAAATGTGGCACCGCTAGACCAAACCGCGTCCGGCTTCATTTTCACCTAAGCGCGGGGGGCTATAATGCAGCATTCCCCGCTGTTACTTCCCTTTCGTTTGAACGCCCTACCCATGAAAAAACTATTTGCGGCCTGCGCCGCCAGCCTGCTATTTGCTGCCCCCTCCTTCGCCCAAAGCCTGCCGGCACCGACCCTGGCCGCCAAGTCCTGGCTGCTGCTCGACGCCACCAGCAACCAGGTCGTCGCCACCCATGAACCGGATTTGCGCATCGAGCCCGCATCGCTGACCAAGATCATGACGGCCTACCTGGCATTCGCCGCGATCCGCGACAAGCGGCTCGACCTGAACCAGAGCATAAACGTGTCGGTGCGCGCCTGGAAAGTCGATCCGAGCAGCTCGAAAATGTTCATCGACCCGGCCACGCCCGTGAAGATCAACGACCTGCTGTATGGCTTGATCGTCCAGTCCGGCAACGACGCCGCCGTCGCCCTGGCGGAGGCAGTCTCCGGAACCGAAGAAACCTTCGTTGCCCTGATGAACCAGGAAGCGCAGAAGATGGGCATGAAATCGACTCGCTTTGCCAACGCGCACGGCCTGCCGAGCCCCGACAATTATTCGACCGCGCGCGACCTGTCGATCCTGGCCACGCGCCTGATCAATGACTTCCCCGAGCTCTACAAGATTTACTCGACCAAGAGTTATACCTATAACAAGATTACCCAACCCAACCGCAACCGCCTGCTGTGGCTCGACCCGTCCGTCGACGGCATGAAGACCGGCCATACCGAAGCCGCCGGCTACAGCCTGATTTCCACGGCCAAGCGCCCGGGCGTGGGCGGCGACCGCCGCCTGGTCTCGATCATGATCGGCACCACTTCCGACCAGATGCGCGCGCAGGAAAGCCAGAAGATCCTCAACTGGGGTTTCCAGAACTTCGACACCGTCAAGCTGTACGCCAAGGGCCAGGCGGTGGATACGCCGCAAGTCTGGAAAGGGTCGAAAAACCAGCTGAAAATCGGCTTTAACCACGACGTCTATGTGACGGTACCCAAGGGCGCCGCCGCCAAGATGAAGCCGGTACTGGAACGCAAGGACCCGCTGGTGGCACCAATCGACCTGAATGCCCAGGTCGCGACCCTGAAAATGGTGGTCGATGGCAAGCCGGTCGCCGAGTTGCCGGTGCTCGCGCTGGAACAAATCAGCCAGGCCGGCATATTCGGCCGTGCATGGGATGCCATGCGCCTGTGGCTGCAGTAAGAACGGCGTAAAATAGCTGCGGAACGACCATAGATTGTAGAAATGCCATGCCGCAGCCAACCGACAGCCTGATCGAGTACCCGAGCGACTTCCCCATCAAGATCATGGGCGCAATGCAAGATGCCTTTGCCCAGACCATGGTGGAAGTCGTCACCCTGCACGACCCGAGTTTCCACGCCGGCAAAATGGAAATGCGCCCTTCCTCGAAGGGCAATTACCTTGCGCTGACTGTGACCGTGCGCGCCACCAGCCGTGAACAGCTCGACAACCTCTACCGCGCACTGTCCTCGCACCCGATGGTCAAGGTGGTGCTGTAGTGCTGGTGCGCCATCTCGGCCTGGTTGACTATGCGCCAAGCTTTGCCGCCATGCGCGCCTTCACCGATGGGCGCGATGCCGAAACGCCCGACGAATTATGGATTGTCGAACATCCGCCGGTATATACGCTGGGCCTGGGTGCCGATCCGGCGCATGTCCTGAATGCCCACGGCATTGCACTGGTACAGACCGACCGCGGCGGCGAGGTGACGTATCACGGCCCCGGCCAGGCGATTGCCTACCTCCTGCTGGATCTGAAGCGCGGCCGCGGTGGCCGCCTGTATGCGCGCGAACTGGTGCACGCCATCGAACAAGCCGTCATCGATACCCTGGCGGCGTATAATCTCGATGGCGAACGCAAGGCGGGCGCGCCCGGCATCTATGTCGCCCAAGGCCCCTGGCAAGGCGCCAAGATTGCCGCGCTGGGCTTGAAGGTACGCGCCAGCGGCTGCACTTACCATGGACTGGCGCTGAACGTCGACATGGACCTGGCGCCTTTTTCCTGGATTAATCCCTGCGGCTATGCGGGATTGAAAACCGTGGACATGAAAACCCTGGGTGTTGCCGCGCCCCTGGCCGAAGTACAGTCAGCACTCACTCACAACCTACTGGAACGATTGAAAGGATAGGCACGCCCGCGATGGCGCCTCCGGCAACAACCCTGCCGGAATCACCATCTGCAGCGTGGTTCACATCATGGACAGCAATCCGAGCAACGCAAACGACAAGAACGACGCGCAAGCCGCGCCCGCCTACAACCCGAACGAGAAGCAAAAAGGCGCCGGCAAGACCGCGCGCATCCCGATCAAGATCGTGCCGGCAGAACGCCTGCCGAAACCCGACTGGATCCGCGTCAAGGCAGGGTCGCCGACCACGCGCTTCTATGAAATCAAGGATATCCTGCGCGCCAACAAGCTGGTGACAGTGTGCGAGGAAGCCTCCTGCCCCAACATCGGCGAATGCTTCGGCAAGGGCACGGCGACCTTCATGATCATGGGAGACAAGTGTACCCGGCGCTGCCCTTTCTGCGACGTCGGCCATGGCCGCCCGGATCCGCTCGACGTCAACGAGCCGGAAAACCTGGCCAAGACGATTGCGGCCCTGAAGCTCAATTACGTCGTCATCACGTCGGTGGATCGGGACGACTTGCGCGATGGCGGCGCCGGCCACTTCGCCGAATGCATCCGCCGCGTGCGCGAACTGTCGCCGAACACTCGCATCGAGATCCTGACGCCGGATTTTCGCGGCCGCATGGACCGCGCCCTGGAAATCCTCAAGGCAGCACCGCCGGATGTGATGAACCATAACCTGGAAACCGTGCCGCGCCTGTACAAGGAAGCGCGCCCCGGTTCGGATTACGAATACTCGCTGAACCTGCTCAAGCGTTTCAAGGAACTGCATCCGGAAATCCCGACAAAGTCGGGCATCATGGTGGGTCTCGGCGAGACCGACGACGAAATCCTGCAAGTCATGCGCGACCTGCGCACGCACGGCGTCGACATGCTGACCATCGGCCAGTACCTGATGCCGTCAGGAGACCATTTGCCGGTGCGCCGCTATGTGCATCCGGATACCTTCAAGATGTTCGAAGATGAAGCCTACAAGATGGGCTTCGTGCATGCGGCTGTAGGCGCGATGGTGCGTTCGAGCTACCACGCAGACCAGCAGGCGCATGGCGCCGGGGTGACGATGGAAAAATAAAGTGTGATGATGGAAAAATAAAAAACGCCGGCTTTAAGCCGGCGTTTTTTTCGTCAATCGATTTTGCCTCGAAAAGCCAGCCGCACGCCGTCCGACTTTCTTCTCCGGGCTAAACAAAGGCTCACCGCACCGATTGCCAGAGTAGCATCGCAACAACACTCCATCGCTCCCGTCTTGCAATCCTTGACCGTCACTTAACGTGAACGTTTAAACTCATTGGCACAAATGCAAGACAATACAAGTGAGGCTGATCCATGACCACGGCACAACGTTTCCATTCGCTCGACAACCTGCGGGCGATCATGATGTGGCTCGGCGTTGTGCTGCATGTCGCCGTCAATCACATGGTCGGCATATCCCCGCTGCCCTGGCGCGATCCGGAAACCACGCCCGCGGCCAACCTGGCGATGGCCGTCATCCACACTTTCCGCATGCCGGTGTTTTTCATCCTGGCAGGCTTTTTTGTCGCGCTGCTGGTGGCGCGGCGCGACTACGGCGGCATGCTCAAGCACCGCCTGCGCCGCATCGGCCTGCCCTTTCTGGTGTTCTGGCCATTGGTCTACATCGGCACCGGCGCCCTCATCATGCAGTATCTGGCCTTGATGCCGCTCGACGCCGAGGGCCAGCCGCCGCAGCTTCCCGATGGCCCGCTGCTCAATACCATGCATTTGTGGTTCTTGTATTACCTGCTGTGGTTTTGCGCCCTCACCGCCCTGTGCTGCCTGGCAGCGCGGCATATCCCCGCCCGCGCAAGAGACCGCATCGCCGCGACGTGGTACTTCCTGGCATCGCGCTGGTGGGGGTTTCTGGTTTTGACGCTGCCGCTGGCGGCAACCGGCGCATTTTACTGGAATGGCATCGTCGCGCCGGACGGCTCCCTGCTGCCGCGCGCCACCGAGCTGATCCACAACGGCCTGTTCTTCGTCTTCGGCTACTACCTGTACCGGCAACAGGACAGGCTGCTGGCATCGTATATGCAGCATTGCTGGCGCTACCTGGCGGCAGGACTGGCTTTCTTCATTGTCGCCATGGGCGTCTACGATGTCCTGCTCAAGCAAGCGCATGCGGCACCCTACGCCTGGGCCGGAATGGCCTTCCTGTATCACTGTGCCAGCTGGCTGTGGAGTTTCGCCCTGATCGGCCTGTTCATGCGCTACCTGCCGGCGCAAAACCGCTTCCTGGCCTATATTGCAGACAGTTCGTACTGGGTGTATCTGGTGCACATGACGGCCACGGTCGGCTTTGGCGTGCTGCTGTACGACGCGCCGTATGGCGCCCTGACCAAGATGGCCATCAACATGGCAGCCACAACGACAGTGTGCCTGCTGAGCTACCATCTCCTGGTACGCTACACGCCGATAGGGACCTTGCTGAATGGCCGTCGGCATGCCTTGCCTTTCAGCCGGCGCACGCTGGCGGTGCTCGGCACGCTGCTCGTCATTGGCGGCGTAACTTTGACGCAAATAAAATTCGATGCAAATCAATTGCCGACCCGCCGCAGCGCCCCGGCGGCAATTGCCGTGCCGGACGACATCGGCCGGTTGCTGCGCGAGCTTGGCCATGCCTACGCCAGTCCGGATGCCAACGCAGTGGCGCAATTGCTGTCAAAGGACTTTCTTCACCAGGGCATGGATCGCACAGCGTTTCTCGCCCACCTGAAAAAAAACCGGCAGCACCTGGGCAAAGTTGATGTTAGGCCAGTCGAGTTCCGCACCTATCCCGACCATGTGGAAGTGAGCGCCTATGGCTTTTCCGAGAAAGGCGTACTGGCGCCGGACTTGCAGTTGCTGCCGTTGCAGGCGGGGTCAACACTGGTGCGGGAAGCGGGCCAGTGGAAATTGCGAGGCAACCAGAAATACGAGGAAGCCAGCCTGTACCAGCGGGCAGCGCATGTCGTGGCCGATTTCACGCCGCGCGACCTGGATACGTACCGGCGCCACCTGCCAGCAGGGTACACCCTGCCTGAGCGTCCCTACGTGAGGGTGTCGGTCGCCGACTGGCAAGGCATGGGCGCGCCGCAAAGCCCTTACAGGATGGCGCAGCTGAGCATACTGGCGAGCAAGGATGGGGAAAACATCTGGCACATCCTCGCCATGCCGGAATCCGACTGGCTGGCGGTGGAATCAGGCAAGGCCATCGGCTTTCCCAAATTTCTTGCAGATATCGATATTCGCCGCAGCATCGCCCGGCAGTGGCACATCGCCTTGCGGCGTGATGGCGCGCCGCTTGCCGATATCGGATTTGAAGGCGTGATCACCAGAAAGTCCTCGACCTATCGCGATGACTGGCCAAAAAATGGCGACGACTGGCTCGTCCTGGGCAAGGATGGCGCTGAAAACAAGGCAGTCATCACCCCGCCCGCGTTTCCCAAGCGTGCCAGCAGCGGCTATGGCTGGATGACTGTCAACCCGCAGGCCAGTCCCTGGAAGGAACTGCTCGCCCCAGCCAGCCGCGCGCTGGCGATGTCTTTCGACACCGAGGGTACGCACAAGCTGCACATGTATCCCAGGGCCAATGTCCCTGTTCCGGCGGAGATCCGGCAACTGCTGGATGCCAATGGCGCCGCCTGGGCCGGCAATGATTTGGAAGCCGCGCTCGCGCTGCACCATCCCGCCTTTCGGGTAACCAACCAAAAGGATCTTGCTGCCATGCGCAAATTGTTTCCACATACGCGGCGCTACGAGTGGCAAGTCAAGGAACTGCGCCAAGACGGCGACTTTGCCCATATCCGCGGCGAAGTCCAGACAGAGGCCGGTGCCATCCCGGCGCGCGCTCGCCTGCACAAGGCAGATGGCCGCTGGGTATTCTATGGCGATGGCGGATCCTGGCAGGAGCAGCGGCATCTGCAGCCAGCGGCAAGCGCGACTGCAGCCCATGAGTTCGACGAATACTTCCGGGAGCAGGCGCAGGAAGTGCGGGCCACCGGAGACGATTTGCACTTCGAAAACGAGGCGGGCAAACTGGGCATGTTCGGCACACCGGGCAACGCGGTGTTCAAGCCGGCCGGGCAAGGGCCTTTCCCGGCGCTGGTGCTGCTGCCGGATTGCGGCGGCAGAATCGGCGACAGGATGCGCAAGCGGGTCGAGGCCGGCCTTGCGCAAGGCTATGCGGTGATGGTGCTGGACAGCATGCGCGGCCATCTCACCAACTGCGTTGCGCCCCTGAAGGTTTCCATGGCACGGCGCCTCAAGGACGCCTACGATGCGCTCGACTATTTGAGCAAGGTCCCGCAAGTCGATCCGCAGCGCATTACCGTCGCAGGATTTTCCCAGGGCGGCACGATCGCGCTGATGCTGGCCTCTAAAAAGTCTTCTGATCCGTATACGGCCCAACAACGCTATGCCGCCAGTGTCGCCTGGTATCCCTTATGCTATATGTCAGCCCGCTATGCCAAGCGGGAACTCGACTTCCTGCGGCCCGACATCGATACGCCGTTGCTATTGCTGATGGGTGGCGAAGACAGCTACACGCCGGCCTATGACTGCGTGCCTCATCTGCAGGAATTGCAAGCCGGCGGCGCGCCAGTTGAATGGTATGTCTTTCCACAGGCTGTGCATGGCTGGGATCTTGCCGAAGTCAGCGGCAGGTCGACCATGACTTTCCGTGGCGACCGCATGACCTTCAGCTTCGACGCTGCCGCCACCCAGGAAGCGCAGGAACGGACGTTTGCATTCATGAAGCGGCACCTGGCGCGTGAACCACAGCAGCAGGCCGATGCGGCAAAAACAGCGCGGTGACATGAGATGCCAGGGATAAAGCCATGTTAGATGCCCGGGAAGTCGATCCGCGCAAGGATTATTCGCGCTCTGCCATTCACAAGCCAGTCCCCTTCAGCCCTTTTCGTTATCTTGCGCTGATGGTACCAATTCCGCTGTTGGCATGGTACTGGGCCGGCGAAGCCTTGCACAAGTTGGAGTTGGACTGGCTCCGCTCCAATCCGGGCCAAGTGCATTCGCTCGCCGATGTCTGCCAGGCCAGTAGCGCCGGCATGTGCGCGCTTTACGCACCGGCGACATTCACGCATTGGCTGGCGCTGGGCCTCTTGATGCTCATCCCGAAATTCATGCTACTCACGGCAAGCTTGCCCGGTTGGCCACCGCGCTGGCAGGAAAGGATCTTGCGCAATGCCTCATGGCTCGGCGCAATCGGCCTTCTGCTCACGCTGGCGATGGTCATGACACGCGGCCTGATTGCTGCCATGACGGTCTGGTTCGTTCCGCATATCTGGTGGGGCAATGACACTGTCGGGCTGCAACTGGCCGTCATCATCGGCATTATTGCGGTCATCCGCGTGCCGCCGCATGTGCTTGCGGCCTGGCGCCTGTGGCGCGGCTTCAGCAAGACCCGGACCGGCAAGCCGGTCACGGCGCACGATGCGCCGTCTCTATGGATGCTAGTACACGAGACTTGCCGCCGCATCGGCGTTGCCGCCCCGGACCACCTTGTCATGGGCGTGGCGCCGGACTGCCGGCTGGAGTTGGGCAAGATGCGGCTGGAACCGGCTCGGCAGGTGCTCGACGGGCGCATACTGTACCTCGGCGCCACACTCGCCTCGGCACTGGAGCGCCAACGACTGGAGCAAGTGGTCGAGCATGCTCTGCTCAAAAGTCGCGGCAAGTTCGGCGAATGGCTGCCGGCGGTACAGGACTGGGTCGAATCATCGGAAGGCCACATGAAAATGATGAAGGAAGCACGCTCCGGCGGCAACTTGTCCGGCGCGACAGACCCGGCGCTCTTGTGCTGGGAAGGATGGCTGGTGACGTTGAAAAAAATGCTGGAAAATTTCAGGGAAGAGCATGCTTACGAGCAGAAAATAGGGATGGAATACGAAGTCGAGCAAACTGCGCCGGCAGTCGCCGCGATACTCAGCGAAGCCTCGCTGGCTTACCGCAAGGATGTATTTCATTTGTTTGTCGTGGACCTGAGTTCGGGAGTGCACTGCCCGGCGGTGCTGACATGGTTTCAACGGGCGTTCCGGCAACGCATGCCGGGCGATGTCGCGGCAAATGTCCACACTCATACGAGCGCGGCGCTGGAAACGGAACTGGTGTTGCTTGAGAAAGAGTGGTTGGTCAAAACCAGCCAGGCGAGCACGCCAACCGATTGCTGGGAACTGCGTGCGGCGTGATTCAGCCGCCCACGCCGCCAGTGTCCAGGCCGCGTCGTTCATGCTCGATCCGCGTAATATAGCGCTGTATCGCCACGCTGGCGGCCGGCGCCAAATCAACAAACGACAAGCCGATGCGATAGCGATCCCCCTCCTGACGCTCGGCGATCTGCGTGACATGACGCACCTGCGCGGCGCAATCGATTGTGACGGGCAAGGGCAGCTTCAGGGCCAGGCGGGCAATTACCTGACCCGCCTCGACTGGCGGCTGGCCAATTACGGCAAGGCCCACGCCGCCCACGCTCAAGTCGTGTGCCGGCCATTCGCCGACCGCGCCGTTATCCTCGGCAAACAGCCTGGCCATCAGGGGCTTGGCGACCGGCAGCAGGATGCGGTAACTCTCGCGCCGCTGCACGCGCACCAGGCGCTCCGGCAGTGGCACCCGGAACGCCTCGCTGCCACCCCACGATAAACGCTCTGGCTGGGCCCCGATGAACTGCACGCGAATGCCATTAAGGTGGGACACGAACAGGCAGGTGGAACTGGCCGGCAGGCGCCGATTGGCTTCCGGGTCGCCGCTCAGGTCAAACACCAGCGCATCGGCGCGCGCCTCCAGCAGAATGGTCTGAAAAAAATCACGGCCACCATTGAAATACACGGTCACGGGCTCGCGGTAATGAATGAGGTCATTGAGAACGCTGAGGATTTCCATGCGGCCGCGCAGGAAATAGCGGTCCTCGATCTGGTCGTCGCTCAGTGAGGGCAGCATGTCAGCCCTCCGTGCCAAAGGACACGTGAGCGTTGCGGCGCGCATGCTCGACATCGATGATGTAACGCTGGATCGCCACCCGCATTGCATCCGGCATACCCGAGAAACCCAGCCCGATGCGAAATGCCATGCCGCCGCGCCCCTGCGTCAGAGCGGTTGCGTGGCGCAAATTCACCGCACTGTCGATGATGCCATGGCCGTCAAGAACCAGGTGCACGCGCGCGACCTGCGGCGCCAGTCCCAGTTCGACCTGGCTGTTGAGCGCCACGCTGATTCCGCCTGCGCTAAGATCGTGCAAGGGCCACGCACCCAGCAGAGTGCCATCGCTTGCATGCAACGATACCTGCGGCGCCTGAGCATGCGGCAAGACCACGCGAAAACTCTCTTGCCGCTGCAGCCGCGCCAGGCGGGAGGGAAGCGGCACACTGAACGCGGCGCTGCCGCCCCAGGACACTGGCTGTGCCGGCCCTGCGGCAAACTGCACCCGAATGCCATCCGGGCAGGCAAGAAAGGTGCAGGACGATGCTGACGCCAGACGCTGATTGGCCGCCGCAACCTCGGCGACTTCGAATACCAGGGCTTGATCGCGCGCCTCCAGCAGGTGCGTGACGATGCGCTCGGCGACGCCGAAATGCACGTGAAATGGTTCGTGTCGATAAATAAACTCGTTCAGAAGGGCAAGGATCTCCATACGGCCATGTACAAAGAACCGCTCATCGATGCCGTCGAAATTCACGCCTGAAGTCAATCCATCCTCCCTGGTTCATTTTGGCGGCACGCGCACGCAAGGCAACGGTCAGCCGAATCGCAGCCGGTTGGCTTTTCACGCATTTATTTCACGTATTCAAGTCTAGCAGGCTTGCCGCGGCTTGTGAAATGGTGCAACGGGTGAAGAGGCGGGGCTAGGTTCTGTCGATGCCCTGGCTGAGACGTTCTGCGCGGGCGAGAAGTGCGGCAACGCTGGCGGTGTTGATCAATTCCGATTCAGCAAAGTTGATCGGCTCGCCATTGCGCATGTCATGTATCAGGGACAGCAGATCCATCACCAGCGTATAACGGCACGCGGCTTCGACCAGGATTTCGAGTTTGTACGCCTCATATTCAGATCGAACCATCAAGCACCTCGCAGGAGAGAGATTCCTTGCCTATGTCTTTCGTAGGGAAAGTATGCAAATAAGTTCCTGGCGTGTTCAAAAAATCGCAAGCATCCAGGGCTTGCGCACAGCAGCATCCCAAGACAAAGGCATTAAAATTGGAAAACATCCTCGCCACCGGTTACCATATGCGAACAGCGCCTGCTATGCTGCAATGTTTCAGCACACACCTTTCCGTTCACTAATTCGCATGGCCTGAATTTGCCCAAGCTGCAACCCCGTTCGATTGGCTTGATCTGCCTTGCCATCACCTCCATTGGCTGGGGGGTGAACTGGCCAGCGATGAAATTTCTCCTGACCGAATGGCCTCCGCTGTTTGCCCGGGGTTGCGCTGGCGTGATCGCAGCCATGGCGATCGCCTGTATTGCGGCTTGTCTTGGGCAATCCCTGCACGTGCCCCGCGCGCAAATCATCCGGCTCGTTGTCAGCGCCTTTATCAATGTATTCGCGTGGATGGGGTTCTCGACATTGTCGATGCGCTGGCTGCACGCCGGCCAAGCAGCGCTGCTGGTCTATACCATGCCGGTCTGGGCGACTCTATTGGCCTGGCCTCTACTCGGCAAGCGCCCCAGTGCAACCAGCCTTGGCGGACTGGCCCTGTGTATTGGCGGCGTTGGCCTGCTGTTCGGCGGCCATGAACTGGCGCTCGGCGTCGACAAGCTGCCGGGCGTCCTGTTTGCCTTGGGTGCCGCCATCCTGTTCGCCCTGGGAACGGTCGCAGTGGCGCCGCTGGCGTTGCCCCCCCTGACCAGCCTGGCCTGGCAACTGGCCTTGGGTTGCGCACCGATGCTGATGTACGGCCTGCTGGTCGAAAAGCCAGATTTTGGTGCCATCAGCCCCGCCGGCATCGGCGTAATGATTTACATGACCATTGTACCCATGGCGGTGTGTTACCTGACGTGGTTCGCGGCGCTACGCCGATTGCCGCCAGCCACCGCATCCGTCGCCACCCTGCTGACGCCGGTCATCGGTGTAGGTGCAGCCGCGCTGGCGCTGGGTGAGCCGCTCGGTGGCCGCGAAGCCGCCGCAATCGGCATGACCCTGGCCGGCATTGCGCTAGCCATGCGCAAAGGCTGAATTTCTCCCGCCGCCGCCAGTGCCTGGCACGAACCCCGAAACTGACTGGGTTTACTTGCTCTTTTCCAAATTATCAAAGAGGTAAGCACGGGCTACGATGCATTGCATTAACCACTGCTTCCCCAGGAACCGCGCCATGGATACCCAACTGGATACATCCCTCCTTTCTCCGCACCATATCGAGTACCGCACCTTGCAGGCGCCGCTCTCGCGCCCGGCACCCACCGCGGAAGAGCGCCTGCCCTTCACAGTGCGGCTGGTGCAGACGCAGGAAGAATTGAGCAAGGCACTGCAAATCCGCTACGCCGCCTATGCCCGTCATGTTCCCAGTTTCGCCGAATCGCTCAAGATGGCCGAACCGAACGACCGCGACAGCGGCGTTGCCATCCTGCTGGCCGAGTCCAAGCTCGACGGCTCGCCGCTCGGCACCATGCGCATCCAGACCAACTGGTACAACCCGTTGAGCCTGGAACAGTCCGTCGAATTGCCGGCCTGGCTGCAAAACAAGTCGCTGGCCGAAGCCACCCGGCTTGGCGTCACCGAGCAGAAGATCGGCCGCAACGTCAAGACCGTGCTGTTCAAGGCGTACTTCCTGTATTGCGTGGAAAACGGCATCGACTGGATGGTCATTGCCGGCCGCTCACCGATCGACCGCCAGTATGACCGCCTGCTGTTTTCCGAAGTGTATCCAGGCATGGGATATATCCCGCTGCGGCACGCCAATAACATGCCTCACCGCGTGCTGTCATTTGAAGTCGCCACAGCGGAAGAACGCTGGAACCTGGCGAAACACCCCTTGACCAATTTTATTTTCCACACGCGCCACCCGGACATCGACATCGGCAACAAGCATGTGTCGCAACTGCAGTAAGTGAGGATGCGGCATTGGCCTGTTCCAATATAAACAGTGTTGCTAGCAGGCCACTAAATATACGCACCAAAATGTTACATCACAGAAATAAAGTGTGAAATTAAGCTAAGATGCGGTAGAGATGGGGACCCACAACCATGACTACCGCTTTCAAAGCGCTGTCGCACCGACACCGCTACGTCCAGGCTGCGCTGGACAAAATCCTGTATTACTTTGCGGCGTACGCGCTGCCGATCCTGATCGCCTTGCTGTCGGTGACGGCGGCATTCGCATGGAAGTCACATTACCCTGCTGCCGGTAACGCCACGGCGCTGGCGTTTCGGGTTATCGCCGATGCCGGCGCCGAACTGACACCGCAACAAGCGCTCGCCCGCCTGGACGGCAAGGCGGAAACCGCCATGTTTGACACTAAACTGGCAGAGACGCCCTTCTGGTTTGCATTCGATTTGAAACGTACGCCTGGCGCACCTGCCGTGGCGATCGAACTGCCGTCGCGGCATGCGCAAAAGACCGCTTGCTGGGATGCCGACAACCTGCAGGAACTCGGGCGCGCCGACCGCAACCAGGTGCAAGGCGCGCTGGCAGGCGCGAAGGCCGGCTTCGCGCTGGGCCTCGATGCATCGCTGCAATCTTCGCGCGTACTATGCCAGGCCAGTTTCGTGGGGCCGGCGCGCCTGACGGTGGCGCAATGGCCTGCGGCCCAATTGAATGCCAATATGCTGGCCTTCCACCGCCACTCGGGACTGCTCGAAGGCGGCATGATTGTCCTGGCGCTGTTCATGCTCGTCACCGCCTTGCTCAACCGCGACGGCACTTACCTGCTGTTCTCGGCCTGGCTGCTGGTCAATCTCCGGGTCGGCGCGCTTTCGGCGGGATGGGATTTCCAGTGGCTTGGGCAAACCATTCCGCCCGAGTGGATGCAGCAAAGCCGCCTGCTGACCATCACCGTGTATTTCATTGCGACCGTCAGCCTGTTCAAGGCGCTGTTCCGGGATGATTTACCCAGGGTGGGTTACGCCTGGCTGATGCAGGGCATGCAATGGATTTGCGTGTTGCTGTTGCCGCTGGCGCTGATCATGCCCTATGCAAAATTTTTGCCGGTGTTCTGGATCAGCACCCTGGTCGGCGTGCCGTTGCTGGTGTTCCTGCTCATCCGCATCCTGCTGATCGCCCGCTCGCCGGTGGCGATCTGGTACAGCGCCTCGATTGCCATCACCCTGGGCGCGAGCCTGTACGAAGTGCTGGCGGCGGCGTTCGGCTGGAAAGGCATGCTCGGCACCGTCAACAGTGTCACAGCCGCGCTGTCCTCAAGCCTGCTGGCCTCGCTTGCGCTGGCAGCGCAAATGCGCAGCGAGCACCAGGAACGGCTGGAAGCGCAGGCGGAACTGCGCCACAACTATGAAGCCATGCCGATCGGCCTGTTCACCCTCGACTTGCAGGGGCGGTTCCTCAACGCCAACCCGGCGCTGTTAGCCATGCTGGGATACGACGTGATGGCGCCACAATACAACCAGTGGGGACAATATTTTGACCACGGCGCCTGGAGCCAATTGCTCGACCAGGTGCATGTGGGCCATGGCGCCGAGCTGGAAATCAGGAGCCGTGCGCAGGGCACCGATGGCGAGCAGAAGCGCTACCTGGTCAAGGCCGCCCTGTCGCGTGGCAAGATCGAGGGATGGCTGCAGGATGTCACGGAAAAATCCAAGGCGGACGAGAACTTGCGCTTCATGGCCCTGAACGATCCCCTGACCCGTGTCTACAACCGCCGCGGCATCGAGCAAATGTACGAATCCGCGACCACGCAACTGGCTGACGGCAAGCCGCTGGCACTGGCGTATCTCGATCTCGACCGCTTCAAGCTGATCAACGACCTGTATGGCCACACCACCGGCGACCAGGTGCTGCGCCAGGTGTGCGAGCGCATTTCCGGCATGCTGACCGGCACCCAGCTTATCGGCCGGGTCGGCGGCGACGAATTCGTCATCGTCATGCCCAACACCACCATGCAGCCGGCGGCCTGGACTTGCCGCGGCATCATCGGCGCGGTCAGCACCGAACCCTACCGCATCGGCGACAAGGCATTCCAGGTCGGCGTTTCCATCGGCCTGATCGACATCAGCGCCGGCACCCAGATCAAGGATGCCCTGGCCAACGCCGACCGCGCCTGCCGCGAAGCCAAGGGCGGCCATAACGAAGGCCTGGTGGTGTACGAGAAAAACGCCAAGGCGTTCCATGACCGCGAAGCCGAGCTGAAACTGGTCGAGCGCCTTTCCGGCAACAGCCTGCTGGAAGGACTGTTCCTCGAAATGCAACCGATCATGTCGCTGAAAACGCCGCACGAGTCGCTCAATTTCGAAGTGCTGCTGCGCATGCGCAATGCCGACGGCAGCATCATCCCGGCCGGCCGCATCATCGGGGCAGCCGAAAACAGCGGCCGCACCGGCGTGGTGGACCGCTGGGTGATGTCCACAACGCTGGACTGGATCGACCGCCATTACGACCGCTTGAGCCGCACCCGCTTTGTCTGCATGAACCTGAGCGGCGCATCGCTCAACGACGAGCGCTTCGTGCAGGATGCGTATGCCATGCTGGCGGATAACCCCCGCGCCGCCGGACGCCTGTGCGTCGAGATTACCGAAAGCGTCGCGCTGCACGATCTCAACAATACGCGGCGCTTCATCGACAAGGTGCGCAGCTACGGCGTCAAGGTCGCACTGGATGATTTCGGCGCCGGCTATACATCCTTCTCCTACCTGAAGGAATTGCCTGCCGACGTACTGAAAATCGACGGCAGCTTCGTCGTCAACATGAACGAGCACCCGACCAACGTGGCCATCGTGGAAGCGATCGTCAACCTGGCGATGAACCTTGGCATGAAAACCATTGCCGAGTGGGCGGAAGACCATGCCACGGTGCAAACGCTGGCGGAAATCGGCGTCGATTACGTGCAAGGCTTCGCCGTGGCGCGGCCACAGGATCCGGCGAGATTGCTGGAAGCGGAATCGTCGGCCAGCTTCATCAAGGATGACCGCCTGGCCAACTTCGTACGCACGCTGGGCAAGGGCGAAACGATCCATGGCCAGACCGATTTGCTGGAACTGCTGCACCCCAAGAAGCTGCATTGAAGATAACCAGCCCTGCCCGCGAGCACCGGCCGGCCGAACGAAAAAAATGGCACCCCGCGGGTGCCATTTTTCATGGGGCGACGCAGGCGCGACGCCATGCCGGCATTACTTCCACATGGCGCACTTGGATTCGGCCTTGGTGGTGAAGGCGTCGGCTGCGGGAATCGTCTGCACGATCTTGTAGTAATCCCACGGCGCCTTCGATTCCGCTGGCGTCTTCACCTGGATCAGCTTCAGGTCGCTCATCAGGCGGCCATCCTCGCGGATCATCGCATTGCTGGTGTACATGTCGTTGACCGGGTTTTTCTTCAGGTACGCCATGACCTTGTCGCTGTCGTCCGTGCCCAGCGTCTTGACCGCTTTCAGGTACGTCATCGCAGCCGAGTAGGTCGAGGCATGCAGGGCGGTGGGCATGCGCTTCATCACGGCAAAGTAACGCTTGGACCAGGCGCGCGATTCCGGGCTCTGGTCCCAGTACCAGCTGTCGGTCGAGTACAGGCCCTGGGTCTGCTGCAGCCCCAGCGCATGCACGTCGGTGATGAACATCAGCAACACCGCCATCTTCATGGTCTTGTTCACGCCGAATTCGTTGGCGCCCTTGATGGCGCTGACGAGGTCATTGCTGGCATTGGCAAAGCCCAGCACCTGCGCCTTGGAAGCCTGCGCCTGCATCAGGAAGGACGAGAAGTCCGACGCATTCAGGGGATGGCGCGCCGCGCCGATCACGGTGCCGCCATTGGCCTTGACCACCTTGGCGGAATCGCCTTCGAGCGACATGCCGAAGACATAGTCGGCCGTCAGGTAATACCAGCTCTTGCCGCCCTGCTTGACCACCGCCGAACTGGTGCCGCGTGCTGCTGCCACGGTGTCGTAACCGTAGTGCACCATGTAGGGATTGCAATCCTCATTGGTGATGCGGCCGGTGCCGGTGGCGGGGATGAGGAAGACCTTTTTCTTTTCTGCGGCGATCTTGCCGACCGCCAGCATGACGGCGGAATTGGAGCCGGCCATGAGCAAGTCGACGCCGTCGCGGTCGACCCATTCGCGCGCCTTGCTGGAGCCGATGTCGGCCTTTTGCAAGTGGTCGGCATAGACCATCTCGATTTTCTTGCCATTGATGGCGCCACCCATGTCGGCAATCGCCATCTTGATGGCTTCGATGCCGCCCTGGCCGGAAATGTCGGCATACACGCCCGACATGTCGGTGATCATGCCGATCTTGACGGTGTCGCCGGAAATCTGGGCCAGGGCCGGCGCCGCTGCGCCCATGGCGGTTGTCGCTGCGACTGCCAGCGCCACTGCTTTACGTTTGAATTGCATGTTCATCTCCATGAAGTGGTTATTGCCTGATTGATTGCCGGATTGCACCTGCAGCAATGCTGCGGCAGGCATCCCGGTCTGCCTGGTTAAATCGGTTGTCCCCTACGCTGCCACCGGAAGCGCTTCTGCGGCCAGGGCAGCGCGGCCGCGGATCATGTCCGCCGCCTTTTCCGCGATCATCATGGTCGCGGCGCAGATATTGGCCGAGGGAATAGTCGGCATGACCGACGAATCCGCCACGCGCAAGCCTGTCAGCCCGTGCACGCGCAACTGTGCATCCACCACCGCCATGGGATCCTCAGCCGGTCCCATGCGCGCGGTGCCGTTCAAATGATAGGAAGACACGCCATAGCGCCGCGCAAAGTCGAGCAACTCATCGTCGCCGACCTTGTCCGGCCCCGGCAGCGTTTCGCATTCGACGTACTGCGCCAGCGCCGGGCTCTGCAACAGGCGCCGCGCCAGGCGGATGCCGTTGACCAGCACTTCGCGGTCACGCGGGTCCTGCAGATAGTTCGCCTGGATAAGCGGGTCGGCAAAGACGTCGGCCGAACGCGCGTGCACATAGCCGCGGCTGTCTGGCCGGTGCTGCCAGACCCCGGCCGTCATGCCGGGAAAGCTGTCGAGCATGCCGACATAACCTTCCTTGTAGCTGGCCGGCGAAAACACGCCTTGCAGGTCGGGCAGCGCCAGGCCCTCTTTCGATTTCCAGAAGAAATGCACCAGCGACGGACTCAGCGCCAGGATGTTGGGACGCCCCAGCAGCCAGCGGGCAATCTGGCCACCCAGGCCGAGGCCGCTGACCATTTCGTTCATGGTGCCGATGTTCTTGACGCGCGCCACCAGGCGCACCGAGAAATGGTCGCTCAGGTTGGCGCCGACGCCGGGCAAGTGATGACGCACCGGCACGCCGATGTCGCGCAGCAGCGCTTCCGGACCGATGCCGGAGAGCTGCAGCAGCTTGGGGGTGTTGATGGCGCCGGCGCAGATGATCACTTCGCGCCGCGCCAGCACGTCACGGGCGCTGGCGAGTTCGCGGTTCTTCATGTAACGCACGCCGGTGGCGCGCTTGCCGTCCAGCAGAATCTGGATCGCCTGCGCATTGGTCTTGATGGACAGGTTGCTGCGCGAGCGTGCCGGCCACAGGAAGGTGCGCGAAGTGCTCATGCGCCAGCGGCCCTGGATGGTGCGCTGGTAATAGCCGACGCCAGCCTGTTCGGCGCCGTTGTAATCCGGGTTGCGCGGGATGCCCAGTGACTCGGCGCCGGCAATGAAGGCTTCGCTGATCGGATGGATCCATTCGATGTCGGAGATCGGCAATGCGCCGGTGCGCCCGCGGTAGCGGTCGTCACCGCCGCTGCGGCGTTCCGTGCGCTTGAAATACGGCAGCACTTCGGCATAACTCCAGCCGGCGTTGCCCAGTTGCGCCCACTGGTCGAAATCGTTGCGCTGGCCGCGGTTGTACACCAG
Source organism: Janthinobacterium sp. 17J80-10 (assembly GCF_004114795.1). NCBI lineage: Bacteria > Pseudomonadati > Pseudomonadota > Betaproteobacteria > Burkholderiales > Oxalobacteraceae > Janthinobacterium > Janthinobacterium sp. 17J80-10. Next base: position 675,880 of record NZ_CP035311.1, on the reverse strand, counting down.
GCCGTTGATCGAGGTCGAGCCGCCCAGAACGCGCCCCTGCGGCAGCGGAATGCGGCGACCGTTGGTCATGTCGGTGGGTTCGCTCTGGAACTGCCAGGTCCATGCCGGATTGAACAGCGTCTTGATGAAGCCGGCCGGAATGTGGATATAGGGATGCCAGTCGGCCGAGCCTGCTTCCAGCAGGCAGACAGTCGCCTTGCCATCTTCGGACAGGCGATTGGCGAGGATGGCGCCGGCGGCGCCCGAACCGACGATGACGTAATCGAAGGTTTCGGAAGGATTGCTTGCTGCTTGTGTCATGGTCGTGCTTGTCTCCGTCTGGTGCTTGTGCGCCGGCTTATGCGGCGGCTGTGAAATTGCCCGACAGGCAGGCGTATTTCAGCTCCATGAATTCCTCGATGCCGTACTTGGATCCCTCGCGTCCCAGGCCGGATTCCTTGATGCCGCCGAACGGCCCGACCTCGTTGGAAATCATGCCGGTGTTGACGCCGACCATGCCGTATTCCAGCGCTTCCATCATGCGCCAGACGCGCGCCAGGTTTTCGCTGTAGAAGTAGGCGGCCAGGCCGGATTCGGTGTCATTGGCCATGGCGATGACTTCGGCTTCGCTGCGGAAGCGAAACAGCGCCACCACCGGGCCGAAAATTTCTTCCCGGGCGATTTCCATGGCCGGGGTGACCGGGCCGATCACGCTCGGCTCGAAGTAGGTGCCACCCAGCGCATGCGGGTTGCCCCCGACATGCAGCTGCGCACCCTTCTCAACTGCATCGCCCACCAGGCGCTGCACTTTCTGCAAGGCGCGGCCATCGATCAGCGGCCCCTGCTCGACGCCGTCTTCAAGACCGTTGCCGACGCGGAGAGTAGCCACACGCCTGGCCAGGCGCGCGGCAAAGTCGTCATACACGGCCTCGTGCACATAGACGCGGTTGGCGCAGACGCAGGTCTGGCCGGCGTTGCGGAACTTGGACTGCATCAGCCCCTCGAGGGCGGCATCCAGGTCAGCATCGTCGAACACGATGAAGGGCGCATTGCCGCCCAGCTCCAGCGACAGCTTCTTGATGTTCGCTGCGCTTTGCTGCATCAGCAGGCGGCCGGTCGGGGTCGACCCGGTAAAGGTCAGCTTGCGCACCGTCGGATTGGACGTCAGTTCGCCGCCGATTGCCACGGGGTTGCCGGTGACGATATTGAAGACGCCTGGCGGCAGGCCAGCTTGTTCGGCCAGCGCCGCCAGCGCCAGCGCCGAATAGGGCGTGAGTTCCGCGGGCTTGAGCACCACCGTGCAACCGGCAGCCAGCGCCGGCGTGACTTTCCGGGTCACCAGGGCACTGGGGAAATTCCAGGCGGTGATCGCCGCGCACACGCCGATCGGCTGGCGAAACGCCAGCAGGCGCTGGTCGCCGCGGGTGGATGGCAAAACGTCGCCATAGACGCGCTTGGCTTCTTCGGCGAACCATTCGACGAATGACAGCGCATAGGCGATTTCGCCGCGCGCTTCGGCCAGCGGCTTGCCTTGCTCCAGCGTCATCAGCAACGCCAGGTCATCGGTATTTTGCAGGATCAGGTCGTACCAGCGGCGCAGGATGGCGCCGCGTTCCTTGCCTGTTTTCGCGCGCCATGCCGGCAAGGCACGTTCGGCAGCAGCGATCGCCTCGCGGGTTTCGGCCTGCCCCATGTCGGGCACGCTGCCCAGCGCACTGCCGTCGGCCGGATTGGTCACGGCCAGGGTGGCGCCAGAAGCGGCATCACGCCATTCGCCGCCGATGTATGCCTGCTGCCGCAGCAGGGAAGGGTCGCGCAGTTGCATTTGTCTCATCCTCGTATGTGTTTATCCGTCTTAAGCTTGCGGGCGCGCAGACAGCTCAGTGCGCTTGCCGCTTCGCATCACCTGCCCCGGCACGTCGTGGCCGACGATGGCCGGCAGATCGCGCGCTATCGCCAGCAAGGCATCCAGGTCTACCCCGGTGGCCACGCCGCAGGACTCGAACATGTGCACCAGGTCTTCGGTGCAGATATTACCGGTGGCGCCGGGCGCAAAGGGACAGCCGCCGATGCCGCCCAGCGAAGCGTCGAAGCTGGTGGCGCCGGCAACTGCGCCAGCCAGCGCATTGGCCAGGCCCATGCCGCGGGTATTGTGGAAATGCAGGGTCAGCGGCACCTCCGGGAAGGCATCGCGAAAGGCGCGCGTGGTTTGCTCGACCTGCCTGGGATGCGCCATGCCGGTAGTGTCGGCCAGCGTGATGCTGTGCATGCCCATGCCGAGATACTGCTCCGCCGCCCACAGTGCGCGGTACACCGGCTGCTCGCCGTCGAAGGGGCAGCCGAAGGCAGTCGCCACGGTGCCATTGACGCGCATGGCGCTGCCCTGCAGCAGGCGCATGACGCCGCGGAACTGTTCCAGCGACTGTTCGCAGGTCATGCGCATGTTGGCCAGGTTATGGGTTTCGCCGATCGACATCACCAGGTTGATTTCATCGACCTTCGCTTCCAGCGCGCGCTCGCAGCCGCGTTCATTGGGCACCAGCGCAACGTAGGTGACGCCGGCAACGCGTGTGATGCCCTGCATGACTTCGGCGGCGTCGCGCAGATTGGGAATAGCCTTGGGCGAGACGAAGGATGTCACCTCGATCTTGGCCAGGCCGGTTAGCGACAGGCGGTCGATCAGCCTGATCTTTTCCTCGGTCGGCACGAAGGCCGGCTCGCTCTGGAAGCCGTCGCGCACGGCGACGTCGTTGATTTGGACCCGCTTGGGCAGATGTGCAGACAACATGGTGTTTCCTATTGTGCGTTTTGTGCGATGGATGCCGTCACCAGATCAGATGACGCCCTGGGCGCGCAGCGCGGCAATTTCCTCGGCGCTCTTGCCGAGCGACTTCAGGACCTCGTCGGTATGCTGGCCCAGTTCCGGCCCCACCCAGTTGGTCTTGCCCGGTGTCGCCGACAGCTTGGGCACCACGCCCGGCAACTCGACTTCCTTGCCGTCCGGCAGAGTGAAGGGCTGGATCATGTCGCGCGCGCGGTAATGCGGATCCTTGTGGATATCGGCGGCATCAAACACGCGCCCGCTCGGCACATCCGCGGCTTCCAGCACTTGCAAAACCTCTTCCAGATCGTGCCGGCCAGTCCAGTCGGAAATAGCCTGGTCGAGCATGTCGACCTGCTGCACGCGGCCGTCGTTGCGCGCCAGGGCAGGATCTTCCGCCAGGTCGGCGCGGCCCATGGCCTGCATGAGGCGCTTGAAAATGCCATCGCCATTGCCGGCAATGATGACGTAACGACCATCGCGACACAGGTAGGTATTCGAGGGGGCAATGCCGGGCAGGCTGGAGCCGGTGCGCTCGCGCACATAGCCGAAAGCGGAATATTCCGGAATCAGGCTTTCCATCACGCCGAACACGGCTTCGTACAGGGCCACGTCGATGAACTGGCCGGTGCCGCCATTGACCTTCAGGTGGTGCATGGCCATCATCGCACCGATCACACCATACAAGGACGCCAGGGTGTCGCCGATGCTCACGCCCACGCGCACCGGCGGACGGTCCGGATAACCGACCAGGCCGCGCAGGCCGCCCATCGATTCGGCGATTGCCGCGAAGCCGGGGCGCTTGTGATACGGGCCCGTCTGGCCATAGCCGGAGACGCGCACCATGATCAGGGAAGGGTTGATCTTGGAGAGCTGTTCCCAGCCCAGCCCCCAGCCTTCCAGGGTGCCCGGACGGAAATTCTCGATCACGATGTCGGCATCCTTGACCAGGTCGCGCACGATCTGCTGGCCCTCTGCCGACTTCAGGTTGAGCGTGACGGATTTCTTGTTGCGGCTTTGCGAATACCACCAGAGCGATGTGCCGTTGTGCAGCTTGCGCCACTTGCGCAACGGATCGCCATCGGTGGGGGACTCGATCTTGATCACTTCCGCGCCGAACTGGGCCAGGAGGCTGGCGGCATACGGGCCGGCGATCAGCGTGCCGATCTCGACGACCTTGACGCCCTGCAATGGTGCCGGCGTATTGTTGCTTGGATTGGTTTGCTCAGTCATGGCGAATTGTCGATGTCCCATCAAGCCCAGGCAGGTAATGCCCGGTTACGATAGATGCATCATACGAATGCGCGCGTGTCGGAAAAAGCAATCATTTGCGAGGCTGCCATCGCGAAACGCGATGGCACATCAGGCAGCGAGCGGCGCCAGCTTGCGCAGGCGCAAGGCCACCAGCAATGACAGGGCCAGGCACGCTGACAGCACTGCGACCACGCCATCCCAGCCCCGGCTTTGCCACATGAAGCCGGAAAACGACCCCACCAGGCTCGACCCAAGATAATAGAAGGACAGGTACAGGGCCGACGCCAGCGCTGCCGGCGCCCTGGCGCGCCGCCCTACCCAGCTGCTGGCGATGGAATGGCCGCCAAAGAAACCGAAGGTAAACAACGCGATGCCGGCAACGATCAGCGCCAGCGAATCGGACAGGGTCAGCAGCAAGCCTGCCAGCATGACGGCAATCACGGTCCACAATACACTGCGCCGGCCAAAGCGGTCAGCGAGCCTGCCCATCCAGACCGAGCTGAACATGCCCATCAGATAGAGCGCGAAAATCAGACTGACCTCGCTGTGGCTCAAGCCGAAATGCGCATCCGCCAGGCGAAAGCCGAGATAGTTGTAGAGGCTGACGAAGCAGCCCATCAACAGGAACGCCAGGCAAAAAAACCATGGCAGCCCGCCATCCTGAAAATGCTGGCGCGCGCCACTCAGGAGCGCTTGCGGGTTCAGTACGCCCGGCTTGAAATGCCTCGACGGCGGCAGGCTGCGCCAGAATTCGGCCGCCGCCAGCAATGTCGCACAGCCGATGATGGCCATCGCGGCGCGCCATGACAGATAGTCGCTCAGAAAGGCTGTGGCGACCCTGCCGGTCATGCCGCCCAGGGCCGTACCGGCGATATACAAGCCGATGGCATAGCCGAGCGAAGGCGGGTCGATTTCTTCGCCAAGATAGGCCAGCGCCACGGCCGGCACACCGGCCAGCGTCAGCCCCAACAGTGCCCGCAGCACCAGCAGTTGCGCAAAGTCGTGCACCAGGGCGCAGGCGATATTGAGCACGGCAGACACGATCAACGCCAGGCACATCAGGCCCCTGCGGCCGATGCGGTCCGATGCCGCGCTGGCAGCCAGCAGACAGATTGCCAGCGCGCCGGTGGACGCCGACAAGGCCCAACTGCTTTGCATCGGCGACAGCGCAAACTCCCGCGCAAACAACGGCAGCAGGGGTTGCACACAATACAGCAAGGCAAACGTTGAAAAGCCCCCAAGGAACATGGCACGGTTGGATTTCCGAAATTCCCGCGTGCCGGCGCGAATGCGTGCCGATGGCATGGCGATGGAGGGGACTTCCATGTGTTTCCTTGGTGTTTTGAGGTGCGACACCGCCATCGTAGATTTGCCGTCTCATTCAGTCCAATATATATTAGAAGCACTCTTTATATTTAAAACAGATAACAGAAAAATGGAACTGCGCCATTTACGCTATTTCGTCGCGGTCGCGGAAGAGTTGCACTTCACCCGCGCCGCCGAGCGGCTGCACATCGGCCAGCCGCCCCTGAGCCAGCAAATCCAGGCGCTGGAGCAGGAAGTCGGCGCCCGGCTGCTGGACCGGTCGCGCCGGTGGGTGCGCCTGACCGAAGCCGGCAAACTGTTTTTGCAAGACGCGCGCCGCATCCTGGCGCTGGCCGAAGCCGCCACCGACACGGCGCGGCGGGCCGAACGCGGCGAGATTGGCGAATTGCGCATCGGCTTTACACCGTCGACGCTGTTCATGCCGCTTTTTCCCAGCGTGATCAACGCGTACCGCAAGCAATTTCCGAATGTCACGCTCACCCTGAAGGAAATGGTGACGATGCGGCAGATCGACGCCATGGACCAGCGTCAGCTCGATATCGGCTTCATCCGCCCGCCGGCCGCCGAAATTCCGCGAGGGATCAGCCTGACCACCCTGCAGCACGATCCGCTGACCCTGGTTGCGCCAGTCAATCACCGCCTCGCCCGAAAGGCGACGATCACGATCAGCGACCTGGCGGAAGAAGCATTTGTGATGTTCCTGCAAGATGTCGGCACCGGCACGTATCCGCAAATCCTGCGCCTGTGTCGCGAAGCCGGCTTTTCGCCAAAGATCGCCATGGAAGCGCGCGAGCCGTCGATCATCATCGGCCTGGTCGCCGCAGGCTGCGGCATCTCGATCCTGCCCGAGTCGTTCAAGTGCATCCGCATCAAGGGCGTTTGTTACCGGCCGATCTCGGGTGCCTCGGCCGTCATGCAATTGATGCTGGCCAGCCGCAACGATGCAGCGACGCCCCTGGTCACGGCCTTTCAGAAACTGGCAATGGCCTTTGGACACTAGCGTCGGTACCATAATGAAACTTACTCGATGGCATAATGCGCTGTGGGCATGACCGTGATCGTTACTCGGCGCTACCCTGCCTCCAGCTGTCGTGCTGCATGCGTTGTGCTGCAGCAATATGAACTCCATCGGGAATTGCGCGCCATGCTGCGACTTGATCCAATTTCATTGCAATTGTTTATCGCCGTGCTGGAAGAAGGCACCATCGCGGCGGCCGCCGAACGCGAGCACATCGCCGCGGCTGCCGTCAGCAAGCGGATCAGCGAACTCGAATCCCAACTGCGCACGCAACTTTTGAACCGCACCAACAAGGGCATCGAGCCGACCGCGGCCGGCATTGCCCTGCTGGGACTGGCGCGGCGCGCCCTGCACGAACTCGATGACATCGCGGTGCAGATGCAGGAATACGCCAGCGGCATGCGCGGGCATGTGCGGATCTTCGCCAATATTTCCGCGATCACCCAGTTTCTGCCGGGCGAGATCAAATCCTTCCTGGCCGAATATCCGCAAATCCAGGTCAACCTGGAAGAGAAAATCAGCACGGCCGTCACCAAGGCAGTCGCCGAAAACGCCGCCGATATCGGCATCTTCATCATGCAGCCGCATGGCCATCAGCTGGAAGTCTTTCCCTACCATGAAGACAAGCTGGTGCTGATCACCCCGGCCGACCATCCGCTGGCGGCGCGCAAGACTATTTCGTTTGCCGATACGCTCGAGTACGATTATGTGGGCTTACATACCGGCAGCACCATCAACCTGCAGTTGCAAAATGCCGCCAGCGAGCTTGGGCGCCTGGTGCGCTTCAGCATCCAGGTGACCAGCTATGACGCCCTGTGCCTGATGGTGGGGTCGGGCCTGGGCATCGGCATCCTGCCGGAAGGCGTTGCCAAAACATATACCAGGACCTTGCGCCTGCGCGCCATTCCCCTGACCGAGCCCTGGGCCAGGCGTGAACTGAAAATCTGCGTGCGCTCCTTCGACGCATTGCCGGTTGCGGCAAAACTCCTGGTCAACCACTTGAAACGGCAATCCATGGCGCCATCCGCCCCTGAAAAAACACATGACTGAATTTGAATTCCTCGGCCGCTACGAAATGGGGCGCATCATCGCCACTCTCGTCACCCTGTTCATCACGATCTTTGTGATGAAACTGATCCAGAAGCATGCCCGCCTGTATGCCGGCGACAGCGTGGAGCTGGCGCGCCGGCGCGGCAACTTCGTGTTGCTGAAAAACCTGGTATTGCTCGCGGCGGTGATCGTGGTCGGCACGATCTGGGCATCCAAGATTGCCGGCGCGGCGCTGTCGCTGGCGGCTGTGGCCGGCGCGATGCTCATCATCAGCAAGGAATTCCTGGCCAACCTGCTCGGCTCGGCCTTCCTGACAGTGTCGCGCCTGTACCGGGTAGGCGACTTCATTGAGCTCGACGGCATTTCAGGACGCGTGATCGACACGGACCTGCTCACCACCACGCTGTCGGAAGCGCAGGAAGGCAGCCAGGTCACCAGCCGTACCGTGACGCTGCCGCACTCGCTCCTCCTGGTCAAGCCCTTGCGCAACCTGACGGCCACGGGCGCCTATGTCGTGCACCTGCTGAAAGTCGTGGCCGATCCGGCGGAAGACCTGATCGCCCTCGAACAGGCGCTGCTGAAAGCCGCACATGAAGTCTGTGCGGCCTGGATGGCAGAAGCCGATGCCCACCTCCAGCGCATCGAATCGCGCGAAATGGTGGACTTGCCCTCGGCTGAGCCAAAAGTGATCCTGCAACTGAACGACGTCAAGCAAGCGACGCTGTCGTTGCGCTATACCTGCAGGCCGAATGAGCGTGTGAAAGTCGAGCAGGCGATATTGCGACATTACCTGGCGCAGCGCCAGCCGATGCAATGCCAAGTCAGCGCGTAGCCGTCACATGCCGCATGCCGGCCTGAAATTCCACCCTGCCCGCTTCGCTATCCGGCGTGGGGAGCCAGCCAGGACGATCGGTTTTCCTCCAAAAATTGTTACTTTAAAACAATTCCAAATAGCCGTCGCCGGAATTCGTCGAACATCAAACTTCGTTCTGCTTGCCTGATCCAGAATGGCTCCTATACTAATAATTTACCCGAGCCCGAGGAGACACCATGAACAAGTCGCAGATACTTGCGCTCATGATGCGCAGGAACCATCAAAGCACCCAGACCGACCTGTTGAGCATTTCCGATCTCATGGCACAAATGCTGGCTGATGTCTCGGACCGTTTGAGCGAGGATGAATTCTATCGGTTCATCAGCATCGGCTCGGCCGTCTACAGCCATGGACTGGAACAATTTGGCGAAGACGTCGAAGAAGATATTTCCGCAGCGGGGGACGAGGACTGGCCGGGAGATACCACGCGCCGCATGCGCGGACGCCACTGAGCAATCCGGGTCAACTCGTTCGAGCAACGAGGTCTTTTCTGATTTCCAGGTATACCGTGATGACCGTGCCGTGACCGGCACCGCTTTCAATATCCAGCGCACCGCCGAGCGAATGGATGCGCTCGCGCATGCCCACCAAGCCGAATGCATTCGGCTTGGCGCCGGCAGCCGGCTGTATTCCGATCCCGTTGTCGGTCACGCGCAGGCACAGGCGGCTGCCGGTAACGCGTAACATAACGGTGACCGCGCTTGCCTGGGCGTGCCGGGCAATATTGGTCAGCGACTCCTGCAAAATACGAAATAGTGCCAGCGCGCGTTCGTCATCGCGATCAAAGCAAATACCCGTGGTATCGAGGGTGAGATGGCAGCGAATCCCGCTGATGCGCTCGAACTCCTTGACCTGCCACTCGATGGCAGCGTCGAGGCCTAGCTCCAGCGTGGCCGGACGCAGGTTGTTGATGATGGACTTGACCGAGCGGATGGCGCCGTCGATGTTTTCCAGCACCGTGTTGGCTTTGCGATGCAGCTTCGGATGCGTTTCTGCCGTACGCGCGTGCATCATCGAGACGTCGATGCGCAAGGCGAGCAGGCTTTGCCCCAGATCGTCGTGAATTTCCCGTGCAATGCGCTTGCGCTCGATCTCCTTGATGCGCTCCTGGTGCGCACTCAACTGCTGCAACACGTCCTTGGATTTGCGCAGCTCTTCCTCGACCAGCTTGCGCTCGGAGATTTCCGTCTTGAGCTTTTCATTGGTGCGTACCAGCGCCGCAGTACGCTGCAGCACCTTGACCTCCAGATCGTCATGCGCCTGGCGCAAGGCGTTCTGCGTACGCTTTTGGTCGGTAACGTCGCGCACCAGCGCCAGCATCATGAGGGCGTTGCCACCGACACTGTAATTGATCGGCCATAGCTTGATGTTCAGGTAAATCGTTTCGCCAGTTTTGCGCCGGCATTCCTTTTCATACTGATCCAGCGTGTTCAAATCCTGCTCTTTGCGCGCTCCGCCCGTGCGCCACTGGTCGGGCGACCACGGCAAAAAGTCGCTGCCGATAATGTCTTGTGCGTCATAGCCGACAATTTCCAGGAACGCATCATTGCATTCGGCGATGCAATCGGCGCAATCGATGAGCACGACCCCATCGCGCAGTGATGAATATAGTCTGCGATAACTGTTTTCACTGCGCTCCAGGCGGGCATACGAACGCACCGCGAGGGTTCCGCCACCAAACATCAGCGCCGCCATCAGTACCAGTCCAGCCAGGCCGATCCGTACATCGCGCCGCAAGGCTTCTTCCCACTCGCGGCTGGCAATACTGACCGACACCAGTAGCGGCATGTCTTCGAGCGCGCGATAGCTGTAAAACCGCGTCTGGCCATCCAGCGTTCCCGAGGATATACCGCTGCCGGCAGGCGCCCCCGCCGTGCGCTCGAACAGATCGGTCTGGGCGACGCCGGCGGCAAAGGTTTGCTCGAAGTGCGGTGCGCGGGCAATGATGGCGCCGCCCCTGTGCGCCAGCACCACCGAGGCATACTGGCTGGAACGCATGCTGTCGAACACGGCGGCAAGACGGCTGGCATCCATGCGCGCCACAATCACGCCAACGAACTTTCCTTCAGCCGATTCTACGCGGCGGCTCAGAAAAAATACGCGTCGACCATCCTCCCTGGCAATCACCGGCTTGCCGACATACAGGCCATTGCCGGCGTCGCGCCTGCGGTGAAACTGAAAATAATCGCGATGGGCGTGTGAGGTGCTGTGCACAAGCACCGGATCGGAGGCAGCCAAGGCGATGCCGTCGGCATCGATAAAAAGGACCTGGAATTTGGCAGAAAAACTTGCCCCATTGGCTGCCAGCAGCGCGCCGACGACCGTTGCGGATCCACGCTGGCTGGACGGCATTGCCTTGATGGCATTGGCAAAACCATTCAGGGAAATATCCGCCAGCTGGATCGTATGCAGGACATGCTCTTCGACGGCCTTGACCAGACTTTGCGTCTGCGCCTTGGCGATCCGCTGCCGCTCCGCATCCGAAGCGTAAATTTTCCAGGCCAACGCTCCCGCCACCAGCAAGCCCAGCACAGTCATGCCAGCAAGTAATCTCTGCCGGAAACTGGCACTGTTGGGTAGGGAGGGGGTGGCGCCAGTCATGCGTGCTTGATCACTCGCGGCGAGTAAGATAACGAATTAACATTTCACTGCGAAAATGTTAAATTGATAATGTTCATTGTAGCATTGTTGCCAGAAGGTTCTATGTTTTTATTGATGCAGTAAACAGCCTTGCCGCGCGGTCAACATCGTTGACTGCGCGGCAAGGCTGGAAGGCATACGGCGCATACGCCGTCACCCTTGCAAGACTTCAGGTGAGCGACTGCTCGAGCAGGGCATGCAAGCCCTTCCAGTCAGGTTCACCAAGGTAGCGCTTGACGATATGCCCATCCTTGTCGATCACGAACGTGGTGGGAGTCAGTTGCACATCGCCAAAGGACTTGGCCAGCTTGCCCTCGACATCCAATGCAACCTTGAAAGGCAACTGGCGGGTCTGGACAAAGTTGACGACGTAGTTGGGTGGATCGTAACTCATTGCCACGGCGACGAATTCCAGGCCGCGGCCCTGGTATTTTTTATAGGTCTCGACCATTTGCGGCATTTCCTTGACGCAAGTCGTGCAACTGGTGGCCCAGAAATTCACCATGACGACTTTGCCGCGCAACTCTTGCGTGCTCAGCTTGTTGCCCTGCAAATCGACAAAAGTAACATCCGGCGCTTTGTGCTGACTGAAAAATGCAAAATATCCGGCCACCGCCAGGGCAACCACTATCAATCCGGCAAGCAGCTTGATCCAGACAACTTTTGGCAATGGGCTTGGGGAATGGGTTTGCATGATCGTTGAGTGCGGAAATCGGCGGGAACGGCTGATTATAGCGGTGTCGTTCCGCCCGTGCTTGCCAGCCGGCTAGGGACGCAGGTAAACGAAGCCTTCCTGAGCCTGCAACCGCGCAACTTCCGCCACGCCGGATTCCACCAGGCTGGCTTGCGGCAACAGGCGCTCGGCAGACACGTCGTGCGAGGCCAGCGTGTTGCGGCAGACACGGAACTCGACGCCCCGGGCAGCCAGCGCCGCCACATCATCGTCAAAAGGCTTGCCATTGCGATCCACGGCCTCTTTGAGCAGGAAGCGGATGCCTTCGCCATGCGCGACGACGACAATCCTGTCCTGGGGGGCGGCACGCAAATGGTTGCGGATATTGCCCAAAGCGCGCTGCGCCTGGCTATTGCCTTCCACCAGGTGGTAAACCACCTTCACTTGCCCGGCTGCCTGCACCGGTGCCGGCGCAGCGGCCGACACGCCGGCGCTGCCAGCCAGCGCCAAGACGCCGACAATGAAATGCCTGAGAAATCTACGACGCATGCTCGCTCCTTGCTACGGACCGCCGGATTATCTTGTTTGCGGCTGGTTCGACATCGACATCTGTTTGAGTTCGTCTTCGCTGATGTAATCGAACACCTTGATTACCTTGCGCACGCCTGACACCCCGGCAGCAACCTGGGCTGCACGCGTGGCTTCACGTTCAGTCACCCGGCCCATCAGGTAGACAGTGCCGCGCTCGGTGACGACCTTGAAGGAATTGGCAAACAAATCCTTGGCGTCGACGAAGGAGGCCTTGACCTTGCCGGTGATGAGGGAATCGTTGGAGCGCGAAGTCAGGCTGGACAGGGCAGCGATTTCCAGTTCGTTGACCACCGCGGCAACGCCTTCCACCGCAGCGATTTCGCGCTCGGCGGCATCCCGCATCTGCGCATCGCGCACTTCGCCAGTCAGGAGCACCTTGCGGTTGAAGCTGTTGACGTTGACATGACCGGCATCCCCTACCAGCTTGCCGATCCGGGTCTCACCCTTCAGCATGATGCCGCGATCCTCGGTCTGCGCGCCCAGCGTGCGGCGATCGGTTGCCGACAGCGTGCCCACCACCGTGCCGCCCGCAGCCAATGCCAGGCAGCCTTGCAAACCGGTGGCCACCATGCCGCACAACAGGGCTGCGGCCAGTGGCCGTCGCATCGCTTTCCATTCAATCATCCGTATCTCCTCCAAAAAGCGCGACGTCAATACCGTCGCATAAACAGTGAATCGTCAGTAAATGCACTTCCAGCACCCGCGCGGCGCGCTCATGCGGCACGCAGATATGCACATCGGCATCGCTGATTTGCTTGCCGATGGCGCCGCCATCCCTGCCGGTCAGCGCGACCACCCGCATTTCGCGTTCGAGAGCGGTATCGACTGCGGCGCTGAGGTTGGCCATGTCACCGCTGCCGGATATCACCAGCAACACATCGCCTGGCTGGCCGAAGGCCTGCACCTGCTTGCTGTAGACCTCGTGGAAGCCGGCATCATTGCCCACCGCCGTCAAGACTGCGGCATCTGCGCCAAGTGCCATCGCCGGCAAGGGCAGGCGTTCGCGCTCGAAGCGGCCCACCAAGGCAGCTGCGAAATACTGGGCGTGGGCCGACGCGCCGCCGTTGCCGCACGCGAGTATCTTGTTTCCATTAGACAATGCCGCAAACATAAGTTCCACAGCTTGTGCAATTGGTTGCACCAATGCCGAGGCGGCCTGGATTTTCAGTTCGGCGCTTTCCTGGAAGTGCCCGAGTATACGATTGCTCATGGTGGGGGATTATAAGTGTTGATGAACGGACTTGCATTTCGCATTTGCGCAGCCGTCGGCATCACCTCAGGCTTCGATAGCGTTTTTCAGCCAGGTGAGGTTGCCACCGTCGATCGCGACCACATCGATACGGCAAGGCGGCAGCGTCTTGTAACGCAACAGGAAATACTGTGTGGCGCGCAGCAGGCGGCGCTGCTTGGCGGGAGTCACGCTGGCCGCCGCGCCGCCAAAGTCGCGGCTTGCGCGCTGGCGCACCTCGATGAATACCAGGCAATCCTGCTCGCGCATGATGAGATCGATTTCGCCGGCCTTGCAGCGGAAATTGCGCGTCACCAGCGTCAAGCCCTGCCGCGACAAGTGCGCCAGCGCGGCATCTTCGCCGGCCTGGCCCGACACCTGCATGGAAGTCTGGGAACGTCTGGGCACCTCCGGCGTATTCACGCAGCCTCCTTCAGGGCATGCGCGGCAGCGGCGCCACCATGCCATCCTGGTAGGCGGCGGGTTGGGCGGCGCGGCGCAAGCGGTAATTGCCCGCAGCGAAATTGACGGACAGGCGTCCGGTGACGCCATCGAGTTCGAAGGCTGTGCGATGCGCGGCGATTTCACGCGCGACGCGGTAGGCATCGATTCCAAGCGCATACAGGCGATCAAGGTCCGGGTTGGCACGCCGGTCGGCCTCCATCACGGGACGCGGGTAGACCATGACCGCCGGATGATCCGGTTGCAGCAGCCAGGGAAGATCGAGGAGGCGCACGCCATTCATTTCGATGCGCTTCTCGGCGCTGCGCCAGTCGGCGGCGTTCCAGGGATTGAGCTGCGACGTGCCATAGGTATGCGGCGCCGGCGCCAAGCCCTTTGGCAGCGCCAGTTGCATCTGCTGCGCCTGAAAGGCATCCAGGCCGAAAAACACGACTGCGGGCTTTTCCTCCATCAGGCGCTTTCTCACTTGCTCCAGGCCGGCGGCGCTGAGGTAGCCGCTGCTGCTGGCAATCTCGACCGGCAGCGCCTCCAGCCCCAGCTCCTGCCATTGCGCGGCAAAGGCACGGGCAGCGCGGCGCTGCCAGGCAACGCCACCGGCAATCACGACCGCCTTGGCCTGCTTTCGGCCGGCGCCGGCCCACGTGGCCAGCTGGCGCGCCTCATCCTCGATCGACAGACCGATTGCCAGCGCCTGCGCCGGCAGCGCAATGTCGGCATCAGCCGGCGCCAAAGTCAGTGTCGGCTTGGCCACCTTGCCGCTCCGGGCAATCGCCGCGACGTCAGCGCGTGCCAGCGGACCGACCACGATATCATTCTGCGCCAGCGCACTCTCGTAGGCCGACAGCGCATTCTGGGCGCCATCGGCGCTCTCGACCAGAGTCACCTCGATGCCGTCCGGCTCACGCTCATGCGCCGCCATGAAGCCGGCACGCAGCGCCTGCGCCGCCGTGCTGAAGGTATCGGACAAGGTCGGCAAGACGATGGCAATGCGGGTTCTGGCAGGCGCGGCGGCCCCATCATCGGACGCGGCCGCAGCATTTGTAGTTGTATTTGCGAGCGCAGGCGCGCACAATCCGCACACCAGCCCCAGCAACACCGTTTTTACCGCCTTGTCCAACATAGCGTCTCCTCATGAGCACCCCATCGAACAACCTGAACCATGCCAGCGACCCGGCTGCCGCCCTGCCCCTGCAGGATGAAATCGCCCGGCAAACTTACCCGGGCGCCACATTATATGTGGTGGCAACACCAATCGGGAATGTCGGCGACATCAGCTTGCGCGCACTCAATGTACTTGCCCTTGCCGATGCCGTCGCTTGCGAAGACACCCGCAATACTGCACAACTGCTGGCGCGTTACGGCCTGTCCAAGACCTTGCTGGCGGCACACGAACATAATGAACGCGAGATTGCCGACAAGCTGATCGTCCGCCTGCAGGCGGGCCAGCGCATCGCCCTGGTGTCGGACGCCGGCACACCCGCCGTTTCCGACCCCGGCGCGCGCATTGTCGATGCCGTACGCGCGGCCGGCCTGCGGGTGATGCCGCTGCCCGGCGCTTCGGCAGTGCTGGCGGCGCTGGCGGCCAGCGGCCTTGTCAACGACCGCTTTCATTTCATCGGTTTCCTGCCGGCCAAGGCGAAGCAGCGCGATACCGTGCTGGAAAGCCTGCGCCACGAAACCGCAACCGTGGTGCTGTACGAAGCGCCGCACCGCATCGTCGATACCGTGACGGCACTGGCGGCAATCTTTGGTCCGGCGCGCCAGGTCGTGCTGGCGCGCGAGCTGACCAAGCTGTTCGAGGAAATCCACCGCTGCCCGCTGGGCCAGGCGCTGGCCTGGCTTGATGCGGACAGCCATCGGCAAAAGGGGGAGTTTGTGCTGCTGCTGGAAGGCGCACCGCACGCGCCCGAGGAAGGCGCAGCCGAGGCGGAGCGCATCCTGAAGATCTTGCTGGCTGAGTGCCCGGTCAAGCAGGCTGCCGCGCTGGCGGCGCAGATCACCGGACAGAAAAAAAATGCGCTTTACGAACGCGCCCTGCAACTCAAGGAAGCCTAGCGCCGCACCACCAGGGACTTGACCGAGCCCGTTTCAATGAGCTTCTGGGCAATGGCGTCTGCCTCGTCGCGACTGGCGAAAGGCCCGCTCATGAGACGAAACACGGCGCCGCCCGGCTGGACTTCAATCGACGGCAACGTGCCGTCCCATTGTTTCTGCAGGCGCGCGCGGGCGCTTTCCGCGCTTTCCGCTTGCGAATAGGCGCCCAGTTGCAGATAGAATCCACCCGGTACGGGCGCGCCGGCCGCCACGGCATTGCCTGACTCGCCCGCAGACGTCGCGGAAGCGGTAGCGGAAGTCACGGCATTTGCGACTGGCACGGAAAACACCGCCACTTCGGGTTTCTGCACAGCCTGCACAGCCACTGGTTGCGCTGCAGGCGCGGCCGCCTGCAGCGTGTCGCGCACGGCATCGGGCGCTGCAGCGGATTTTGGCGGCCGGCTGACTGACATGCGCTCAACCTCTTCCGGCAGCAGGCGCTCGATTTCCAGTTCAGCGCTGCCGTGCTGCAGATAGCCGAGTTTGAGTGCCGCAGTATAGGAAAGATCCATGATCCGGCTCGAATGGAACGGTCCGCGGTCATTGACGCGCACGATCACCTGGCGGCCGTTGGCAACATTGGTCACGCGTGCATAGGATGGAATTGGCAGGGTCGGATGTGCCGCCGTCATCTTGTACATATCGTACGGCTCGCCGGACGAAGTGCGCTGGCCGTGGAATTTCTTGCCGTACCAGCTGCCCCGCCCACGCTGACGAAATGGCCGTTCGTCGAGAAACGGGGTGTAAGTCTTGCCGAACACGACATACGGGCGATTACCGCTTTTAGCATACGGCTCCACCTTTGGCTCGGCATCGGGCGTTGCCAGCAAGCCCTCCGGCTCGGCGTCGCCGGGGCCATCGTCCTGATAATAACCGCCCCGCCCCGAGCCGGCCGGCGGCAATCCCGGCCGCTTCGACGCCGCTGTCGGCGCCGTCTTTGCGCCACTTTGATCTGCAGGCGTCTGCGGCAAGCTGCCGCAGGCTGCCAGGACCAATGCACACAGCATCCCCGGCAATACATTCGCAATTTGCCGTCGCGCGACGGCATTCCTGATTCGATTCGCCGGCATGGCGCTCTCCCTGATCTGATCGTAATGCCGGAACCTGACGCCCATCCGCAGGAGCGCGTCAGCCGCAGGCCGCATTGATAACGCCAGGCCGCAGCACGCGAGACGCGCCGGACCTGGCTTTTTTGCCATATAGCAAGGGAGATTGTATGGCACATGCGCTGTCATGGCAAAGCCATGACAGGCAATCAACTCTGCATGAGCTTGCGGTGACGATGAATGCTCATCAATATGCCCACCGCGAGGCCAAGCGTCACGAATGCCGTGCCGCCATAGCTCATGAAGGGCAACGGCACGCCGACCACCGGCAGAATGCCACTGACCATGCCCATGTTGACGAAGGCGTAGGTAAAGAACATCAGCGATAGCGCGCCCGCCAGCAGGCGGGAAAACAGCGTGGGTGCGTTGGCGGCAATCAGCAGACCCCGGCCGATCAGCAGCAGGTAGAGCACCAGCAAGAGCATATTGCCCATCAGGCCGAATTCTTCGGAATACACGGCAAAGACGAAGTCGGTAGTACGTTCCGGGATGAATTGCAAATGCCCCTGCGTGCCGTTCATCCAGCCTTTGCCTGTCATGCCGCCGGAACCAATGGCAATCATCGACTGGATGATGTGGAAGCCCTTGCCGAGCGGGTCGGTGGTCGGATCGATCAGGGTCATGACGCGATGACGCTGGTAGTCATGCAACATGTTCCAGGCGATCGGCATGAAAGATGCGCCGGCAATGAACAGCCCCCCCAGGACTTTCCATGACAGGCCTGCCAGGAAAATGACGTAAAAGCCCGCGGCCGTCACCAGGGTGCCCGTGCCCAGATCGGGCTGCCGGATGATCAGTGCCGCGGGAATGGCCAGCAACACCCCGGCGACCATGAACTCCTGCCACGAGATCGTGCCTTCGCGCTTCTGGAACCACCAGGCCAGCATCAGCGGCATGGCGATCTTCATGATTTCGGATGGCTGGATCACCACGCCGACATTGATCCAGCGCCGCGCCCCCAGCTTGATAATGCCGAAGAGCGCCACCCCAACCAGGAGCGCGACGCCAACCGCGTAAATCGGCGCGGCCAGCCGCATCAGCATTTGCGGCGGCACCAGCGCGGCGAGCCAGATGATGACGAAAGACAGGGCGATATTGCGCAAATGGTCTTCCAGACGGCCCGGAAAGCCGGAGCCGGCAGACACCATGTTGACCGTGCTGACAGCCAGGATCAGGCAAACGAGCAGCAGCAGCGTGCCATCGAAAACGTTCACGTAGGGCTTGAGCGTGGCCCAAATGCTTTTTTTGCCGGAGAAATCGGGGGAATACATAAGGAATCAGTCTCCGCTGACGTGGCCATGCGGGTCGACTTGCGGTTCGCTGGCCTTGATGTCGGCCTGCTTGTCCGTCTCGTTTGGACGCTTGCCAAGCAGATAGTAATCGATGGCCCGGCGCGCGATCGGCGCAGCGGCAGCCGAGCCGAAGCCGGCATTCTCGACAATCACCGCCAGCGCGATCTTCGGCTGGTCGTAAGGCGCAAAGGCGATGTACAGCGAGTGGTCGCGGTGGAATTCCGCCATCTTGGTCGCATTGTATTTTTCGTTGGCTTTCATGCCGATGGCCTGCGCCGTGCCGGTTTTACCTGCCGAGACGTATCCGGCCCCGGCGAATGCGCGCGCGGAAGTGCCTTCCTTCGGCACGCCGGCCATCGCGTGCTTGATGAAGTCAATGTTTTCCTGCTTGAGCGGAATCCGGTAGCTTTCGCCGCGCACGGTCGGCTTGCGCTCCTTGCTCACGCTGTCTTCGATCACCTTGACCAGATGCGGGCGCATGACGACACCATTGTTGGCGAGATTGGCCATGGCGTGCGCCAATTGCAGCGGCGTGAATGAGTTGTACCCCTGGCCAATGCCGATCGATACCGTTTCGCCCGCGTACCACTTCTGTTGCTCGGGCCGCTTGTAGCTGGCGCGCTTCCAGGCAGGCGAAGGCAGCACGCCGCGCCGCTCGTTTTCCAGGTCGATACCGGTGAGCTGGCCAAAGCCGAACGGCTTCATGAAATCATGGATTGCCTCGATCCCAAGGTCCGAGGACAGCATGTAATAGTACGTATTGCACGACTGGACAATCGACTTGTACATGTCGACCATGCCGTGGCCGCCCACCTTGTCGTCGCGGAATCTGTGGTTGCCGAACCAGTAATAGCCCGGATCGGAGATGGCCTGGTTGGGCGTGCGCTTGCCCAGTTCCAGCGCCGCCAGCGCCATGTAAGGCTTGAAGGTTGACCCTGGCGGATAGGTGCCGATCAGCGGTCGGTTCAACAGCGGCTTGTTGACCGAGGTGTTCAGCTCATCCCAGCTCTGCGTGTCGATGCCGTCAACGAACAGGTTGGGGTCGAACGTCGGCATGGATACATAGGCGAGGATATCGCCCGTTGCCGGCTCGATGGCCACCAGCGCGCCGCGCCTGTCGCCGAAAGCTTCTTCGATGATTTTCTGCAATTCGATATCGATCGACAAGATCAGATTGTGGCCAGGCGTGGCCGCATTGCGCTTGAGCGTGCGAACCGCACGCCCGCCGGCGGTGACTTCGACTTCTTCGTCACCGGTCCTGCCATGCAGGATCTGTTCATACTTCTTTTCCACGCCCTCCTTGCCGATGTAATCGGTGCCGGCATAGTTGGCGGCTTCTTCATCAGGCAATTCCTCGATCTTCTGGGCGTCGCGCTGGCTGATGCGGCCAATGTAGCCGATCAGATGCGATGCGGTTGCGCCCATCGGATACTGGCGGAACAGGCGTGCCTGGATCTCGACACCGGGAAAGCGATAGCGCTGCGCAGTAAAGCGCGCAACTTCCTCGTCGGTCAGGCGGGTGCGGATCGGCACACTGGCGAAATTCTTGCTTTCTTCCTGCAGTCGCTTGAAGCGTTTGCGATCCTTGGGCTGGATATCGACCAGCGCCGACAATTCATCGATGACCTTTTCCAGCGGCGCGCCAAGTTTGGAGGGCGTAATTTCAAGCGTATAGGCGGAAAAGTTACGCGCCAGGACGACGCCGTTGCGGTCGATGATCAGGCCGCGATTGGGCACCACCGGCACCACCGAGATCCGATTGTCTTCGGCCTGGGCGACATAGTCGCTGTGCCGGAATACCTGCAGCCAGACCAGGCGTGTAAACAGAAGGCCGAAACAAATGAACACGAACACACCGACCACCGACAGGCGCAGGCGGAAAAAATGCAGTTCGCGTTCGGTATTCTTAAATTCAGTCATGCCAATACATGCGGCCGGAACCGCAGTGACCATGCAATATGCCGACGTGGCGGAATGGGCAAGCAAGCATCGTCGTTCAGATCGGACGCGTGTCGTCGCGGTTGACGGCGCGGCGCTGTGGCGCCAGCAACAGCCAGCTTACCACCGGCCACAACAGGGTCGCCACCAGGCTTTCCACGAAATAAAACCATCCTGGAAGCTGCTGGCTGACGATCCCGCGCACCACCACTTGCACGATCTGCATCAGCAGCAGCAGGGGCAACACGTGCAAAGCCTGGATGCCGATCGGGAACCACAGCACGCGGCGATGGATCATGATCGCGAAATAGGACAGCAAGGTATACGACAGCGCATTCTCGCCAAGCAGGGTGGCGTCGTGTACATCCATCAGGATGCCCATGAAAAATGCCACCCCAATACCAACGCGGCGCGGCTGATGAATGCTCCAGAACACCAGCACCAATGCTACAAAGTCCGGCACGCCGATCCATGTACCCCAGGGCAACATATTCAACAGAAAGGCTACCACCAGGCTCAGGAAGATAAAGAGCGGATTGGCCGGCAACAGGATGTAATGCGGCTGGTTCATGGTCGGGGTTCCACTGGCAGTGGCGCTTTGACCGGCGCGGGCGCGGGCGCGGGCTGTGCCGGCGCCGGTTTGACGACTGCCGCAGGTTTGACGACTGGCGTCGGTGCCGCAGGCCGCGCGGGGTTGTTTGGTCCAGCCGGCGCAACTGCCCCAGGCTTGACAGCCGGTACTGCCGGCGGCGTCCTGGGCGAGATTGCTGCCGGGGTTGCCGGCGGCGTCGACGTTGCCGGGGCGGGCTGGCCGGGCACCGGCTTGACTTCAGCTTTTGCAGCGGATTTCACCTCGCCCTTGGACGATGCCGGCGTCGGCGTGGTCGCCGGCTCGCGCACGGGCATCTGGAATTCGGTCAGCAGGATCAGCAACTGGCGGTTGCTGTCGATGCCTGCAGCCGGCTGGCAAACGATCTTGGCAAAGGCGTCCGAGGATTTTTGCTCGACTTGCGACACCCGCGCAACCGCGAGGCCCGCCGGATAAATGCCGTCAATGCCGGAAGTCACCAGCACGTCGCCCTTGCGGATATCGGCATTGGCAGGCATGAAGCGCAGATCGAGCGCTCCCGACTGGCCGCGACCATAGGCAACGCTGCGCAAGCCGCTACGCACGACCTGCACGGGTATGGCCTGGTCCTTGTCGGTCAACAGCGTGACTTCGGAGGTAAAGGGAAATACCCGCGTTACCTGCCCGACCACGCCGGTATCGTCGATGACGGGCTGGCCGGCCTTGACGCCCTGTTGCGAACCACGGTCGAGCACGATCTTGCGCGTGAAAGGGTCGCGCGCATCATAGAGGATTTCCGCCATCAGGGACTTTACGGCCAGCCGCTCGCTGGCACCGAGCAGGCGGCGCAGGTGGGCGTTTTCTGCGGCCATTAACTGTACCTGCTGCAGGGTCTGGGAATTGAGTACCTGCTGGCGCTGCAATTGCCGGTTCTCTTCCTGGGTGCGGGAAAGAGAAGAAAAATACTCCCCCACGCCATATGCGGCATCGCGTGGCATCATGGCCAGGCGCTGCAACGGGTAAAGGGCGGTACCAACCACCTGGCGGATCGCGCCGAGCGTCTGCCAGTGCGCATCGGCCACCAGCAAGACAATGGCAATCAGGGAAAAGATCACCACCTTGGCGCGCGCGGAGGCGCCTTGCTTGAACAGTGGCGGTGGGCTGTATTCCATCTACGGATTAGAGAAACGACAATCTAACGGACTTACAATAAAACAGGCGGGACGCACCCGCCTGACATTTCCGACACGTCTTGGACAAGTTGCCGCGAATAAAGTTTTGCGCGGCGCCTCGATCAACGTACTGCCGCCTTACTCGTAAGAGAAGATCGAGCCGAGCTTGTCCATGCGCTCGAGCGCCATGCCCGAGCCACGCACCACGCACGTCAGCGGGTCTTCGGCGACGATCACCGGCAGGCCGGTCTCTTCCATCAGCAGGCGGTCGAGGTCGCGCAAAAGGGCGCCACCGCCCGTCAGCATCATGCCTTTCTCGGCAATATCGGCCCCCAGTTCCGGCGGCGTCTGCTCCAGCGCGTTCTTGACGGCGGAAACGATGTTGTTCAGCGGGTCGGTCAAGGCTTCGAGGATCTCGTTGGACGAAATGGTGAAGGAGCGCGGAATGCCTTCGGACAGGTTGCGGCCCTTGACTTCCATTTCCTTGACTTCGGAGCCCGGGAAGGCCGAACCGATCTCTTTCTTGATCGCCTCGGCGGTTTGCTCGCCGATCAGCATGCCGTAGTTGCGGCGGATGTAGTTGACGATGGCTTCATCGAACTTGTCGCCGCCGACGCGCACCGAACCCTTGTAGACCATGCCGCCCAGCGAAATGATGCCCACTTCGGTCGTGCCGCCGCCGATATCGACCACCATCGAACCGGTCGCTTCCGACACCGGCAGACCCGCGCCGATTGCCGCCGCCATCGGTTCCTCGATCAGGTAGACCTGCGAGGCGCCGGCGCCGAGGGCCGATTCGCGGATGGCGCGGCGTTCGACCTGGGTCGAGCCGCACGGCACGCAAATGATGATGCGCGGGCTAGGCTTGAACAGCTTGGAGTCGTGCACCATGCGGATGAACTGCTTCAGCATCTGCTCGGTGACGGTGAAGTCGGCGATCACGCCATCCTTCATGGGGCGGATCGCTTCAATGTTGCCCGGCACCTTGCCCAGCATTTGCTTGGCTTCCTTGCCCACGGCCTGGATGGTTTTCTTGCCGTTCGGGCCGCCTTGCTGGCGAATCGCCACTACGGACGGCTCGTCGAGCACGATGCCCATGTTACGCACATAAATTAATGTGTTGGCCGTGCCCAGATCGATGGCCAGGTCGTTCGAAAAGTAGCCGCGTAAAAATCCAAACATGTATTCGCCCTGACGCGCAAGCAAAGTGCGCGCAACAAATTAATAAAATTAAATCCGGAAAATCGCATCGACGCCACGCCGCTTTGGCGGGCCGTCTGCGACCTGATGCCCGTCGGCAAGCGACACCGATCGCGTATTAGCCCGACATTCTACCTTATAATCTGGCTTGAATTAGCGCGTGGAAAAACCAAAAATGTGCGGAAAACGCACAGTTTAGGCAAGTTTTTTGCTGGATTGCCACGCTCTTTGCTTTTTGAAAAATGCCTTCGGCAAGACTTCTTACCAGGCTTACCACATTCCGACCATGTCACTTGAATTCTCCGACGTAAAGCGCCTTGCCAAGCTGGCGCAACTGGAACTGACCGATACCGAGGCCCATGCCACGCTCGACAAGCTCAATGGCATTTTTTCCCTCGTGGAACAGATGAAAACCATTGATACGACCGGTGTCGAGCCGCTCAACCACCCGATTGCTGCCCTCCAGCAAGACCTGGCGCTGCGCCTGCGCGAAGATGTGGTCACCGAGCCCAACCGCCGCGACGACTATCAGCAAGTGGCCCCAGCGACCCAGGACGGCTTGTACCTCGTGCCTAAAGTGATCGAATAAGCCGCAACCGCCAACGACCGACCCATGCATACCAAAACCATCAAACAACTCTCGGCGCTCCTGCAAGCCCGCGATATTTCGGCCAGCGAGCTGGCCAGCCTGTATCTGGCACGGATCAGGCAAAGCGACCTGAATGCCTACCTGCACGTCGATGAAGAGTTGACATTGCAACAAGCAAAGTCTGCCGACGCCCGGCTGGCAGCCGGCAACGCCACTGCGCTGACCGGCATTCCGATCGCCCACAAGGATATTTTCGTCACGCGCGGCTGGCGCTCGACCGCCGGCTCGAAAATGCTGGAAAATTATGTCAGCCCCTTCGACGCCACGGTGGTGGAACGGTTCAACGCGGCCGGCACGGTCACGCTGGGCAAGCTGAACTGCGACGAGTTCGCCATGGGCTCGTCCAATGAAAACTCGTACTTTGGCCCGGCTAAAAACCCCTGGGACAAAGCGGCGATTCCGGGCGGCTCGTCGGGCGGCTCGGCGGCGGCCATTGCCGCGCGCCTGGCGCCCGGCGCCACCGCCACCGACACCGGCGGCTCGATCCGCCAGCCGGCCGCGCTCTGCGGCGTCACCGGCATCAAGCCGACTTATGGCCGCGTGTCGCGCTTCGGCATGATTGCCTTCGCGTCCTCGCTCGACCAGGGCGGCCCCATGGCGCAGACCGCCGAAGATTGCGCTCTGCTCCTGAACGCCATGGCCGGCTTCGACGAACGCGATTCCACCAGCATTTCCCGTGCTGACGAAGACTACACCCGCAACCTGAACCAACCGCTGGCGGGCCTGAGAATCGGCGTGCCGCGCGAATATTTTGGCGCCGGCCTGGCCGCCGACGTCGAGCAATCCGTGCGCGCCGCGTTGAAGGAATACGAAAAGCTGGGCGCCACCCTGGTCGACATCAGCCTGCCCAAGACCGAGCTGTCGATTCCCGTGTATTACGTGATCGCCCCGGCCGAAGCATCCAGCAATCTGTCGCGCTTCGATGGCGTGCGTTACGGCCATCGTGCAAAAGACTACAAGGACCTCTCCGACATGTATTGCAAGACCCGCGCCGAAGGCTTCGGCGACGAGGTCAAGCGGCGCATCCTGGTGGGTGCCTACGTGCTGTCGCACGGCTACTACGATGCCTACTACCTGCAGGCGCAAAAGATCCGCCGCCTGATCGCGCAGGATTTCCAGCAAGCCTTCCAGGCCTGCGACGTCATCATGGGGCCAGTGGCGCCGACCGTGGCATGGGACTTGGGCGACAAAGCCGACGACCCGGTGGCCAACTACCTGGCCGATATCTTTACGCTCTCGACCAGCCTGGCCGGCTTGCCAGGCATGTCGATTCCCTGCGGCTTCGGCCAGGGCGACAAGAATGGCAAACGCCCGGTCGGCCTGCAGCTGATCGGCAATTACTTTGATGAAGCCAGGCTGCTCAACGTCGCCCATCAGTACCAGCTGGCGACCGACTGGCACGCGCGCCGTCCGGACGGCGTGTAAGCCCAAAAATACAGACAGAGCGAATACAGCGAGGAAACCATATGCAGTGGGAAGTCGTAATCGGGATGGAAACGCATGCGCAGTTGACCACCCAGAGCAAGATTTTCAGCGGCGCGCCGATCGCCTTCGGTGCCGACGCCAATACGCAAGCCTGTCCGGTGGACCTGGCTTTGCCGGGCGTCTTGCCGGTCATGAACAAGGGCGCCGTCGAACGCGCCATCCAGTTTGGCCTGGCGGTGGACGCAGTGATTGCGCCGCAATCGGTGTTTGCGCGTAAAAACTACTTTTACCCCGACCTGCCCAAGGGCTACCAGATCAGCCAGTTTGAAATCCCGGTAGTGCAAGGCGGACGCGTCTCCTTCGTACTGGAAAAGGATGGCAAGGCCGAATTGAAGAGCGTGGCGCTGACCCGCGCCCATCTGGAAGAAGACGCCGGCAAGTCGCTGCACGAGGATTACCATGGCATGACCGGCATCGACCTGAACCGCGCCGGCACCCCCTTGCTGGAAATCGTTACCGAACCCGACATGCGCAGCGCCGCTGAAGCGGTCGCCTATGCCAAGGCGTTGCACGCGCTGGTGACCTGGCTGGGCATTTGCGACGGCAACATGCAGGAAGGCTCGTTTCGCTGCGACGCCAACGTTTCGGTGCGTCCGGTCGGACAACAAGAATACGGCACCCGCTGCGAGATCAAGAACCTGAACTCGTTCCGCTTTCTTGAAGAAGCCATCAATTACGAGGTACGGCGCCAGATCGAGCTGATCGAGGATGGCGGCCGCGTGGTGCAGGAAACCCGCCTGTACGATCCGGACAGGAAGGAAACCCGCTCCATGCGCAGCAAGGAAGATGCGCAGGATTACCGCTACTTCCCGGACCCCGACCTGCCACCGCTGGTGATTGCGCAAGACTGGATCGCGCGCGTCAAAGCCGCCTTGCCGGAATTGCCAGGTGCCATGCGCGAGCGCTTTGCGCGCGATTACGCCCTGCCGGAATATGACGCCGCCGTACTGACGCAGTCGAAAGCAATGGCGACCTATTTCGAAGCCGTCGTCGCCAAGACTGGCCGCGAACAGGCCAAGCCTGCCGCCAACTGGCTCATGGGCGACGTGGCATCGACACTGAATCGCGAAGGCGTGGATATTTCCGCGGCACCGGTGAAGGCCGAACAACTGGCCTTGCTGCTGCAGCGTATCGCCGATGGCACCATTTCCAACAAAATTGCGAAGGAAATTTTCGCGGCAATGTGGGAAGCGCCATCGGACGACCCGGCTGCCGTCGATGCCATCATCGAAGCCAAGGGTTTGAAGCAGATTTCCGATGCCGGCGCGCTGGAAAAAATTGTTGATGAGGTGTTGGCTGCCAATGTCAAATCGGTCGAGGAATTCCGGGCGGGCAAGGAAAAGGCCTTCAACGCCCTGATCGGTCAAGCCATGAAGGCGTCGCGCGGCAAGGCCAATCCGGCGCAATTGACGGAATTGCTGAAGAAAAAGCTGACCGCCTGAGCGCCCGGTGAGGCGCAATAAAAAGCGGAGCCTGGCGCTCCGCTTTTTTCTTGCCGGGAGTGCCGCAGCATTCCCGTATTATCTTGTCTCCAGCTTTGCTACGCCGCCATTTTTCAATTCACGGAAGCGCTTGACCGCCTGGTCAAAGCGGGCATTGATCTGGCTTGCCTCGTCCTGACGTTCCGCGATCAATTTTTTACTGTCGCTGATTTCCTGCCCGAGATCGTCGATCTTGCGCTGCAAGCTCGACGGCACTTTGCCCTTGGGCTGTGCGGCGGCTTCTAAGCGCGCCTTCTGCAGGTTTTTATCCGTGGCGACAATCGATGCTTCCTCGCGCTTGACCTGCTCGGTGACCGACTCCAGGGCACGCTGGCGCGCCACCTCGATATCGGCTTCCTTGCTGTAGCGCGCCAGCAGCGCACGGTCCTGGCGCTTTTGCTCCTCTGCGACGGCCGACGCTGCCTTGCGCTTTTCATCTTCCGCCGCTTTCTGACGCTGCTGTTCCTCGGTCAGGGGCGGCGCAATTTCACGCGCGGTCATGCCGTTCTTGCCAAGCACCCGGGTCTTGCGATCCTGGCATTCCATGATCGGCCGATCAGAAGTCAGCGTCTTGCCGCTGGCATCCTTGCAAATATAGATTTCCGCGTGCGCCAGGAGCGGCATCGCCGCCAACGCACACATTCCGGCCAGCTTCTTGATATTTTTATGCATTACCCCCCCTGTGAATGGCTTATTTTGCAACAACGCTCCTGGCCAGATGATGAACAATTGTTAAATCATCAGGTTTTTAGTTCACACCGTAGCGCTGGCGATACGCGGCAATCGCCTCCTTGTACTGTGCCTGCTGCGGGTCGGCTCCGGCACCCGAAATAAATTCCATCAAGTCCGCCAGGTTACCGATCGACACTACCGGCATGTTGTACAGGTGGCTCACCTCCTGTACTGCCGAATGCGCCGACAATGCATCATCCTTGCCGGCGCGTTCCATGCGGTCCAAGGCGATCAATACTGCGCAGGGCGTGGCGCCGGCGGCGCGGATCATTTCAACCGATTCGCGCACCGACGTGCCCGCCGAAATCACGTCGTCGATGATCACCACCCGCCCCTGCAGCTTGGCGCCGACAATGGTGCCGCCTTCGCCATGGTCCTTGGCTTCCTTGCGGTTGAAGGCGAACGGCACATTGCGCCCTTTGGCGGCGAGGGCGACTGCCGTCGCCGACGCCAGCGTGATGCCCTTGTAAGCCGGACCAAACAGCATGTCGAATTCGATGCCGGAATCCAGCAGGGTTTGCGCATAAAAATCGGCCAGCCGCCCAAGGTTGGCGCCGTCATTGAACAGCCCGGCATTGAAAAAATACGGCGACGTGCGGCCCGCCTTGGTGATGAATTCACCAAACTTGAGCACCCCTGCAGAAACTGCGAATTCAATAAATTGCTGACGTAAATTGTTCAAAATATCCTCGATAACCGTGTGAAGTGACGAATTCTGTCGTTTTTACCCGCCTGGTAAGGCGGCACAGCGGCATTGTAAATGCATATAGGCGTCCCATACAGGGTGGAATGCAAAGCGCGTGCCTGCGGGGAACTGTTGCAATGAGGTATGCTGTCGGCCTGTTCCTATTTGCCTTGCCAAGCGCATTATTTCCAATGATCAAGATTATTTCCGCCAACCTGAATGGCATCCGCTCAGCAGCCAAAAAAGGGTTTTTCGAGTGGATGGCGGCGCAGCAAGCCGATTTCGTCTGTGTGCAGGAATTGAAGGCGCAAGCGGGCGACATGACCGACACATTCCTGAATCCGCCGGGATATTTTGGTCATTTCCATTATGCGGAGAAAAAAGGCTATTCAGGCACCGGGGTCTATAGCCGCACGCAACCGGATGCGGTCATCACCGGTTTCGGCAATCCGGAGTTCGATGCCGAGGGACGCTACGTCCAATGCGATTTCGGCAATCTTTCGATCGTGTCCGTATATTGCCCGTCCGGTTCATCAAGCCCGGAGCGGCAAGAAGCCAAGTTCCGCTTCATGGAAGTATTCCTGCCGCACCTGGCGGCTCTGCGCGCGCAAGGGCGCGAAGTGGTCATCTGTGGCGACTGGAATATCGCGCACAAGGAAATCGACCTGAAAAACTGGAAGAGCAACCAGAAAAATTCCGGCTTCCTGCCGGAAGAGCGGGCCTGGCTGTCGCGCGTGTTCGATGAAGCGGGCTGGGTGGATGCCTACCGCCTGCTGCACCCGGAAACAACCGCCGAGGCCTATACCTGGTGGAGCAACCGCGGCCAGGCCTGGGCCAACAATGTCGGCTGGCGCATCGACTATCATGTCACCACGCCCGCCATTGGCGCCAGCGGCAAGGCGGCGGCAATCTACAAGGAAGCGCGTTTTTCCGACCATGCGCCGCTCATCCTGCATTACGACTGGCCCATTCAGGCGCCGGTCTAATATTGCGGCGTATCGAATCCGAGCAAGTTAGGCGAAAATTCCCCACGCCGCAAGACCCGCACACAGGCATCGACCACATCGCCATCGAGTTTGCTACCGCGCAAGCGGGTGATTTCCGTGATTGCTGCCTCGATTCCCAACGCGGCACGGTACGGCCGGTCTGAAGACATCGACTCGACAATGTCCGCGACCGTCAACACCCGGGCTTCCGGC
This sequence comes from Janthinobacterium sp. 17J80-10, assembly GCF_004114795.1. Classification (NCBI taxonomy): domain Bacteria; kingdom Pseudomonadati; phylum Pseudomonadota; class Betaproteobacteria; order Burkholderiales; family Oxalobacteraceae; genus Janthinobacterium; species Janthinobacterium sp. 17J80-10. Next base: position 646,363 of record NZ_CP035311.1, on the reverse strand, counting down.
AGGATCTGATCTCCCTTCAAGCCATAGGGATAACCACTGCCATCCAGCGCCTCATGATGCTGCACGACGATATCGGCGATTGGCCAGGGAAAATCGATCGTCTTCAAGATGTTGTAGCCGACCAGAGGATGCTGCTTGATCAGCGCAAATTCTGCTGTGCTCAGGCGCGCCGGCTTGGTCAGGATCTCGACCGGCACCTGGATTTTGCCAAGGTCGTGCACAATACAAGCCAGGCTAAGGGCATGCAATTGGCCTTGATCAAATCCGAGTTCCTTGCCAATCATTACTGCCAGCATGGCCACATGCTTCTGGTGGCCGGCGGTATAGGGATCGCGCTGCTCCAGTACCGCTGACAATGCCGCCAGCGTCTCTTCAAGCGCTTTTTCCAGTTTTCCTGCCTGTAGCGCCCTGGCACGGATGGCTGCTTCGGACAAGCGGCGGAAATCGCTCCCGCTGACCACGCCGGCCAGTTTGCCGCGCGCATCCAGCACCGGCAGATGACGGATACCGCGTTCGGCCATCAGCGAGGCTGCCGCGCCCAGGCTGGTCGATTCCTCGACCGTAATCAGCTGGCGCGACATGAACTGGCGAACCGGCTCACCGGGTCCATGGCCATTGCAAAATGCCCCCGTCATGTCGCGCAATGTCAGTATCCCCACCATCTCGCCTGCCTGCATCACCAGAAGGCTACTGCTTTGCTGGCGGTCCAGCGCCATGGCGGCCTCGCCCATCGTCGTATCCGGCGAAATCGTTTCGCCCGGCGAATGCATGATCAAACTGACGGCAGCGGCATCGTCCAAACCCACAATGGCGGTCAGTAACTGATCCATGGTCAGGCAGCTTGCTCATTACAAGACACGGGAAAACCCTGGTCGCGAACGAGTCGCAGACAAGCTTTCACCACCTCGGGATCATACAATGTCTGTTCCCCCACTTGCAGGCGCGCGGCTGCATATTCGACATCGTAGGCCCGGCGGAACGGCCTGTGCGACAGCATGGCCTCCATGCTGTCGGCCACCCGGATAATGCGCGCTTCGAGCAGAATTTGCGCCCCCGCCAACCCCCGTGGATAACCGCCACCGTCGTAATCCTCGTGATGCTGACGGATGATTTCGGCCAAAGGCCAGGGAAATTCAATCTCTTTCAGAATCTGATAGCCATTTTCTGCATGCAGCTGGACCAGGCTGAACTCTTCCTCGGAAAGCTTGCGTGGGCGCATCAATATCTCTGCGGGCAACTGGATTTTGCCAATGTCATGTATCAATGCCGCCAGCTTCAGTCCTTTCAGGCGCTCGCCCTCAAAGCCCAGTTCGGTGCCGATTGCCGCTGCCAATTCTGCAACCCGCTTCTCATGGCTGGCCACGCCGGGATCGCGATGCATCATGGCCATCGACAGCGCGCCAATCGCTTGTTCAAGCGTGTTGCGCAAGGCAATGTTTTTCTCTGCAAGCACTTCGCTGCTGTGCTGACGCTCGACATGCAGTTTCAACAGGAAGCCGAACAGGCAAGTCGAAACAACTTGCACCAGGAACATGCTAGCCCCTTCCTGCTGAAACAATGCCCATGCCCCTGCCACCGGCGGCACAAGCAACAACGTCAACGCCGAACATACGCCGGCCATGACGCCGGCCACGGCGATCAGGCCTATGCTGGCTGCGCGCGTGCCGGTTCGCCGACGCCACCAATAATTCAAGGCCCCGCAAACAAGGAAAGTGAAGACAATGCCGAGCAAGCCGGCCAGCATGGCACTACCGCCCAGATAGGCGCGATATGCCAGCATCGCCGCCGCGGTGGCCGCGAGTGCAGGACCACCACCAAATATTGCCGCTACCGCAAGAATTGCGCCGCGCTGGTCGAGCAATACATCGCCATTTACCTGTAGCGGAAATCTGAGCACCGCCATGGCAGTCACGACGAATAGCGCGTTGCGAAATAAATGCTGGTGTCGCGCCGATAAGTACGCGCCAGCGAAATTGCCTGCGACCAGAAAAAAAGCAACGATAAGCAGAATCACGCCGCCGCCTGACAGGATTGCCAGGAAATTAGTCATTTTTAATATTTCTGGGTTAGAGGAGCCATCTTCATTGCGATTATGCTCAATAGGGAAAATGACAAGGAAAATTTACTGGGCAAATGCGGCAGGGGCTGAATAGCCTTGAAGTCAGGGGAAGTATACGCCGAGACTTAATTTTCCCCAAGGCAATAATTAATTGCGCTATTGACATGAGACCGGCTCTTCCATTGCATCCGACCGGGGCGCAAAAACATGACGGCTGCGGAAGTAACTTGTCAGGAAACAGGCGCGATGCCCTTGACGTTGCTGCGGTACGGCGGCAGTGACTGCTGCGCCACACCCTTTGCCCGGGAATACAGCGGCAAGACTGCCGGCAGATGCTTCTGCATCTCGGCGATGCGGTTCTGGCCGGCCGGATGGGAAGAAAGCCATTGTGGCGGGGCACTCTGGCTGAGCTGGGCCATCTTGTGCCACAGGGCGACGCCGGCGCGCGGGTCATAGCCGGCGCGGGCAGCAATGTCGAGCCCGACCACGTCGGCCTCGGTTTCATCGTCGCGCGAAAACTTCAGCATCGTCAGGCTCGCCCCAAGGCCGGTGGCAGCCGTGGTCAGGTTAGCATCGATGCCAAGCAGCGCCGACAAGCCAATGCCGGCCAGCTTGGCGCCGGCATTGGCCAATCCCGACTTGGCAGCGCGCTCGCGGCCATGCTCGCGCAGGGCATGGGCGATTTCATGGCCCATGACGATGGCCACTTCGTCGTCGGTCAACTGCAAGCGTTCCAGCAAGCCGGTATAAAAAGCGATTTTTCCTCCCGGCATGCAAAAGGCATTCACATCCTTCGAGCCGATCAGGTTAACTTCCCATTTCCAGTCGGCGGCACGGGGATTCCAGCGCAAGGCTTGCGGCACCAGCTTGCCGGCGATGGCGCGCAGGCGCCGTACTTGGGGGTGACTATCCGGCGCCAGGGCATTCTGTTGCTGTGCCTGCTGCTTCATGGCGGTGTATTGCTGGGTGGCGGCGGCTTCGAGCTGTTCTTCCGGCACCAGGTTGCGCAGCGAAGACATCTTGCCGACCTTTACGCCCTCTTCCTTGCTTTCTTCTGCGGCTGGCTGCGCCTGCCCCGGCGCAGCCACACCCAACAGGCACAGCAGCGCCAATGCACTGGCGAAACGGTCAATCGGGAACCGGGTAATCATGTCAATGACTCCTCAACTTGCGCCGGCTTCGCCATCCAGCCTGACCCGCGGCCGCAGCCAGAAGTACAGGCCAATCGCAGGCACGATTGCCAGCGTTGTGATCCAGAAGTAGGGGGCGTACCCCACGGCCTCGACGATGCGGCCCGAATAAAATCCCAGCGCCTTGCCCGGCAGGGTAATGAGCGAGCTGAACAGCGCATATTGGGTAGCCGTATAACGCTGGTTCACCAGCGCCGAGAGGTAGGCCACGGCAGTGGTGCCCAGCACGCCCTGCGCCAGGTTTTCACCGGAAATCACGAAGGTCAGCATGGCCACGTCGCCGTTGGCGCCGATCAGCCCAAGGTACAGCAGGTTGGAGAGTGCTCCCAGGACGATACCCGCCAGGAGCGCGCGTTCGACTCCCCAGCGCACGACCGCGACGCCGCCGAGGAAGGCGCCGCCGATGCCCACCCAGATGCCGTAGACCTTGGAAATGGTGGCGATTTGCGTCTTGGTGAAGCCCTGGTCCAGGTAGAACGGTCCCATGATGCCCCCGACCAGGGCCTGGTCGGAAATCTTGAAAAGCAGGATGAAGAGCAGGATGCAAAGCCCCACCCGCCCGCCGAAGCGGCGAAAGAAATCGGCAAACGGCTCGACCACGCCCTCGCGCATGCCCTGGGCCCAGCTTTGCGCATGTTCGCGCAGCACTTCCGGCTCGCGCGCCAGCAGGTTCGCCACGATCGGCACGAGCATGAACAGGGCCATCGCCCGGTAGACGTTGGGCCAGATGGTATGGTCGGCCAGCACCAGCGCCAGCGCACCGGAGACGATCAGCGCAATCCGGTAGCCCAGCGAATAGGTGGCCACCAGCGCGCCTTGCGCTTCGACCGGAGCAATCTCGATGCGATAGGCATCCACCACAATATCCAGGGTGGCGCCGGCAAACGCCACCAGCAGCGTCAGACCGACGAAAAGCCCCAGTTGCGAGGGCGTCACGGAAGCCATTGCGCCCAGCCCGACCATCACCGCGACCTGCGCCAGCAGCAGCCAGCTGCGGCGCTGCCCAAGCCGGCCCAGCAGCGGCAGCCGCAGGCGGTCGACCAGCGGGGCCCACAGGAACTTGAAGGAATAGGCCATGCCCGCGCTGGCGATCATGGTGATGTCCTTCAACGTAATGCCGTTTTCCCTCAACCAGTAGGCCAGCGTGCCGGCCACCAGCAGGAAGGGCAGCCCGGAAGCGAAGCCGAAGAAAAAGAGCGTCCAGGCCGACGGTTGCAGGAACGCGTCACGAATGCGCGCCTTGGACTTCATGCCCTCTTCGGCCGCAATCGCTGCGCCTGGATTATGCGCGCCGGAATGATCCTGGGCCGGCGGGTTCGGGAGGGTAACGGGAGGCTGGCTCATGAAGGGATCTTAATCGTTCTTTTTACGCAGGCGGAATACCGCCAGGCTGCCGCGCCAGTTTGGCAAAAAGGCAATAGGCTTACCTTCATGCAACGCGATAAATTCAAGCACTTCGAGCCCCACCTTGTTGGCAAGTTCCGCAAAATCGCCGATCGTGGCAAACCGCATATTGGGCGTGTCATACCATTCGTACGGCAGCGACTTCGATACCGGCATGCGGCCGCGGATCAGGGACAGGCGGTGCGGCCAATGGGCGAAGTTGGGAAAGGACACGATAGCTTCGCGGCCGACGCGGGTAATTTCGCGCAGCACGCCCTCGACATCCTTCATCATTTGCAACGCCGACAGGCACAGCACCACGTCGAAAGCGTTGTCATCGAACATGGCCAGACCCGCTTCAAGGTCTTGCTGGATCACCGAGACGCCGCGGGCGATACAGACCGGGATCTTGTCGTCATCGATTTCGATGCCATAGCCGTTGCAACCCTTATCGCTGCGCAAATGGTCGAGCATGACGCCATCGCCGCAACCCAGGTCGAGTACATGCGAGGCCGGCGCCACCCAGTGGGCGATGAAGGCCAGGTCGGGGCGCTCGCGGCGCAATTCATCAAAATTCATGCGGCACCTCCGGCGGCGATTTCCTGCCACACCCTGTCGTAATACGTATGCACCGTGCGCAGGTAGCGTGCGTCTTCCAGCAGGAAGGCGTCGTGGCCGTGCGGCGCATCGATCTCGGCATAGGAAACCCGGCGCTTGTTGTTGACCAGGGCCCGCACCATCTCGCGGCTGCGTGCCGGTGAAAAACGCCAGTCCGTGGTGAACGACACCAGCAGGAACTGTGCTTGGGTAGAGGCCAGCGTGCGCGCCAGGTCGCCATCGAATTCGCGCGCGGGATCGAAGTAATCCAGCGCCTTGGTGATCAACAGGTAAGTATTGGCGTCGAAGTATTCGGAAAACTTGTCGCCCTGGTAGCGCAGGTAGGATTCGATCTCGAAATCGATGCCGAAATCGAACTGGTATTTGTCCGAGCGCAGGTCACGGCCGAATTTTTCCGCCATGTCGTCGTCTGACAGGTAGGTAATGTGGCCGATCATGCGCGCCACCCGCAAGCCGCGCTTGGGGACCACGCCGTGCGCATAGAAGTCGCCGCCGTGGAAATCGGGATCGGTCAGGATTGCCTGGCGCGCGACATCGTTGAAGGCGATGTTCTGCGCCGACAGCTTCGGCGTCGAGGCGATCACCACGCAATGGCGCACGCGCTTGGGGTAGCGCAGGCTCCAGGCCAGCGCCTGCATGCCGCCCAGCGAGCCGCCCATGACGGCTGCGAACTGCTCGATGCCGAGCGCATCGGCCAGGCGTGCCTGGGCATCGACCCAGTCTTCCACCGTCACGACGGGAAAGCTGGCGCCATAAGGCTTGCCGGTGGACGGATTGATGTGCATGGGGCCGGTCGAGCCGAAACAGGAACCGAGGTTGTTGACGCCGATGACAAAGAACTTGTCGGTGTCAAGCGGCTTGCCGGGGCCGACCATGTTGTCCCACCAGCCAATGACCTTTTCGCCCTTGTCGTTCAGGTAATAACCCGCCACGTGGTGCGAGGCATTCAGGGCATGGCAAACCAGCACGGCATTGGACCGGTCGGCATTGAGCTTGCCGTAGGTTTCATACACCAGCGTATAGCCGGAGAGCGACGAGCCCCCCTGAAGCGGCAGCGGCTCACTGAACTGCATCGACTGCGGCGAGACGATTCCGATGGATGTCATTTTTAGATAATAAAAAAGCCCGAAAGCGCCATGCGCGTCGGGCTAAATTCGAACTTGTACCAAGCACGCTTTAGCCGTATTTATCATGCGCCCGCAAGCTGATATCAAATCGGCGCCACCTCGTAAGAATAACCAAGTCGGCTGCTGCCGTCAAACCACACTGTCAAGCCGGCGGCATCATTTTTGCGATTTGCAGCAGAAAGATGACTGCAGTCGCGACCACTTGCCCACCCAGGCACAGCGCTTGGCGCAGCAGCAGGCGGCGCGCGCCCTGACAGCGCCCCTGCAGGGAACGCCCGCCAACCGGCGCCTGCCGGCCTAGCATGTGCGCCAGCGCGGCATCGAATTGCTGCGCCTGCCCCGCATGACGCAGCAAAACCTCAAACAGCCGGTCATCCAGGGCAACACGCCAGGCATAGTATTTTTCGGCCATGGCAAGTGCCAGCGCAATTCCCAGGAAGGCCAGATGCACAGTGCCGACCGGTTGCGCCAAAGACAACAGCGTCAATGCCAGCAACAATAGCGAAGATGCATGATCGACCACCCTGCCGGCTCGCAGAAAAGCGCTCAGCACGCCGGCACTCACCGTTTCGTCCGGCACCTGCGATGCGGATGCCGTCAGAGTCGCTGCTTCGCGTGCGCCCGCATCATCCACGGGCGAACTCCGCCAGCGCCTGCTCGAACGCCGGATTCAAAACGATCTGCGGCCGTGTCGCGCGCACTCTGGCGATAGCCTGCGCTGGCGATTGCACCAGATTGCGCCGCAGCAACCAGGCGGCGACGACCAACGCGCTGCGCGAATAGCCCAGCGCGCAATGCACCAGCACGGGTGCATTGCGCGCATGCAGCTCGTCGAGCGCGGCCACCGCACGGCGCAACTCGCTTTGCGTGGGCGCCACCAGGTCCAGCATCGGCACGTTGCGATGATGCAGGCGCGCGGCATTGGCGCCGGCATGAAATTCCGCTGTGAGGTCGAGCATACCGGCCGGCTGGAAATGCCGCCAGTCGGCCCCGCCCGGTGCACGGCCGATCCAGATGCCGGGCGCCACTTCGGCGCTCGGCGCACCGGCGCGCGTGAACCACCGCGACGACAGCCAGGCGCCAACCCGGTACGGCGCCAGCAAAATACGCGCAGCCCGGCTCTGGCAGCCGTCGCGCTTCTGAAAGACTGCAGGACCGAAATGCACGTAGGCCAGGCCCACCAGAAATAGTGCTGCGCCCGGCCACAGCAGCAGCCAAGCCCATCCGCGCAAGCCATACGCCAGCGCCAGGCATAGCGCGGCGCCGGTCAGGTAATAACGCTGTAGCCGGCGGCGCACGCCCGCGTCCTCGCTGCCATGACGCGACCATGCCAGCGGCGCATCGGGAAACAGGTACAGGCAGATGACGCCAACCGCAAAACCGGTAAAGCCGTCGATGACGTGATGCTGGAAGGTGGTAAACACGGAAATGCCAATCAGTGCGAACCAGACATGCAAGAGCCACAAGACTGCGCCGCGCAGGTGGCGCGCATAGACCACCCATAGCAATAAGAGCAGGCTGATGTGCAGCGACGGCGCCTGGTTGAAGGGCTTGTCGAAGCCGGTCAGGATATCAAACAGCATGCCGTTGAAGCCGCTGGTCTCGGGCCGCGCGAAGCTGAATTGCAAGGGAAACAGCAAAAAGCAGGCAACTGAAATCAGGGTGGCGGCAAACAGGCGCCGCGCATGGGCATCCAGTTCGGCGCGGGTGGCGCACACGAACAGCGAGACCGCATAAAAGGCATCGATGGACATGTAGGGCAGGATGGTCCAATCGAGGAATGGGATATGCAGCTCCCAGCCGAATACCACCGATTCCACCTGCGCCAGCTGGCCGGCCCACCAGTTGGCGAAGCCATAGCTAATAAAAAAGAAAGGCCCGAGAAACGCCAGCCAGGCCAACGCACGCCGCCAGGGGCGCGCCACTGCCGAGGCCGGCGCCACCGCGCTGGCCTCGGCAGTGGCGCCGGCCTCGGCAGTGGCGGTGCTGCCTGCGCCATTTGCAAGCGACGTCATCAAGCCGCTTTCTTGCGCGCCAATGACACAGTAAATATGCCCCACTCGTCAGTGTACTGATCGAGCTTTTCAAAGCCGGCCTGTTCCACCAGCTGGTCCATCTCGGCCTGGGTACGGCAACGCATGACCCAGGGCTCGCCTTGGCGATGACTTGTCAGCGAGCGCGCGATCAGCTCCAGCTGCGGATGCCAGGGCTGGTTGGTATAGACCAGGTAACTGCCGGCATCGGTAGTGTCGGCCAGGCCGGCCAGCGAGGCACGGATCAGGTCATTGCTGGGGAAGAGTTCGTACAGCCCCGACACCACCGCCAGCGTCGGCCGCGGGGTAATTGCCGCCAGCGACTGGCGGTCGAAAGCGTCGCCCTGCTGGAATTGCGCGCACTGCTGCAAGCCTTTTTCGGCGATCAGGCGGCGGCCGGCATCGACATTGATGTCACTGTAATCGCGCAGCAGGATGCTGTCGACCTGCTGGGGCCGGTCGCTCAGCGCCTCGAGGATATAGCGGCCATGGCCGGCAGCAATGTCGGTGATGGCCACCGGCTTGCCATTGGCTTTCAGCGCCTCGATTGCCTTGCCGATCACCAGTTCCAGATGCTGCTTGCGGATGCGGATGCCGCGCCATCCGATACTGTCGAGATAGATGCGGTCGATGAGCTTGCCGATGGGTGTTAGGCCCTGACTGCGGTTGCGATAGACATAATCGAGCGTGCTGCCGGAATCGAAGCCGGTGGCCACGCTCACGCCCATGCCGGTGGAAAGCTTGCCGCCCACACCGATCCAGAAGCGAGACATGGCCCAATAGGCACGGGCTGCCAGCGACGATGGCGGATTAATCAGGCGCTTGTGCAATTCTTTGGCAGGGCCGCTGCGATCGGCGTCGCCAAGATGCGGCATGGCATGTGGCGCGGCATACAAGCGCTGGACGAAGTCGCGCGCCTTGGCAACCGCAAGATGCCGGTCCTTCTCGCCCAGGGTGTCATGGAAAAAGCCGTCAAGCACGTGGCACTCCTTGACCGTGCTGCCCAGACGCTCAAAGAACGTGTGCTGCGGCTTGTGGTGCACCACCCAGTCGGCGCCGGAAATCAGCAGCTGGGTCGGCACATGGATCGCCCCGGCATCGGCGATCACGCGCTCGGCGGTATCGTAGAGTCCCAGCAGGATATTGACGGCAATCGGCCGCGTGATCAGCGGATCGCTGTTGTAGGAAGCGATGCGCGCGGGGTCATGCGTGAGGAACTTCGCCTTGACGTAGGAATTGACGAAGAACTTCTTGCGGAATTTCTGCAGCAACGCCAGTCCCTGCCGCGCGAAAGGTACGTACAGCTTGACCTTGAACGCCGGCGAGGCCAGCACCATGCCGCGAATCTTTGGCGCGTAATCGTGCACCCAGGCCGACACCACCACCGCGCCGACGCTTTGCGCAACCACTGTGATGTTTTCCACCGGGATGTCATAGGCGCGGGCGATATGGCGCACGAAAGCATCGACATCCTTGACCAGCGCGCCGAAGTTGTCGGCATAGCCGCGCTCGCCGGGGGAGCGCCCCAGGCCGCGCGCGTCCCAGGCGAAGAAGGCGCAATCGGGCAGATCCAGCTCATCGACCAGATGCGCCATGCGCGCGCCATGCTCATGGCCGCGATGGAACAGCACGACGGCCTTTTTTTCTCCAGCATTGCCGCGCGCCGGCCAGTGGCGATAGAACAGAGGGGTGGCGTCAAAGGAGGTGAAATGGCTTTCCTGACATGCACGGACGTTCGGGGGGGATGTGGTCATGGTTCCTCGCAAATGACGTGGGTTTTTTGTTTTAATTGCTGCAAGCGCTCACGCAAGGACGCCATGAAGACATCCTTGCCTTCGTTCCAGTGCAGGTGGCGGCCGACGGCGACACTGACGAAAAACGGCACGGGAATCCAGCTCCCCTTCGGCATCGATTTTCCCAGGCCGTGCATGTACACCGGCACAACTGGCGCCTGCGGAAAGCGCTTGGAGAGATACCAGATGCCGGACTTCAGCTCCGCCATCTGCTCCGGCTCACCACGCGTGCCTTCCGGGAAAATTACCAGGACCTTGCCTGCTTCCAGCGCGCGGTAGCAGGCTTCCAGCGGATCGCCCGTCACGCCGCCGCCACGCACCACTGGAATGATGCCGACCACGTTGAGGGAAAACCATTTCAGCCAGCGGTTCTTGAAAAAATAATCGGCCGCTGCCGCCGGCTGCACGCGCGGTATGGCCAGCAAGGGAAACAGCGATAGCAAGGTCAGGATATCGAGGTGGCTGTTATGGTTGGCGGCGACAATGGCCGGCCCCTTCAAGGGCAGGCGCTCGCGGTGGCGCACGTTAATGCCCAGCCACAGCAGCACCACAGGATAGGCGATACATACTGCAAACAGCATGCGCAAGCCGGCACGGAACAGGTTACCCATGCTTAGTAGTACAGGTAATAAATGAAGTGAAAAAACAGCGGCGCGGTGTAGGTCAGGGAATCGAGACGGTCGAGTATGCCGCCGTGCCCAGGCAGCAAGCTGCCGGCGTCCTTGATGCCGATGTCGCGCTTGACCGCGGAAATCACCACGTCGCCGATGAAGCCGAACAGGCTAATCAGTACGCCGGACAATAGCGCATGCAGCGGGCTCATCGGGGTAAACCAGGGCGCCAGCGCCCAGGCGAGGACAGTCGTGGTAAACATCCCGCCCAGTAAGCCTTCTGCCGTCTTGTTGGGACTGACCTTGGGAATGACCTTGTTCTTGCCCAGCATCTTGCCCCACAAGTATTGTGCGATGTCGTTGCCTTGCGTAAGCAGCAGCAGGTAAAACACCAGCATCTCGCCGCTGATCATGCCATGCGTGCCCTGCCGTTGCGGCAACTCCAGCAGGTAAGCCATATGGCTCAGACTGAAGACCGTGGTCATCAAGCCCCACTGGATCGTGCCCGCAGCACGCAAATATCCCTGGGTCTCGCCGATCATCACCATGCGCATGGGCAGCAGCAAAAAGACATACACGGGAATGAAGATGATGAACATGCCATACCAGGCCATGCCGACCCACAGGTACTGCAGCGGGATCGACAGGTATGCCAGCAACAGCACGCTGCTGTCGGCGCGCCGGGTCGGTGCGATCGAGAGGAATTCCTTGAAGGCCATGAAGCTGGCAATTGCCATCAGCACGACCGCGACCGTGCGATTGAAGGTCAGGGCAAGAAACAGGATCGCCACCAGCCACCACCAGGTCTGGATGCGCAGCTTGAGTTCGATGTAATTTTTCCCCGGATTCGTGCGGATCAGCGCAAAGGTAACGAATGAGGCCATCAGCAAAACGGCGACGATGCCGCCAAAAGCAAGTTGCAGCAGGTTCAACATGGCTTGTGTTTCCCCTTCAGGATGGCGCGTGTCGCAGTGCCTGGCGCACGCGGTTGATACAGGTCCAGGCCAGCAGCACAGCGGCAAGCACCAATACCGGATTCAGGAATGACAGAGCCGGCGCCCCGGCGCCGATCAGCAAGCCCAAGGCGCCAAACAGAAACGCGCGGTCGCTCTTACCCAGCGGACCGTCGTAGCGGCGACCGCCGCCAGTGACCTGGCCCAGCACGCCAATGAATTCCGTTAAAATTGACAAAAATACAACTAACGCCACTATGCCTGAATTTACGCCTGCAAGCAAGGCGAACGGTGCAAACAGGCACGTATCCGCAACAACGTCGCCGGTCTCGTTAAGGATTGCGCCCAGTCGGCTTTGCTGTCCGAATTCCCGCGCCAGCATGCCATCGATGGCGTTCAGTGCCATGCGCACCAGCATGAACAGCGGCAGCGCGAGGAAAGGCCAGCGGCTGCCAGGCAGCAGCGCCATCCAGGCACCGTAGGCTGCGGAAGCAGTACATGCAAAGACCGTCACGCCATTGGCACTGATGCCCAGCCGATACAGCCAGCTAGTCAGCGGACGCAGAATTTGCTGGAATTTTGGCTTTAATGCGTAAATTGTGGGCATGGAGGGCGGCAAGCCTAGTGGCGACAAAACGTGAAAATAGCACATTTGCAACACTGAATTGCCAAATTGCCATTTTTATTGTGCCGTCATACAGCTCCACGAAAACTGCCGCAGAGGAATGCGGCAGTCAGTTAAGCCTAAAGCGTGCCCAGTTGCGCTACCGCCTCGGTGATCGCCACCGGGTCGGTCGTGCGCAGGATGCGGCGGGTTTGCATGCCGAGGATCGTCAGGTCGCTGTTGAGGATTTCATTTTTGACCGGCAACAGCTGGGTGGGATGCATGGAGAATTCACGCAAGCCCATGCCGAGCAAGAGGCGCGTCAGCTTGGTGTCGCCGGCCATTTCGCCGCACACAGCCACCGGAATGCCTTCGCGGGCGCCGGCGGCGATAATGGACGACAGCAGATACAGCACGGCAGGATGCAGCGGGTTGTACAGGTGCGCGACTTCATGGTCGACACGGTCGATCGCCAGGGTGTACTGGATCAGGTCATTGGTGCCGATGGACAGGAAATCCATGCGCTTGATGAACATCGGCAGCGCCAGGGCAGCGGCCGGGATCTCGATCATGGCGCCGACTTCGATAGCTTCATCAAATTTCTTGCCGGCGTCGCGCAACTGCTGCTTGGCCTGGGCGATCATGGCCAGGGTCTGGTCAATCTCGAAGGCATGCGCAAGCATCGGCACGAGAATCTTGACCGGGCCATGGGCCGAGGCGCGCAGGATGGCGCGCAACTGCATCAGGAAAATTTGCGGCTCGGCCAGGCAATAGCGGATCGCGCGCAAGCCCAGCGCCGGATTCAACGCAGTCTGCTCGGCGGCATCGAGCGGCTTGTCGGCGCCGATGTCGAGCGTGCGGATGGTCACCGGCCGCCCCTTCATGATCGACACGGCCTTGCGATAGGATTCGTATTGCTCATCCTCGCTCGGCAGCTTGGTGACGAACGCGGAGCGTCCCATGAACAGGAATTCGGATCGAAACAGGCCAATACCGGACGCGCCCGCTTCCATGGCGGCGGCACAATCGTCGGGCAACTCGATATTGGCCAACAAGGTAATCTCGGTGCCATCGCGGGTGACCGCCGGCGTCTTTTTCAGCTTGCTGAGCTTCTTGCGCTCGCGCAGCAGCTTGGTCTGGCGGTCGCGGTACTGGTCCAGCACCACCTGCGGCGGATCGACGATGACCACGCCGGCATCGCCATCGACGATGACCCAGTCATCCTGCGCAATCAGCGCCGAGGCATTGAACATGCCGACCGCTGCAGGGATATCGAGGCTCCTGGCGACGATGGCGGTGTGCGAATTCTGGCCGCCGACGTCGGTAACGAATCCGGCGAAGGCACCATTCTTGAAATGCAGCATATCCGCAGGCGAAATGTCGTGTGCGACCACGATCATCTTGGCCGCCGATTCGTCGCCTTGCGGCTTGGGCAAATCCACCGCCGTGCCGGTCAGGACCTTCAGCACGCGTTCGCCGACCTGCTGGATATCGGCCTTGCGCTCGCGCAGGTAAGCATCGCCGATTTCGTCGAACTGCGCCGACAATTCATCAATCTGCGTCACCAGCGCCCACTCAGCGTTGTAATGGCGGCTGCGGATGATATTGAGCGGCACTTCCGCAATCATCGGATCCGACAGGATCAGCGCATGCACATCCAGGAAGGCACCCAGTTCGGCAGGCGAATCCTTGGGCAGCTCGTTCCAGATGGTCTGCAATTCCTTGTGCACGGTGGCCAGCGCATCCTGCAGGCGGGTGACTTCAGCTTCCACCTGCTCCTCGGCGATCAGGTAATGCTTGACGTCGAGCGCAGCCGGCGCAAGCAGATGCGCGCGGCCAATCGCGATGCCACGCGAAACCGGAATGCCATGGAGGGTAAACGAAGCCATATTTTTAAACTACTCGCCTTCCCCGAACTTGTCGTTGATCAGGACCACCAGGGCGTCGAGGCATTCCTGTTCATCAGCCCCGTCAGTTTCCAGCGTCACCACCGAACCCTTGCCGGCGGCAAGCATCATCACGCCCATGATCGACTTGGCGTTGACGCGCCGGGCATTGCGGCTCATCCAGACTTCGCTCTTGTATTTTGCCGCCAGCTGCGTCAGCTTGGCCGATGCGCGCGCGTGCAGGCCGAGCTTGTTGATGATTTCGATTTCTTTCTGGATCATGTCGACTCTAATTTTAATTTATCGGGTACCGCGGCCATCTCGATCAGCTGGCCGCACGCACCACCCTCACCTTAACGACTCTTTGCTGCAATTGCACTAGGTTGGCGACAGCCGTACGCGATTATCCACCCGCACTGCGCCTCCCTGCCCCCCCGCCAATGCCATTTCCACAACCACGTCCAGCGTATCGCTGCGATAGGTCAGCGCGCGCAGCAGCATTGGCAAACTGATGCCGGCGATGACTTCCACCAGGCCGGGCTCACATAACGGCAGTGTACAGTTCGACGGTGTCCCCCCCATGACATCGGTGATCACCAGTACGCCGCTGCCATCATTCAAGCGGGCGATCGCCTCGGCAGCAAGGCGCCGCACTTCCGCCGTGTCCTGGTCCGGCACGACATCAATTGCCTCCAGGCGCTCCGGGCGCGCGCGAAACACGTGCGTGGCCGCGGCAATGAATGCCTGCCCCAGCGGCGCATGCGTCAGAAGAAGAATACCTACCATAAGTGTTTGGTCAAGACAGGGGGCGGTCTGGCGCCGGCGCGGCCATCAGCCGCGCTGCTCCAGCGCATCGATGAACATGCCTGCCACATTGAATCCGGTTTGCTGGCGGATTTCCTGGAAACAGGTGGGGCTGGTCACGTTCACTTCAGTCAAATAATCGCCGATCACATCCAATCCTACCAGCAACAAGCCCCGTTGTGAAAGCACCGGCGCCAGCGCCTCGGCAATTTCCTGGTCGCGCGCCGACAATGGCTGCGCCACACCGGTGCCGCCGGCGGCGAGGTTGCCGCGCACTTCCCCGGCCTGAGGGATGCGCGCCAGGCTGAATGGCACCACTGCGCCGCCAATCAGCAGGATGCGCTTGTCGCCCTTGGCGATCTCGGGGATATAGCGCTGCGCCATGATGGTGACACTACCGTGCCGGGTCAGGGTCTCGGTAATTGCGCCCAAGTTCAGGCCATCGTCGCGGACCCGGAAAACCCCGGCGCCGCCCATGCCGTCGAGCGGCTTCAGGATGATGTCCTGGTGTTCGCCATGGAAAGCGCGCAGGCGCGCCATGTCGCTGGTGACCAGCGTCGGCGAGAGAAATTGCGGAAATTGCGCAATCGCCAGCTTCTCGTTATGGTCGCGCACCGCAGCGGGCCGGTTGACGATGCGCGCGCCCTGCTGCTCCGCCAGTTCCAGCAACTGGGTGGCGTACACGTACTCCATGTCGAAAGGCGGGTCCTTGCGCAGCACCACCACATCAAAGGCGGCCAGCGGCTGCGCAATTTTCGGCTCGGCCCGGTACCAGTCGACGGCATCCCCGGTCAATGCAATCCGCGCTGCATTGGCCGAAACCTTGCCGGCTTCGAGCGCCATGTCGGCCTGCTCGAATGCATGGATCTCATGACCGCGCGATGCCGCCTCGGCCATCATGGCATAGGTCGAATCCTTGTACGTCTTGAAACTCGACAGGTGGTCGGCGAGGAAAGCAATTTTCATTAATAAATTTCCGGGTTCGGGTCGGTCTTTTCCATCTCCAGCGAAGCTGCCAGGAGCGCCAGACGCGCCACCACGCCATACATGTAGAAGCGGTTCGGGGCGGTGGTGCCAGGCTTGGCCTTCAGGTCCGGCAAGGCATGTTGCTGGGCGAACGCCAGCGGCACAAAGTGCGCCCCCGGCGCATTGAGGTTTTCATCGATGCCGCGTTCGGCGTGCACGCGATAGAAGCCGCCGACCACATAGCGGTCGATCATGTAGACCACCGGCTCGGCCACGGCGTCATTGATATGCTCGAACGTATGCACGCCTTCCTGGATGATGACGTCGGAAACCTGCAGGCCTTCCTTGACCACCGCCATCTTGTTGCGCTGCTTGCGGTTCAGATCCTTGACTTCGGAAGCGTCACGCACCGTCATGATGCCCATGCCATACGTGCCGGCATCGGCCTTGACAATGACGAAAGGCGTTTCCTTGATGCCGTATTCTTTATATTTCTTGCGGATCTTGGCCAGCACGCTGTCGACACTGGCGGCCAGGCATTCCTCGCCGGTGCGCTCATGAAAGTCGATCTGGCCGCACTTGGCAAAATACGGGTTCAGCATCCACGGATCGAC
The DNA here is from genome assembly GCF_004114795.1 of Janthinobacterium sp. 17J80-10. Classification (NCBI taxonomy): domain Bacteria; kingdom Pseudomonadati; phylum Pseudomonadota; class Betaproteobacteria; order Burkholderiales; family Oxalobacteraceae; genus Janthinobacterium; species Janthinobacterium sp. 17J80-10. Next base: position 629,722 of record NZ_CP035311.1, on the reverse strand, counting down.
ATCGATCAGCTTGGCGAACTTCTTGACTACATCATCGTACGCGGCAAAGTGGTTGCTCTTGCGGCGCACGGCCCAGCCGGCGTGCAGCGGCGGCAGCAGGTTTTGCTCGTGAAGGTTTTCCAGGATCGGCGGAATCCCTGAAGACAGGTCGTTGTTGAGCAAGACCGTACAGGGGTCGAAATTCTTCAGGCCGACGCGGCGGCCATTCTGGATGCGCTCGAGCGGCTCCAGCGTGAGGACGGTGCCATCCGGCAATTCGATTGGCGTCGGCGCTGTCACATCCGGATTCAGCGAGCCCAGGCGCACGTTCAGGCCGGTCTGGCGGAAAATCTGCATCAGCCGGGCGACGTTTTGCAGGTAAAACGTATTGCGCGTATGGTTTTCGGGAATCAGCAACAGATTCTTGGCATCCGGGCAATATTTTTCAATCGCGGCCATGGCTGCCTGGACCGCCAGCGGCAGCATTTCCGGCGACAGGTTGTTGAAACCGCCAGGAAACAGGTTTGTATCGACCGGCGCCAGCTTGTAGCCGGCATTGCGCAAATCGACCGAACAATAGAACGGTGGCGTGTGCTCCTGCCATTCGAGCCGGAACCAGCGCTCGATGGCTGGCGTGGCTTTCAGGATTTTCTTTTCGAGGTCGAGCAGCGGCCCATTCAGGGCAGTGACCAGATGCGGAACCATATACACCCTTTGAGAAACGGTTGAGTCTTGATGCAGATTTTAGCGGGATTCATGACATTGCGCCGACAAGATGTAATCGAGGCAACATTGGCACCTGCTCTGGCCACGTCGCTTTGGCAGTCTCTGTAGTTGAGGCCGGATTGCGGAATTTAAAGAAAGCGGCCATAAAAAAAGCGCCTCGTAACGAGGCGCTTTGCAAAACCCTAACAGCTGGGTCGGAGGAACTTTAATCCTGGCATGCCCATCAGGGGTGATAAGCCCGCTCGCCGTGGCTGGAAATATCCAGGCCTTCGCGTTCCTGTTCTTCCGTCACGCGCAGGCCGATGACGAGGTCGACCAGCTTGTAGGCGATGAAGGAAACCACGCCGGACAGGACGATCGTGACCAGCACGCCTTCGGTCTGGATCCAGACCTGGCTGGCGATCGAGTAGTCCGGAGCAACCTTGTTGGCGACATAGTCATAGATGCCCGTTCCGCCCAGGGAGGGCGAAGCAAACACGCCGGTCAGGATGGCGCCAAGGATGCCGCCAACGCCATGCACGCCGAACACGTCGAGCGAATCATCGGCGCCGAGGAGGCGCTTCAGACCGTTCACGCCCCACAGGCAGACGATGCCTGCCAGCAGGCCGATCACCAGTGCGCCCATCACACCGACGAAACCTGCTGCCGGGGTAATGCCCACCAGGCCGGCAACAGCACCGGAAGCGGCGCCCAGCATCGAAGGCTTGCCCTTGGCCATCCATTCGCCGAAGGTCCAGGTGACCACGGCTGCAGCGGTTGCCAGCAGGGTGTTGACCATCACCAGGGCGGTCAGACCGTTGGCTTCCAGACCGGAGCCGGCGTTGAAGCCGAACCAGCCTACCCACAGCAGCGATGCGCCGATCATGGTCATCGTCAGCGAGTGCGGCGCCATCGATTCCTTGCCATAGCCGATGCGCTTGCCGATCACGTAGGCACCCACCAGGCCGGCAACGGCGGCATTGATGTGCACCACGGTGCCGCCGGCAAAGTCGAGCGCACCTTGCTGGAACAGCCAGCCTGCCGTCTTACCGGCAACTTCCGCAGCCGCAGCATCGGTGTAGGCATCCGGGCCCGCCCAGAACCAGACCATGTGGGCCATCGGCAGATAGGCGAAGGTGAACCACAGGACGATAAATGCCAGCAGCGCGGAGAACTTGATGCGCTCGGCAAAAGCGCCGATGATCAGGCCGCAGGTGATCGCAGCAAACGTTGCCTGGAAGACGACGAAGCTAAATTCCGGAATCACCACACCCTTGCTGAAGGTCGCCGCCATGGTATCCACGGTAATCCCGCTCAGGAACAGGCGATCAAAGGAGCCGATAAAGCTGCCGCCCGTGGTGAATGCCAGCGAGTAGCCGTAAATGCACCACAACACGACAACCAGCGAAAACACCATGAAGACTTGCATCAGCACCGACAGCATGTTCTTGGTGCGGACCAGGCCGCCGTAGAACAATGCCAAGCCAGGGATCGACATCATGATCACCAGGATGGTCGCCGTCGACATCCAGGCAACATCGCCCTTGTTGGCGGTCGGTGCTGCAGGTGCCGCGGCTGGCTCGGCAGGAGCCGCAGCAGCAGGGGCTGCCGCGGCAGCGGCAGGTGCAGCGGCGGGAGCCACTGCTGCCGGGGCAGCGGTAGCCGGAGCGGCCGCAGTAACAGCAGGCGTTGCCGCGGCAGCCGAAGCCGCCGCTTCTTCCGCTGCCATGGCTGAAGGCGCCAGGCCGACTGCTGTCAGCAAGGTGGCCGCCGCCAGGAAGCGTACAAAGTAATGTTTCATTACATTCTCCTTAGAGGGCTTCTTTTCCGGTTTCACCGGTACGGATACGCACGACTTGCTGCAGGTCGTAGACAAAAATCTTGCCATCGCCAATCTTGCCGGTGCGGGCGGAAGACTCGATCGCCTCAATGGCGCGTTCGACGATGTCATCATCCACTGCTGCCTCGATTTTCGTCTTCGGCAGGAAATCGACCACATACTCGGCGCCGCGATACAGCTCGGTATGGCCCTTCTGGCGGCCGAAGCCCTTGACTTCGGTGACGGTGATGCCTTGCACACCAATGGCGGACAAGGCTTCACGCACTTCATCAAGCTTGAAGGGTTTGATGATTGCAGTAATCAGTTTCATGAGAACCTCATACGTGGTGAATTAGAAGGATTTGCTGATAGACAAAACCAAAGTGGTATCGGTAACATCCTTGGACTTGCCCGAGCTGCTCACAACATTGGCATAGGCGCCATTCTTGGTGTCGGTGCCGACGATTGCGGCGCTGAGGGTACCAAAATCGAATGCACGGCTCAGGCTGACCTTGTAGTCAGCGTAGTTCAGGTTGCCGTAGTTGCTGACCCATTGTTTGCCGACGTGGAAGCCCAGTGTGGTCTTTTCAGCGATTTCGAAATTGGCGTTCAGGTCGAGGTAACCGGAACCCTTGGAATCGCCATTGCCGCCGACGGCATTGCTCAGACCAAAGAAGTCGGTGATGTTGTAGCTGTATTTGGCCGAGAACCATTTGTACGCGCCGCCAAAATAAATTTCGGCGTTGTTATACTTCTCGTTGGTGCCAAGAATCCTTGCGCTCGGGTAGAAGTAGTACAGCACGCCGACATCGGCAGTGACATCCTTGATCGGTTCGAACTTGTAGCCGCCGTAAAAGTCCATTTCGATGCCGGCGGTATCGTTGTACTGCAAGCCGCTGATGGTCGAGTTCCAGTTGCCGAGGTAGAAGCCGCTGGAATGCGCATAGTCAAAACCGCCTTGGACGGTCGGTTGCTTGAAAGTCTGGGAAATGCCACGGAAGCGATAATCCGAAGCAACTGTCACGTTGGCGGTGAAAGTGTGGTCCGAAGCTGGCTCTGCCGCAAATACAGGCGCAGCGAAGGTTGCAAGAACGGCGGCGGTGAGCATTAATTTTTTCATGGTCATTCCCTGTGAGTGTGAAGTAAAAAGCGCTTGATGATGTAAGCTTTACCTTGGTTAGCAGGAGCCGTGCCAACCCATTACTGCGCAGATGTATTGCCATTTTTGCAAATTACTATTGCAAAACGGCAAAAATATCGCGTTCGCCGGACCAGAATTGCACCATTTACGGGCATCTGGACAGACTTGCATCAAAACAGTGCTTTTTTAGCTAAAACAAGGAGTAACCATGAACAAGCCCAATTTTCTTGACGATTTGCAAGCCAAGATCCAGCATGCCATCGACAATTCGCCCGTCAAGGATGTAGAAAAGAATGTCAAAGCCATGCTCAGCCAGGGGTTTTCACGCCTGGACCTGGTGACTCGCGAGGAATTCGATATTCATGTCCAGGTCCTGGCAAAGACCCGGAGCAAGCTGGAAGAGTTGGAAGCCCGGGTCGCCGAACTGGAAGCGCAGCTCAAGAACCGCTAAGCGGCGGTGCTACCGGGCGTAGTGCTAGCGCCCGTTGGCGGCAATACGGACGGCACCATCGGCAGGGGCGTCGATCCGTCGCATGGCATCGGCCACCTCGGCATGGAACTGCGCCAGTTTTTTCACGTCGGGAGGAACTGGCGCAACTGCACACCAGAACATGTCGGTCAAGTGTGCCGCCGTCGTGTCGATGTCAGGCTTATTGTTTGTCACGACATAATCCCACAGTACATGCTCCGTGGCGCCATAGACAAGGTCGCGCAATAGCGGCAGCGGCATGTCCTGGCGAATTTCACCGGAGCGCTGTGCGGTCGACAACACTTTTTTGAGTGGTGCCGTATAGCGGCGCCGCAAGTCGGCTTGCATCTCGGCAAATTCTTCATCGACGGTACGGCCTTCACTGAGCACCAGCTTGCACATGCCGGTACCTTCATGCATCAGGGTGGCCAGATGTTTTCGGACGATGAAATGCAATTGCGCACGCGTGCCGATGATCAGCGGAACTTCGCGCTCCAGCGCCCCGGAAATTTCGTCGTACCAGACCTTGATGACATGCATGCAAAGGTCGCGCTTGCTGCTGAAATAGGAAAAAACCGTGGCTTCCGAAATTTCCATGCGCCGGGCAATTTCCAGCACGGTGGTTTTTTCATAGCCCAGTTCGGAAAACACCTGGCGCGCCACCATCAGGATTTCCTTGACACGACGTTCCGACCGCGTGCCCAGAGCCTCGCGTTTGCGGGGAGATTTAATTGGTGAAAGCATCATAATGGCAGTGAAAAGGGAGGCGAAATTGCAAAACCGTACAGTGCCCGTCCGGCAGAAAAACAACTATACAACCTAAGCCGGCATCCAGTTCAAAAAAATTCAATCCGGCATTATCTGCAAGCGCTCGCCACGCCGTCTCTGCCTTGCGCAAACCGTCATCTCAAGTGAAACAGGCCGCCAAGGGCGGCCCGATTCACTTCGCGGGCTATTGCAGAAATTCCGCAAGCCCCGATTCGCTCATTGCGGATGGCTTACCGGGTTTCGCCAAACAGCTCGCGGCCGATCAGCATGCGGCGGATTTCCGACGTGCCTGCGCCAATTTCATACAACTTAGCATCGCGCCACAGGCGGCCGGCAGGATACTCGTTGATGTAACCATTGCCGCCCAGCGTCTGAATCGTCTCGCCGGCCATCCACGTCGCCTTTTCGGCACTATACAGGATCGCGCCGGCAGCATCCTTGCGCAGGGCGCGAACGGCTTCCGGGGTTGTCGCGCGGTCGCATGCCTGGCCCACGGCATACACATACGACTTGCACGCCATCATGGTCGAATACATGTCGGCCATCTTGCCCTGCATGAGCTGGAATTCGCCAATGGCCTGGCCAAACTGCTTGCGGTCATGCATATATGGAATTGCCACATCCATACATGCCTGCATGATGCCCAGCGGCCCGCCCGACAGCACTGCACGCTCGGAATCCAGACCCGACATCAGCACGTTGACGCCCTTGCCCAAGCCGCCGATGATGTTTTCTTCCGGAACTTCGCAATCCTGGAAGACCAGTTCGCCCGTGTGCGAACCGCGCATGCCCAGCTTGTCGAGCTTTTGCGCAATCGAGAATCCCTTGAAACCTTTTTCGATCAGGAAGGCCGTGATACCGCGCGGACCTGCCGCCGGGTCGGTCTTGGCATAGACCACCAGGACATCGGCATCCGGTCCGTTGGTGATCCACATCTTATTGCCATTCAAGACATAGCGGTCACCCTTCTTGTCGGCGCGCAGCTTCATGCTGACCACGTCGGAGCCGGCATTCGGCTCTGACATTGCCAGGGCGCCGATATGCTCGCCCGAAACCAGCTTCGGCAAGTACTTCAGTTTTTGCTCGTGGCTGCCGTTGCGGCGGATCTGGTTGACGCACAGGTTGGAATGCGCACCATACGACAGGCCAACCGATGCCGACGCGCGGGAAATTTCTTCGAGGGCGATGATATGCGCCAGATAACCCATGGCGCTGCCGCCGTATTCTTCCTCTACGGTGACGCCCAACAAGCCCAGGTCGCCAAACTTTTTCCAGAGATCCATCGGGAACTGGTCACTGTGATCAATTTCAGCAGCGCGCGGGGCGATTTCCGCCTGCGCAAATTGTTGCACCGCCTCACGCAACGCAGCAATATCTTCGCCATGGTCAAAGCTCAGGCTAGGGAAATCGAGGAATTGAGTCGTCATGTTTTCTTGTCCTATCAGTAGGGAAAAACGAGATGCCTCGCTTTTCATTGTCATATAGCTTGCTGCCAGTTTCTACCGCTGCTTACGTTTCCATGTCGCAAGGAAATTATCTCCAGCATTCCCGACAACCGTTTGTGAGTATAACTCACTACAAATCAAGTTTGAAATACTATATCGCGCAAATTCTTCTTGATACCCCTGAATATTCATCCTAAAATCGTGCTCGTTTGTTAGTTGCACTCATATTTAGAAATATTTTTGCTGCGCATTAACAACAATCAGCACAAATGATGGTTGGATTCCCTGGTTGATCCACACTGAGAGTCGCCCGATCGCAACACAAGAATTACATCAATGGAGATAGATAATGCACCCCAAACTCAGGAAGATTTCGCTCGCCGTATCACTGGTCGTCGCCGGCATGGCATCCGCGTCGGCACAGGTCAGCAATGATGTCGTCAAGATCGGCGTGCTGACGGATTTGTCCGGGTTGTACTCGGACCTGTCTGGCCAGGGTTCCATCATTGCCGCGAAAATGGCGATTGAAGACTTCGGCAAGACCGTGCTGGGCAAACCCATCGAAATCGTCACCGCGGACAGCCTGAACAAGGCCGATGTCGCCGCCTCCAAGGCGCGCGAATGGATCGACCAGCAGAATGTCGACGTGCTGATGGACCTGGTCCCGACCAACGTTGCCCTGGCGGTGATGGAAGTGGCGCAGCAAAAGAACAAGCTGGCGATCGTCGTCGGCTCTGCGTCGAGCACCATCACGAATGACAAATGCAACGCCAACAGCATGCACTGGATGTATGACACCTACTCCAGTTCCGTCGGCACCGGCAAGGCGCTGGTCAAGCGCGGCGCAGACAGCTGGTTCTTCCTGACCGCCGATTACGCCTTCGGCAAATCGCTGGAAAAAGACGTTTCCGACATCGTCACCGGCGCCGGCGGCAAGGTGCTCGGCTCTGTCAAGCACCCCTTGAATGCCAGCGATTTTTCCTCCTTCCTGCTGCAGGCGCAAAACTCCAAGTCCAAGGTCATTGGCCTGGCCAATGCCGGCGGCGACACTGTCAACGCCGTCAAGCAAGCTGCTGAATTCGGCATCGCCTCGCGCGGCCAGATGGTTGCGCCCTTGCTGATGTTTATCAGCGATGTCCATTCCATCGGCCTCAATTACGCGCAGGGCATGTATCTGACCGAAGGTTTTTACTGGGACCTGAATGACGCCACCCGGACCTGGTCGAAGCGCTTTTTCTCGCAGCACAAGCGCATGCCAACCATGGCGCAGGCAGGCATGTATTCTGCCGTCATGCATTACCTGAAGTCCGTCAAGGCCGCTGGCACTGACGAGACCGCCGCTGTCAACAAAAAGATGCGTGAACTGCCCATCTCGGACGTCGTGATCCCGAAGGGCAAGGTGCGTGAAGATGGTCGCGTCGTCCATGACATGCTGCTGCTGCAAGTGAAAAAACCTGCAGAATCCAAGGCGCCATGGGATTATTACAAAGTGATCAGCACTGTGCCGGGCGATGAAGCCTTCCGCCCGCTGGCGCAATCCGGTTGCCCGCTTGTAAAAAAATAATAATTTAACGATATTGCCATTACCGGCCCACGCTTCGCATGACGCGTGGGACCGGCCATATCAAGGAGAAATCATGCAAAAGCCAAGCTATGTTCACGGTGCCCATAACGTACCGCTGATCGGCGAAACGATCGGTTCATTTCTGGATTCGATAGCCGACCGCTTTGCCGACCAGCCGGCGCTCGTGGTGCCGTACCAGAACGTACGCTGGACTTACCGGGAATTCCAGCAGCGCGCCAATCGTCTTGCCGCTGGCTTGCTCAAGCTGGGCTTGAAGCCGGGTGAGCGCATCGGCATCTGGTCGCAAAACAATTCCGAATGGGTGCTCACCCAGTTTGCAACCGCCAAGGCCGGCCTGGTGCTGGTCAACATCAATCCAGCCTACCGCCGCTCGGAACTGGAATACGTGCTCGGCAAGGTGGAGTGCAGTGCCCTGATCCTCTCGCCGGCATTCAAGACCAGTAACTATATCCAGATCGCCGAAGATGTCGTGCCAGAGATTAAGCACGCCCGGCCCGGCGCCCTGCATGCGCCGCATTTGCCGACGCTCAAGCACATCATTCGCATGGGCCGCGAAAAAACCGCCGGCATGCTCAACTTCGACGACCTGCTGACGTCCGTCAACGACGACGACCTCAAGCACCTGGCCGATGTCAGCGCCACGCTGCAGTTCGACGACCCGGTCAATATCCAGTTCACTTCCGGCACGACCGGCGCGCCCAAAGGCGCCACGCTTACGCATCACAATATTTTGAACAATGGCTTTTTCATCGGCGAAACCATGCGGCTCACCGAGAAAGACAAGCTATGCATTCCAGTGCCGCTCTACCATTGCTTCGGCATGGTACTGGGCAATCTCGCTTGCGTCACGCATGGCGCAGCGATGGTCTACCCGGGCGAAGGCTTCGATCCCAAGGGTGTGCTGGAAACGGTACAGACCGAAAAATGTACCGGCCTGCATGGCGTGCCGACCATGTTCATCGCCATCCTCGACCATCCGGAATTCAAGAACTACGACCTGTCGAGCTTGCGCACCGGCATCATGGCGGGTTCGCCCTGCCCGATCGAAGTCATGACACGCGTGATCAACAACATGCACATGAGTCAGATCACCATCACCTACGGCATGACGGAAACGTCGCCAGCCAGCTTCCAGAGCTCGGTGGATGACCCGATCGACCTGCGCGTGTCCACCATCGGCCGCGTGCACCCGCACCTCGAAGTCAAGATCGTCGATGCCGACGGCAAGATCGTCCCACGCGGCGAAAAGGGCGAATTGCTCACCCGCGGCTACTCGGTCATGCTCGGCTACTGGGGCGACGAGGAAAAGACCCGCGAAGCCATCGATGCCGCCGGCTGGATGCATACCGGCGATCTCGCGGTCATCGATGAAAACGGTTTTTGCAGCATCGTCGGCCGCTCCAAGGACATGGTCATTCGCGGCGGCGAAAACATTTATCCGCGCGAGATCGAGGAATTCCTCTACCGCCATCCGAAAGTGCTGGATGTGCAATGCGTGGGTGTGCCCGACAAGAAGTATGGCGAAGAACTGTGCGCCTGCATCATCCTGCGTCCTGGCATGCATGCCGATGCCGAGGAAATCCGCAGCTTTTGCAGCGGGCAGATCGCCCACTACAAGATCCCGCGCTACGTCCAGTTTGTCGATGCATTCCCGATGACGGTCACCGGCAAGATCCAGAAATACCTGCTGCGCCAGCAAGTCACTACCGACCTCCATCTGAGCGCGGAATAAGGTTATTGCCATGGAAAACCAGGGCGACAAGCTGGACGATAAGCTGGATCTGGTCACGCTGGCGCAGGAACTGGAAAATGTGCTGAAGTTGCGCACCCCACCGTTCGGCATCAAGATGTTCGAAACGGTGGAAGCCATGCAAGCCATTCCCAAACTGCGCCGGCCGACCGCGATCCATACGACCGACCAGATCGTCGCCCAGGCAGCACGCCTGGGCTGGACAGTCGGTATTACTGCCGACGACCTGGTCGGCGACCAGTGCCGCGCCGTGATCGGGCTCGCCAAACAGGATGAAACCTGGCGGGCGGGCACACCGATGGCCGGGGTCTGGTACGCGACCAAAGACGATGCCGCCGCGCACCAGTCAGCCATGCATTGCGTGCCGCACGGGCGCTATGCCGCCATGGTGGTGTCGCCGGTGCGCAGCAAGCGCCTCGATCCGCCGGATATCGTGCTGTTTTACGCCACGCCCGGCGCCATGATCTATTTCATCAATGGCCTGCAGTGGTCCGGCTACAAGCGTTTCGACTGGAGCGTGGTGGGCGAATCGGCTTGCGCCGATTCCTGGGGACGCGCGCTGGCGACACGGCAGCCAAGCCTGTCGCTGCCCTGCTTTGCCGAGCGGCGTTACGGCGGCGTGCTGGACGATGAAATGCTCATGGCGATTGCACCTGAGGATTTGAAAAAAGCGCTCGAGGGCATGCGCGCCCTGTCCGGCAATGGTTTGCGCTACCCCTTTGCCCAGTATGGCATCCAGCAAGACGTGCGCGCCGGACTCGGCGTGAGCTACGGGGAAGCTGCAGGCAAAAAACCGGTTGCGCCCTGAGTTTGAATCCTCCTGTATTTAGCCCTCTTTTTTACCTTCTGAAATGAATCTCCTGGAACAGTACGGCCCGCGCGAAGCAATGGAATACGATGTGGTGATCGTCGGCGGCGGGCCCGCCGGCCTGTCAGCCGCCATTCGCCTGAAGCAGCTCGCCGCGGCCAAGGGCAATGAGGTCTCGGTCTGCGTGCTGGAAAAAGGCGGCGAACTCGGCGCCCACATCCTCTCCGGCGCCGTCATGGACCCCGTGGCAATCGCCGAACTCTTCCCCGACTGGCAGGAACGCGGCGCACCGCTCACCACGCCCGTCACCGAAGACCGCTTCCTCTTCCTGTCCGAAACCAAGGCCTACAAGACCCCCAACTGGCTCTTGCCGGGGTGCTTCCAGAACCACGGCAATTACGTCATTTCGCTGGCCAACGTGGTGCGCTGGCTGGGCCAGCAAGCCGAAGCACTGGGCGTGGAAATCTTCCCCGGCTTTCCCGCCGCCGAAGTGCTCTACAACGATGATGGTTCCGTGAAGGGCGTTGCCACCGGCAACATGGGCGTGGACCGCGAAGGCCAGCCTACCGCGGCTTTCCAGCTGGGCATGGAACTGCATGCGAAGTACACCCTGTTTGCCGAAGGCGCCCGAGGGCATCTGGGCAAGCAATTGATGGCCAAATATGACTTGAATGCCGGGCGCGATCCGCAAACCTATGGCATCGGCATCAAGGAATTGTGGGAAATCGATCCGGCCAAACACCAGCCCGGGCTCGTCATCCATACCGCCGGCTGGCCGCTG